>NZ_JBVHWW010000041.1:0-77514 GCF_055563995.1 Streptomyces sp. NPDC029164 | reverse complement strand
CATGCGGCCGCCGGGGCGCAGGACACGGTGGATTTCCGCGAAGCCAGCCAGTACTTCGGACCAGAGGGGGGGGGGGTGGCCCCCCCCCCCCCCCCCCACACCCCCCTCCCCCCCCCCCCCCCCCCCCCCCCCCCCCCCCCGCTGCTGAACGGTCTGCCGCTCAGGCGTCGACCTTCTCCATGACCTCGTCCGAGACGTCGAAGTTGGCGAAGACGTTCTGCACGTCGTCGCTGTCCTCCAGCGCGTCGATCAGCTTGAAGATCTTGCGCGCGCCCTCTTCGTCCAGCTCGACCTGCATGGTCGGCAGGAAGTTGGAGTCGGCCGAGTCGTAGTCGATGCCCGCCTCCTGGAGCGCGGTGCGGACCGCGACCATGTCGGTGGCCTCGCTGATGATCTCGAAGCTCTCGCCGAGGTCGTTGACCTCTTCGGCACCGGCCTCGAGCACCGTCTCCAGGACGTCGTCCTCGGAGAGCTCGCCCTTGGGCAGGAGGACGACGCCCTTGCGGTTGAACAGGTACGAGACCGAGCCCGGGTCGGCCATCGAGCCGCCGTTGCGGGTCATGGCGACGCGGACGTCGGAGGCGGCGCGGTTGCGGTTGTCGGTGAGGCACTCGATGAGCACCGCGACGCCGTTCGGGCCGTAGCCCTCGTACATGATCGTCTCGTAGTCGGCGCCGCCGGCCTCAAGGCCACCGCCGCGCTTGACCGCGGAGTCGATGTTCTTGTTCGGTACCGAGCTCTTCTTGGCCTTCTGGATGGCGTCGAAGAGGGTCGGGTTGCCGTCGATGTCGGCACCGCCCATACGGGCCGCGACCTCGATGTTCTTGATCAGCTTCGCGAAGAGCTTGCCGCGCTTGGCGTCAACCACGGCCTTCTTGTGCTTCGTCGTAGCCCATTTAGAGTGGCCGGACATCTGCCTGTCTCCTTCGCGTCACCAACAGTGTTCGCCTCAGATCCTACCGGGACGCCGTTACAGCCCCGCGCGCACCATGTCGACGAAGTACGCGTGAACTCGGTCGTCTCCGGTCAGCTCGGGGTGGAACGAGGTCGCGAGGACGTTGCCCTGGCGCACGGCGACCGTGTGGCCGTCGTACGTGGCGAGCACCTCGGCGGCGCCGCCGACGGACTCGACCCAGGGGGCGCGGATGAAGACGCCCTCCACCGGGCCGCCCTCGATGCCCGCGAAGTCGATCTTCGCTTCGAAGGACTCGTTCTGGCGGCCGAAGGCGTTGCGGCGGACGATCATGTCGATGCCGCCCAGGGTCTCCTGGTCCTCACGGCCGTCCAGGAGCTTGTCGGCCAGCATGATCATGCCGGCGCAGGTGCCGTACACGGGCATGCCGGCGGCCACGCGCTCGCGCAGCGGCTCCAGCATGCCGAACAGCACGGCCAGCTTCGACATGGTCGTGGACTCGCCGCCGGGGATCACCAGGGCGTCGATCTCGGCGAGCTCCTCGGGACGCCGGACCGGCCTGGCCACGGCGTCCGCCGCGGCCAGGGCGATCAGGTGCTCCCGTACGTCGCCCTGGAGAGCCAGGACACCGATCACGGGGGTGCTCATATGACTACCAGCCGCGGTTGGCGTAGCGCTCGGACTCGGGGAGGGTGTCGCAGTTGATGCCGACCATGGCCTCGCCCAGGTTGCGGGAGGCGTCCGCGATGATCTTCGGGTCGTCGTAGAAGGTGGTGGCCTTCACGATGGCGGCGGCACGCTTGGCCGGGTCGCCCGACTTGAAGATGCCGGAGCCGACGAAGACGCCCTCGGCGCCGAGCTGGCGCATCAGCGCGGCGTCGGCGGGGGTGGCGACGCCACCGGCGGAGAACAGCACGACGGGGAGCTTGCCGAGCTCGGCGACCTCCTTGACGAGCTCGTACGGGGCGCGCAGCTCCTTGGCGGCGGCGAACAGCTCGTTGTTGTCGTAGCCGCGCAGGCGGGCGATCTCGTTCTTGATCTGGCGCAGGTGGCGGACGGCCTCGACGACGTTGCCGGTGCCGGCCTCGCCCTTCGAGCGGATCATGGCCGCGCCCTCGGCGATGCGGCGCAGGGCCTCGCCCAGGTTGGTGGCACCGCAGACGAAGGGGGTGGTGAACGCCCACTTGTCGGAGTGGTTGACCTCGTCGGCCGGGGTCAGGACCTCGGACTCGTCGATGTAGTCGACGCCGAGGGACTGCAGCACCTGGGCCTCGACGAAGTGGCCGATGCGGGACTTGGCCATGACCGGGATGGAGACGGCCTCGATGATCTCTTCGATCATGTTGGGGTCGGACATGCGGGCGACCCCGCCGTCCTTGCGGATGTCGGCCGGGACCCGCTCGAGGGCCATGACGGCGACGGCGCCCGCGTCCTCGGCGATCTTCGCCTGCTCGGCGTTGACCACGTCCATGATCACGCCGCCCTTCAGCTGCTCGGCCATGCCGCGCTTGACGCGCGAGGTGCCGATCGCCGACTCGGCGGACTGGGGGGAGGTGGGAAGCGTGCTCACGGATTGACCTCACTCGAAGGGAACTCGAAAGGAAGACGGGTACTACCTGACCGAGGAAACCTCACGGGTCAGTCCACTACAAGGGCCAATGTGGAGCCCGTGGCTCCTTCATTTGTCCCTCACGGCCCTAGGTGGGCCGGTCGGCAAGATCCACCGGGGGCTCGTCGTCCATTTCGAAGGCCAGCGGGAACGGGGCGTGCCCGGCCAGTCTGAACCAGCGGACCTTGCGATGGCGGCGCAGCGCGCGGGCGGCCCGTACGGCGTCGTTGTGGAAGCGGCGGGCCATGGGCACGCGGCGGACGGCCGCCGCCAGCTCCTCGGTCGCCTGCGCCCCACCGGGCGCCGCCTTGAGCACCTCGACCTGGTCGGCGTCGGCGAAGACCGCCCGCAGCGCCTGGCTGAGCTCGCTCTCGGCGACCTCCCGGTGCTCCTCCTCGGCCTGCCGGGCGCCGTGCGCGGCCTCGTACAGCACCAGCGAGGAGGCGGGGTCCAGCACCCCGGAGGTGGCCACCTCCAGCACCACGGAGGCCCGCCGGACGAGCTGCGCGTCGAGCGCGGCCCGCGCGGCGTCCATCCGCGAGTGCAGCCGGTCCAGCCGGCCGGCGGTCCAGCTGAGGTAGACCCCGATGACTCCGAGAGCCAGGGCGATCCAGACAAGGGTTTCGATCACGCTGCGCGACCCTACCGCTCCGTGGGGCCCGGGCGGTCATCGCCCCTCGCCCCGGTCCGGGCTCTCCCCCAAGCCGCATGATCCACATCGTTCGGGGAGATCACGAACCACCCGGGGGGATCATGGACCACACGCGTTTCCGCAGACCGGTGGCGCTTCTGCTGCCGGCCGTCAGCGGCCTCGGCCCCGACCGGATCCGCATGACCCCACGGGAGGGCGCGGTCCACGAGGTGACCATCGCCCCCGGTGGCCGGCCGCACCGGGTCGTCTCCGCCGGGTGGTAGCGCCCTGGCGGGACCCGGCCGGGCGGGGTCAGGCCGAGGTGTCGCGGGAGAAGCCCAGGCGGGTGCGGAGGCTGGTGCTGCGGTCGTCCTCGGCCACCGCCGCCGCGCCGTCCGTGACCGTCTCGTAGACCGCCAGGATGTCCGCTCCGACCGTGGACCAGTCGAAGCGGCGGACGTGCGCCGAGCCGCTGGCGCTGAGCTTCGCGCGGCGGGCCGGGTCGCGCAGGAGGGCGATCGCCGCCGTCGCGAGGGCGTCGGGGTTCTCGTTGGCGAAGAGGTCACCGGCCCCGCCCTGGTCCAGGACCTGCGCGAAGGCGTCCAGGTCCGAGGCCAGGACCGCGGCGCCCGCCGACAGGGCCTCGACCAGGATGATGCCGAAGCTCTCGCCGCCCGTGTTCGGGGCGACGTACACGTCGACGCTGCGCAGCAGCCGTGCCTTGTCCTCGTCCGAGACCATGCCGAGGAATTCG
The DNA here is from genome assembly GCF_055563995.1 of Streptomyces sp. NPDC029164. Taxonomy (NCBI): domain Bacteria; kingdom Bacillati; phylum Actinomycetota; class Actinomycetes; order Kitasatosporales; family Streptomycetaceae; genus Streptomyces; species Streptomyces sp. NPDC029164. The sequence continues at coordinate 73,607 of NZ_JBVHWW010000041.1, read as the reverse complement.
ACCCGCGGGCGGAGTTCCGCGGGCAGCGAGGCCACCGCCTCCTCCTCGTCGCCGCGGCCCGCGACCAGCAGCCGTACGTCCGGACAGGCCTCCACGATCTTCGGGAAGGCCGCCATCAGCACCGGCAGGCCCTTGCGCGGCTCGTCGATGCGGCCGATGAAGCCCAGGGTCTGCCCGGACCAGTCGGGGTTCGGGTCGGCCTTGGCGAAGAAGTCCACGTCGACGCCGTTGGGGATGACGACCGCGTCGCCGCCGAGGTGCTCGACCAGCGTGCGCCGCGCGTACTCGCTCACCGCGATCCGCGCGCTGATCTTCTCCAGCGCCGGCTGGAGGATCGGGTACGCCGCGATCATGGCGCGCGAGCGCGGGTTCGAGGTGTGGAAGGTGGCCACGATCGGGCCCTGCGCCGCCCAGCAGGACAGCAGGCCCAGCGAGGGCGAGGCCGGCTCGTGGATGTGGATCACGTCGAAGGTGCCGTCGTGCAGCCAGCGCCGGACCCGCGCGGCGGAGAGGAACCCGAAGTTCAGGCGAGCCACCGAGCCGTTGTACGGCACCGGCACCGCCCGCCCGGCCGAGACCACGTAGGGCGGCAGCGGGGTCTCGTCGTCCGCCGGGGCCAGGACCGACACCTCGTGGCCGAGACGGATCAGGTGCTCGGCCAGATCCCGGATGTGGAACTGGACGCCACCCGGCACGTCCCACGAGTACGGGCACACGATGCCGATCTTCACTACGCGCGCTCCTCCAGGTCGTCCAGCCACAGTCGCTGCAGCATGTGCCAGTCCTCCGGGTGCTCGGCGATGCCCCAGGCGAAGGCGTCCGCCACCGCCTGCGTCATGACGGCGGTCTTCTCGATCCGCGTGCCGGTCTTCGGCACCTCCACCTCGGGGTGGATCCGGCCGTACATCTTCGGCGTGTCGCCGTAGTGCAGGGTGGCCGGGAGCAGGACCGCACCGGTCTGCTGGGCCAGCAGCGCCGGCCCGGCCGGCATCCGCGCGGTGGAGCCGAAGAAGTCCACCTCGACCCCGGAGGCCGACAGGTCCCGGTCCGCGACCAGGCAGACCAGGCCGCCGGAGCGCAGCCGGCGGGCGAGCGTGCCGAAGGCGGCGCCGCCGCTGTGCGGCAGGACCTCCATGCCCAGGCTCTCCCGGTAGGCCACGAAGCGGTCGTAGAGGGTCTCGGGCTTGAGCCGCTCGGCGACCGTGGTGAACGGCACCCCGATGTGGCCGATGGCCCAGGCCCCGGCGAGGTCCCAGTTCGCGAGGTGCGGCAGCGCGACGACGACCCCGCGCCCGGAGGCGAGGGCGTCGCGCAGGATGTGCTCGTCCGTGAACTCGACGTCGGTGCCGAACCGCTCCGGGTTCATGGTCGGCAGCCGGAAGGACTCCATCCAGTACCGCATGTACGAGCGCATGCCCGCCTGGGACAGCTCGCGCAGCCGCTCCGGACCGGCGTCGGGCACCACCCGGGCCAGGTTCGACTCCAGCCGCAGCACGCTCTTGCCGCGCCGCTTCCACACGAGGTCCGCGATCCGCCGGCCCAGGGCCACCGCGGCCGGTTCGGGCAGCTTCTTGACCCCGGCCCAGCCGAGCCCGTACAGCCCGCTGACCAGCTTGTCCTGTGCGCTGCCCATCAGGCCGCGCCACCGTCGGCGGCGGCAGCCTCGGCGTCGGCCTCGGCCGACTCGCGGCGTACGGTGACCACCCGCTGGATCAGCGTGACGAGCGAGCCCACGGCCACGATCCACAGCGCGATCGGCAGCAGCACGCCGATCCAGGACGGCACCCCGAAGGTCTGCAGCCCCGACAGACCGGCCGCGACCAGCGAGATCACCAGGCGCTCGGCCCGTTCGATGAGCCCGTTGACGGCCACCGGCAGCCCGATCGACTCGCCGCGCGCCTTGGTGTAGGACACCACCTGGCCGCTGGCCAGGCAGAAGATCGCCACCGCGCAGAGCACGTTGTCGTTCCCGGATCCCGCGTACCAGAGCGCGAGACCGCCGAAGATCGCCGCGTCCGCCACCCGGTCGAGGGTGGAGTCGAGGAAGGCTCCCCAGCGGCTGGAGATCCCGGCCTGGCGGGCCATGTTCCCGTCCACCAGGTCGGAGAAGACGAAGAGGGTGATGGTGATCGTGCCCCAGAAGAACTCGCCCCGGGGGAAGAAGAACAGCGCTCCCGCCACCACTCCGGCCGTGCCGATCAGGGTGACCGCGTCCGGGCTCACCCCCCGCCGGAGCAGAAAAGCGGCGAATGGCGTGAGAACACGCGTGAAGAATGCACGCGCGTACTTGTTCAGCATGGCCTTCCCGGAGGGTCGCTGGGCCGCACGGCCACCACGGCCACCGGCTGGCCCATCGTAGCCAGCACGCCGCCGCCCGAACGCCGCGCACCCACCGGTTCGTGCCGTGTAAGACGTACTTCACGTCACGGACGGCCTCCTGTGCGCCCCGGGTACGTGCCCGGTACGACGTATGGACGCGGTGTGACACCAGTGCAAAGCTCGAAGAACCCCGTGTTCCTCATCCGAGGAAGCGCGCGGGGAACCGATCACGAAACCCATCGGGAAACCGATCAAGGAACCCACCCTCCTCACCGTCACCACCGGGAGGTACGAGCACCATGGGAGCCACATCACACCAAGCCGGAGCCGCGGGCAGGGCACTGACGGCCGACCGCCCCTCCTCCATCCGGAACGTCGTGCTGGTCGGCCACAGCGGATCGGGCAAGACCACCCTGGTCGAAGCCCTCGCCCTGACCGCCGGAGCGGTCAACCGGGCCGGCCGCGTCGAGGACGGCGCCACCGTCTCCGACTACGACGAGATCGAGCACCGCCGGCAGCGTTCCGTCCAGCTCTCCCTCGTCCCCGTCGAATGGGGCGGAATCAAGATCAACATTCTGGACACCCCCGGATACGCCGACTTCGTCGGGGAACTCAGGGCCGGTCTGCGCGCCGCGGACGCGGCCCTTTTCGTCGTCTCGGCCTCGGACGGCATCGACGGGGCCACCCGCATGGTCTGGGACGAGTGCGAGGCCGTCGGCATGCCCCGCGCCATCGTCGTGACCCACCTGGAGGCCGCCCGCTCCGACTACGCCCAGATGACCACCGTCTGCGGCGAGATCTTCGGCGCAGACGACCCCGACGCGGTCATCCCCCTCTACCTCCCCCTGCACGGGCCCGCCGGCCCCGACGGCCACGCCCCCGTGACCGGCCTCCTCGGCCTGCTCTCCCAGCGCGTCTACGCGTACTCCTCCGGCGAGCGCGTGGAGCGCGACCCGGACCCAACCGAGCTCGCCCTCATCGCCGACGCCCGCTCCCGCCTCATCGAGGGGATCATCGCCGAGAGCGAGGACGAGAGCCTCATGGACCGCTACCTCGGTGGCGAGGACATCGACGTCGAAACCCTCGTGGACGACCTGGAGCGGGCCGTCGCCCGCGGCACCTTCCACCCCGTCCTGATGGCCGCGCCCGCCGCCGACGGCGCCCGCCAGGGGCTCGGCACGGTGGAACTCCTCGAACTGGTCACCGGCGGCTTCCCCACCCCGCTGGAACGCGCCGCCGTCACCGTCACCCGGCCCGACGGCTCCGCCCGTCCCGAGGTCACCTGCGATCCCGCCGGCCCCCTCGTCGCCGAGGTCGTCAAGACCTCCTCCGACCCGTACGTCGGCCGCGTCTCCCTCGTCCGCGTCTTCTCCGGCACCCTGAACCCCGAGGAGACCGTCCACGTCAGCGGGCACGGGCTCGCCGAACGCGGCCAAGAGGGCCGCGCCCTCCACGAAGCGAACGAGCGGATCGGCACCCTCACCGCCCCCTTCGGCAAACAGCAGCGCGCCCTCACCCGGTGCATCGCCGGCGACCTGGCCTGCGTGGCCAAACTCACCCGCGCGGAGACCGGCGACACCCTCTCCGCCAAGGAAGACCCGCTCCTCATGGAGCCCTGGACCATGCCCGACCCGCTGCTCCCGCTCGCCATCGAGGCCCACAGCAAAGCCGACGAGGACAAGCTCTCCCAGGGCCTGGCCCGGCTCGTCGCCGAGGACCCCACCATGCGGCTGGAGCAGAACCCGCACACCCACCAGGTCGTCCTGTGGTGCCTCGGCGAGGCGCACCAGGACGTCGCCCTGGAGCGGTTGCGCACCCGCTACGGCGTCCAGGTCGACGCCGTCCCGCACAAGGTGAGCCTGCGCGAGACCTTCGGCGTCAAGGCCGCCGGTCGCGGCCGGCACGTCAAACAGTCCGGCGGCCACGGTCAGTTCGCCATCTGCGAGATCGAGGTGGAGCCGCTCCCGCCGGGCAGCGGCATCGAGTTCGTCGACAAGGTGGTCGGCGGCTCCGTGCCCCGCCAGTTCATCCCCTCCGTGGAGAAGGGCGTACGGGGCCAGGCCGCCCGCGGGGTCGCGGCCGGCTACCCGCTGGTCGACGTCCGCATCACCCTCCTCGACGGCAAGGCCCACTCGGTGGACTCCTCCGACGCCGCCTTCCAGACGGCCGGCGCCCTCGCACTGCGCGAGGCCGCCGCCGAGGCCCGCATCGACCTGCTCGAACCGGTCGCCGAGCTCGCCGTCCTCATCCCCGACGAGTACGTGGGCCCGGTCATGAGCGACCTCGCGGGCCGCCGCGGCCGCGTCGTCGGCACCGACCAGGCCGGCCCGGGGCGCACCCGGGTCCGCGCCGAGATCCCCGAGATCGAGATCGGCCGCTACGCCGTCGAACTGCGCTCCGTCTCGCACGGCACGGGCCGCTTCGCCCGGGCCTACGCCCGCCATGAGCCCATGCCACCCCAGATCGCGGAAAAGGTGCGCGAACGGGGCGAGAAGGGAAGCTAGTTGACATAGCGTCGGGAAGGCCGCCCACCCAACCAGCTTGCGGTGGGCGGCATTTCCCTGTCCCATGACCATGGGGCGAGATCCGCCGATAGGCTCATCGGCGCGCCAAAAGAGCACGAACGCACAGCGATGGGGGCAGCGGTGGCGGACGACGGATTCGACTTCAGGCCCGGAGCGCAGATTCCTCTCCAGGGTGGCGGTGGGCAGACGGCGGCGACCAACGCCCTCGCCTCGGCCGCGTACCGCGACGGCGGCAAGGACAGCAAGCTGGAGAAGATACTCACCGCCAACAGCGAGCTCCACCCGGCCACGGTCAAGCCCCCGAAGCTCTCCCTCTTCGAGCCCAGTCTCGGCGAGGCCTTCTGCCGGGCCGTCGAGGCCCGCACCCTCGGGTCGGGCCGCAAGCCGCTGATCCAGTCCTTCGGCGCCGATCCGCAGACGGTGGTGGAGCACTGCCTGGCCGCCTCCCGCATCCGCAAGGAGCGCGACCGCAGGCTCCGGCTGATCACGCTGGTCTGCGGGGTGCTGTTCCTGCCCGGCCTGCTGCTCTGGCTGGGCCTGTTCCAGCTCCGCAAGAGCCTGGCCGGCAAGGGGCGCGGCTCCTGGATCGGGACCGCGGTCCTGGTCGGCGTCGGCATCGTGGCCGCCGTGCTGATGTTCAGGCTGCCGCTCACCGGCTTCCTCGGCCTCTACGCACGCGGCATGGTCATCGCCCCGGCCCTGGGCTGGCTGCTCGCCCGCCGGACCTGCGAGGCCACCGCCCGGGACCTGCGCGCCCGCTGGGACGGGCTGCTCGCCGGCGGCGGGGTCGGCGCCAAGATCCCGGAGGCCGTGCCCGGCAACCCGGACGAGAAGGCGCGCGAGGACCTGCGCCACCAGCTCGCCAAGCTCACCGCGGAGGACCGCAGCAACCAGGTCTTCTACGCGGGCCCCAAGGGCATCCTCGGCATGGGCACCCGCTGGGGCAGCTGGCAGATGGCCGAGGAGCTCGCCCCCAAGAACGAGGGGATGGAGATCCACCCCTTCCGCAGCTGGGACGTCATACGCGCGATCGACGCCCAGCTCCGCAAGCTGGAGCGGGGCCCGCTGCACACCGGCGGCTTCCCGCCCGCCGCGATCCAGCACTGGATCGTCACCCCGATCGGCGAGGGCGCGGGCGAGGTGGCCCGCCCCACCGGCGAGAACGTCGACGCCTTCCTCATCAAGCCGCACGAGATCACCCGGATCTGCAACGAGCAGCAGTTCAGCGCCGGCAACCGGCACTACCTGGGCATCCAGTACCCGCTCTGGGACGGTCAGCTGGTCATCAACATGCTGGTCACGGTCACCGTGCTCTACAAGACCCTGCGCGTGGACGTCACCGCGCACGCCCTGGGCCCCGTACACGGCCTGTTCACGACGAAGTCCGCGGCCCCGGTGGTGGAGGTGCCCAAGAGCATCCGCTTCTGGGAGACCGTGGAGCGCCCGCTGCCGCTGGTGGACGTCCAGGAAGTGGTACGGCTGGCCGTGCGGGCCCCGCTGACCTGGTACCCGCCGATCCTGGACTTCTTCGGCGGCAAGCTGGTCCTGCCGGAGCCCTTCGGCCTGCGGCACGTCTGGGCGAGCTCGATGTGGCGCCACCGCTTCATGGCGGACGACGCCCTGCGCACGGTGGCTCCGGTCCTGCGGTCGATCCACGCCGCCACCTTCAAGGTGCTCGAGGAGAACGGAGTCGACACCGACCGCTTCACCAACCGCTCCTCGATCATGAGCGGCCTCATCCAGGAGCCGGCGCCGCGCAAGGCAGACGTCTACGACGCCTGAACCGGCGCGTGGGTTGGCTGGAGGCGCGGACAGGGCAGGGGCAGGGGGCAGCGCCCCACGATCCGGAGGAGCGGCCGTGACCGAGCGCAAACCGCCTGGCGTCAGCTTCGAGTCCTTCGTGGACCGGCAGATCCGACAGGCCGCCGAGCGGGGCGAATTCGAGAACCTGCCCGGTTACGGGAAGCCGGTGGCCTCCCTCGACGCGCCGTACGACGAGCTGTGGTGGATCAAGGGCAAGCTGCACCGCGAGGGGTTCGCCGTCCTGCCTCCGGCGCTCGCGCTGCGCAAGGAGGCGGAGGACGCCGGGGAGGCCGCCCTCGCGGCCCGCTCCGAGCCTCAGGTGCGGGACATCCTCACGGCGGTCAACGAGAAGATCCGCGCCGCCCTGCTCAGGCCCCCGCCGGGACCGCCCCTGGGCCTGACCGAGTTCGACGTCGAGGCCCTGCTGGAGACGTGGCGCGAGAGCCGCGGCACCCGCGGGGACCGGCCGGCCGGCTGATCAGTCGACGGGCCAGGCGTCGGCGAGCATCTGGCGGGTCTCCGCGAGCAGTTGCGGCAGCACCTTGGTGTGGCCGACGACCGGCATGAAGTTCGTGTCCCCGCCCCAGCGGGGCACGATGTGCTGGTGCAGGTGCGCGGCGATGCCGGCCCCGGCGGCGGCGCCCTGGTTCATGCCGATGTTGAAACCGTGCGCACCCGAGGCCTTGCGCAGCGCGACCATCGCCCGCTTGGTGAGGTCCGCGAGTTCGGCCGTCTCCAGCGCGTCGAGCTCGGTGTAGTCGGCGACGTGCCGGTACGGGACGACCATCAGGTGGCCACCGTTGTACGGGTAGAGGTTCAGCACGGCGTAGACGTGCCGGCCGCGGGCCACGACCAGGCCGTCCTGGTCCGACATCTCCGGAATCCCGCAGAAGGGACAGCCGTCCCCGGCCTCCGGGCCGGTCGGCTTGTTCTCCCCCTGGATGTAGGCCATCCGGTGGGGCGTCCACAGACGCTGGAACGCGTCCTGCGTGCCCACACCGATCTGCTGCTCCGGCTCAATCGTCATGGCGGCAAGCATATGACCTTGCCTTCCCGCACGAGGAAGGCCCCCGGGAAGTGATCACTTCCCGGGGGCCTCGTCGTACGGATCGGCGCGCGGATCAGACCTGGACGCGGTCCGCGACGACCTTGGCCAGTTTGGCCAGGGCCTCGTCCTTGGCGATGCCGTTCTCCTGCGAACCGTCGCGGTAGCGGAAGGAGACGGTGCCCGCCGCCATGTCCTCGTCACCGACGATGATCATGAAGGGGACCTTGAGCTTCTGGTGGTTGCGGATCTTCTTCTGCATGCGGTCGGAGGAGGCGTCCACCTCGACCCGCAGACCCTGCTTCTTCGCCGCCGCGGCGAACTCCTGCAGGTACTCGACGTGCCCGTCACCGATCGGGATGCCGACCGCCTGGACCGGGGCCAGCCACGGCGGCATGGCGCCCGCGTAGTGCTCCAGCAGCACGGCGAAGAACCGCTCGATCGAACCGAACAGCGCACGGTGGATCATGACCGGGCGCTGGCGGGAGCCGTCCGGGGCGGTGTACTCGAGGTTGAAGCGCTCCGGCAGGTTGAAGTCCAGCTGCACGGTCGACATCTGCCAGGTGCGGCCGATGGCGTCGCGTGCCTGCACGGAGATCTTCGGGCCGTAGAAGGCCGCGCCGCCCGGGTCGGGGGTCAGCGGGAGGCCCTGCTTCTCGGCCACCTGCTGGAGGACCGCGGTGGCCTCCTCCCAGACCTCGTCCGAGCCGACGAACTTCTCCGGGTCCTTGGTCGACAGCTCCAGGTAGAAGTCGGTCAGACCGTAGTCGCGCAGCAGGTTCAGCACGAAGGTGAGCGTGCGGTCGAGCTCCTCCGCCATCTGCTCACGGGTGCAGTAGATGTGCGCGTCGTCCTGGGTGAAGCCGCGGGCACGGGTCAGGCCGTGCACCACGCCGGACTTCTCGTACCGGTACACGGTGCCGAACTCGAACAGGCGCAGCGGGAGCTCACGGTACGAACGGCCGCGCGCGTCGAAGATCAGGTTGTGCATCGGGCAGTTCATGGGCTTGAGGTAGTAGTCGGTACCACCGTCGAGCTGCATGGGGGGGTACATGCCCTCCGCGTACCAGTCCAGGTGGCCGCTCTTCTCGAAGAGGGCGCCCTTGGTGGCGTGCGGGGAGTAGACGAACTCGTAGCCCTCCTCCTCGTGCCGGCGGCGCGAGTAGTCCTCCATGGTGCGGCGGATGATGCCGCCACGGGGGTGGAAGACGGCGAGGCCGGAGCCGATCTCGTCCGGGATGGAGAAGAGGTCCAGCTCGTTGCCGAGCTTGCGGTGGTCGCGCTTCTCGGCCTCGGCGAGGAAGTCGAGGTGGGCCTTCAGCTCCTCCTTCGACGGCCACGCGGTGCCGTAGATGCGCTGGAGCATCGGGTTCTTCTCGCTGCCGCGCCAGTAGGCGGCGGCGTTGCGCATGAGCTTGAAGGCCGGGATGTTGCGGGTGGTGGGCAGGTGGGGACCGCGGCAGAGGTCCTTCCAGCACAGCTCGCCGGTCTTCGCGTCGAGGTTGTCGTAGATGGTCAGCTCGCCGCCGCCCACCTCGACGTTCGCGCCGTCGTCGGTGGACGCGGCGCCCTTGATGCCGATGAGCTCCAACTTGTAGGGCTCGTCGGCGAGCTCCTCGCGGGCCGCCTCGTCGGTGACGACGCGGCGGGAGAAGCGCTGGCCGCGCTTCTGGATCTCCTGCATCTTCTTCTCGACGGCCTTCAGGTCCTCCGGGGTGAAGGGCCGGGCCACGTCGAAGTCGTAGTAGAAGCCGTCGCGGACCGGCGGGCCGATGCCCAGCTTGGCCTCGGGGTAGAGCTCCTGCACGGCCTGCGCCATGACGTGCGCGGTCGAGTGGCGCAGGATGTTCAGGCCGTCCTCGGAGGAGATCTCCACCGGCTCGACGGTCTCGCCGTCCCGCACCTCGTACGCGAGGTCCTTCAGCTCACCCGCGACGCGCGCGGCGACGATGGTGCGCTCGCCGGCGAAGAGCTCGGCCGCCGTAGTGCCCGTGGCCACCACGCGCTCGTCCCGCTCGGAATCGCGTTGGATGATCACACGGACGTCTGACACCGGTCTCTCCTGAACTCTGGGGGTGCGCGAGCGAACACTGCGCGCGTGAATCGTACCGAGCGGAGTGGCCGCGCCGCTAAACGGTTACCGGTTGTGCGAGCCTGGGCGGCATGCCGAGCACACGGATACGCCGACTGGACCTGACCGACGACGCCACCGCGGCGGCCGTGCACCGGATCGGGCGGGCGGCGTACGCGGTCGAGGCGGAGCTGATCGGCTTCGACGGCATCCCGGCACTGGGCGAGAGCCTCGCGCAGATGCGCGCGCAGGAGCTGAACTGGATCGGCGCCGTCTGCGACGGGGGCGGGGAGCTCGCCGGCTTCCTCGCCTGGAAGGAGGAGCCGGGCGGGGACGTCTCCCTCGACCGCGTCTGCGTGTCCCCGGCCTGGTTCCGCCGGGGCATCGCCTCCCTGCTCCTCCGCCACGTCCTGACCGACCTCTTCCCGGGCCGCCCCGTCAAGGTCACCACGGGCGCCGCCAACACCCCCGCGATCTCCCTCTACCAACACCTGGGCTTCACCCGGGGCGCCGACTTCTCCCCCGCCCCGGGCTTGACGATGGCCGCCTTCCGTTCCAGCCGCGCCGCACCATCCGGCCCCGCCGGCGTTTGAGGCGTTCTTTCAGCCCCGCCGGCGTTTGAGGCGCGGGGTCTGGAGCGGAGCCCCGGTGGCGGCGCCGCACCTATTCATCGGCCGCGAGCACATCCGCAGGATCGAACGCTTCGTCCAGCGCCTTCATGAGCCGGTCCCGCTCGACCTCGTCCAGCGGCACCGGCGCCACCCCCGTCGCGTCCGTCAGCCGGCGGAAGCCACCCCGCCGCTGCAGCCGCCCGCCCACGCGGATCGGCAGGCCCACCAGGTGCGCGTGCCCCGCCACCCGGTACGCCTCCTCGTCCAGCGCGGCGCGTACGTAGGGGACCTCCGCCCCCGCGAGGACCCGCAGCCGGACCGTGCCCCCGCCCCCCGGGGCCGAGCGCCGCATCCGGACCACCGCCCCCGCGATGCGGACCTGGACGGCCGGCTCGTCCCGGGTGTACCGCGCCGCCGCGTCCCGCAGCACCGGCAGGTCGCCCGGTGAGAACTCCACCGGTTCCGGCCGGGCCGCGCAGCCCGCCGGGACCCCCGCCGCCGGCGCCCAGGCCAGCGCGATCCGGGCTCCCTCCGAGCCCCGGACCAGCGCGATCAGCGCCTCGGCGAGCTCCCGGCTGACCCCGGCCCGCACCGCGGCGTCGAAGGCCTCCATGCCGCCGGTGGCCCGCCGGTAGTCCACGGCCTCGCGGGCCGCGTGCAGGGCGTGGTGGAGCCGGGTGACGATGCCGCGGCCGCCGTCGACCGGGACGTACGCGGTCAGTCGCCGGCCGCCCGGGTGCGGGCCCACGAGCACCCCGTCCAGGGCCCGTTCGGCCTGGGTCCGGTGCCGGGCCCCGTAGTAGCCGGCGCGGGCCCGTTCGGCCAGGGCTCCGGCGAGCAGCAGCTGGCGGGCGGCCGAGCGCAGCTGTTCCTGCACCGTCCACGCGGCCTCGCCCTGGAGTCCGTACGCCCCCTGCGGTATCTCCCGGTCCCAGCGGATCTCGTCGCTGGGCACGCTCAGCCCGTAGAGCACCTCCCGCGCGGAGGGCAGGCCGCTGCGGGTGAGCGCGGTGATCGCCTCTTCGAGCAGGTCGGCGCAGTCGGGGAAGGCGCGGCTCTCGGGGACGAGCAGGCTGGTCGCGGCGCGGGCCGTGGGGTGCGTGGCGGGCGGGGTCCAGCGGCCGTAGCGTCCGGCGGCCCCGCCCCGGCGCAGCCAGCCGTGCCGGTGCAGCAGCGCGCCGAGCACGGCCGGATCGACCTGTGCGGGATCGGGGGCGGCGGGGTGCGCGGAGTCCGCGAACCCGCCGTAGTCCGGGGACGGCAGCGGTTCCAGGTTCGGTGAGTGCCAGTGCATCAGGGTGTCCCTCCCGACCCGACCCGGGTCATGATCTCGCAGAGCGCCCGGTCGTCGAAGATCCGCGTGGTCGGGATCCGTACGGTGGTCCGGCGCCGGCCGGTCACCGGGTGTCCGGCGAGATTGGTCCAGTAGCAGCAGTGCCGCAGGTCGAGCCGGTCGTGCCCGGCGGCGAGCCACTGGTCGCGCTCCCGCGGGACGAGCATCACGACGAGGATCTTGTGGACGGCGACCGGCGTGCGGGCCAGTTTCACCAGGTGCTCGTTGTCGAGGGTGAAGGCGAAGGTGGGCCCGGCCGGCCGGGGCGGTATCTGGTAGGTCGCCTTCAACTGCACCTTGATGGTGACCTCGTCGTCGACGACGTGTTCGGAGGCGCCGTGGCTGACGTGCCAGTCGATGCCGTTGTCCGGAAAGGGCTGGGAGAGCGAGCAGCCGGCCGCTGCGGCGACGGCGTGCAGGTATCCCACCTGAAGGGTCTCCATACAGGCGGTGGTGGCGAGTGTGCCGCGCAGCGGTCCGCTCCGCGCGTCGTCCGGTGTTCCGGTGCGCGGATCGATCTGCCCCGCCAGCACCCCGCCCGGTTCGGGCTGCGCGAGCGCCATGGCCGGCTCCCCATGCCTTCCGGGCTCTGCCGTCGGTGGTGGGTGGGGTGATGACCGGTCATGTGTGCGGCCCCCCAAGGGTGTTGTTGCCGCACCCGGGTCCCCGCAAACGGCGTACGGGGCAAACAGCCCGGGTATCACCGATGCGGGCGAAGGTGTGGCGTGATCCGGGTGCGCCCCATCTGCCGACCGGGGACGAGGAGTTCGCCATGACACGCTGGTACGAGGGCCCGCTGGCCGCATTCGACACGGAGACCACCGGGGTGGACGTCGAGCAGGACCGGATCGTGTCCGCCGCGCTCATCGTGCAGGAGTGTGCGGGGGGCCGGGTCCGCACCACTCGCTGGCTGGTCAATCCCGGCGTTCCGGTGCCCCCGGGGGCGACGGAAGTGCACGGGCTCACCGACGAGCACCTGCAGCGTCACGGACGCTGGCCGGCGCCGGTGGTGGAGGAGATAGCGCGTGCGCTCGGGGAGCAGCAGGTGGCCGGCCGGCCGGTGGTGGTGATGAACGCGCCGTTCGATCTGACGCTGCTGGACCGGGAGTTGCGCCGGCACCGGGCCTCCTCGCTGGCCCGGTACCTGGACAACCGGCCGCTGACGGTGCTGGATCCGCGGGTGCTGGACAAGCACCTGGACCGGTACCGCAAGGGGCGGCGGACGCTGACGGACCTGTGCGCGCACTACGGCATCGAGCTGGAGGGCGCGCACGACGCGGCGGCGGACGCGATGGCCTCGCTGGAGCTCGTACGGGCGGTGGGGCGCCGGTTCGCGGCCCGGCTGGAGCGGCTGTCGCCGGCGGAGCTGCACACGCTGCAGGCGGTCTGGCACGCGGCGCAGGCGCGGGGCCTGCAGGCGTGGTTCGCGCGGCAGGGGACGCCGGAGCCGGTCGATCCGCACTGGCCGCTGCGGCCGGACCTGTCGACGGCGGCGTAGCGCGCGGGGCCCCGTAGATGCGGAAGGCCGGTCCGTCTTCCGACGGACCGGCCTGTCCCGGTGGGCGATACTGGGATCGAACCAGTGACCCCTTCGGTGTGAACGAAGTGCTCTCCCGCTGAGCTAATCGCCCGGGAACGCACTGAACAATACAGAAGGCTCGCGGCTGGTTCAAACCGCTTCCCTGCCTGTGTGTACTCAGTGCGGATCTGAGTACGCACGCCCATGTCCTGACGGGGTGACCGGCGCCACACTCCCGGTATGAACACCCCTCTGCCGCCGGCCGAAGAGCTGGCGCTCATCGACCGTGAGCTGGCACAACTCGATGCCCGGCGGCTCCATTTGCTGGCCCGCCGGGACTGGCTGCTGCGCATCCTCCGGCAGCCCGGCCCCGCACCCGCTCCCGCCGGCTGGGGGCCGGTGCCCGCCGGACCGCCGAAGGAGACCTCGGCTCCGAGCGCGCAGAACGTGCTGCTCACCCTGGGCGCCGTGCTGCTGGCCGTGGCCGCGCTGGCCTTCACGCTGGTCAGCTGGGGGTCCATGGGGATCGCCGGGCGCTCGGCGGTGCTGGCCGCGGTGACGGCGGCGGCGCTGCTCGCGCCCGTGCCGCTGCTGCGCCGGGGACTGGGGTCGACGGCCGAGTCGGTCGCCGCGGTGGGGCTGCTGCTGACGGTGCTGGACGCGTACGCGCTGTACGCGGTCGGCATGCCGGACGCCGACGGCTTCGGGTACGCGGCGGGGGCGGCCGCGGTGCTGGCGGCGGCCTGGGCCGGGTACGGCTCGGCCCTGCGGAAGCTGCGGCTCCCGCTGCCGGCCGCGGTGCTGGCGGCGCAGTTCCCGCTGCCGCTGGCGGCGCTGGCCGTGCAGGCGGGCCCGGTGGGGCTCGGCTGGGCGCTGCTGGCGACGGCGGCGCTGGACGCGGCGCTCGCCCTGCGGGTCCGTGCGGCGGCGGCTCCGGCGGCCGCGCTGACCGCGGTGGCGCTGCTGATCGGGGTGACAGAGTCCTGGTCGGCGGGGTCGGCCGGCTCGGCCGGGCAGGTCCTGGCTCCGGCGGCGCTGCTGTTGGCGGGCGCGGCCCTGGGCATCGCGGCGGCCTGGCGGGAGCCGCGCGCCTGGGTCGCCGCGCTGGTGGGCGGTCTGGCGGCGGTGGTGGCGCTGGGCGCTCTGGCCCTGCCGGGTCTGACGGATTCGGCCGGCGACGGCGCGTGGGTGGTGCTGGTGCACCTGCTGGTGGCGCTGCCGCTGCTGGCGGCGGTACGCGTCTCCGCGCTCCCGGCGGCGGTACGGCGCGGCCTGGCGCGGGCCGGGGTGGCGGTGGCGGCCCTGGCGGCGCTGGCGGCCGGTGCCGCGGTGGTTCCGGCGCTGCCGGCCCGGCTCCGGGTGCTGGAGGAGGTGTGGGCGGCGACGACCCCGGCCCCGGCGGCGTACGCGCCGGGCGCCGCGGGCGTGCTGGTCCTGCTGACGGCGGCGGGCGCGGCCTGGTGGCTGTCCCGGGTGCTGGCGCGGCCGGAGCCCGGGGTGGTGGCGGTGGTCCTGGCCTGGGCGGGGCTGTTCACGGCCCCCGTGCTGCCCGGCTTCCCGGCGGCGGCGGTGTTCGCCGCCCAGCTGGCGGTCACGGGCGCGGCCGGGGTGCTCGCCGTGCGCTCCCCGGCGCGCGGCGCCGGGATCGCGGCGGCGGTGTGCGCGCTGGTCGGCGCCGCGAACGTGTCCGTGGGCGCGCTGGACGGCCGGGCGGCGACCTTCGCGGTGTGGGGGCTGCTGGGCACGGCCTGCGCCGTGGGGGCGGCGTACGGGCCCGCTCCGCGCCGGCTGCGGGACGGGGCCGCGGTGTGCGCCGTCGGGTACGCCACCGGGGTGCTGGTGGCGGCGGCCGCGGTGACGGATCTGGCGGTGGTCTGGTGGGCGCTGCCGGTGCTCGCGGTCCCGGCGCTGGCGGCGGCGCTCGGGCCGCGGCTGGGCGGCGTACGGGTGCCCGTGGAGATCGCGGCGGCCGTGGCGGGCGCCCTGGCGGTGGCCCTGTCGGCCGGGCGGACGGGGACGCTGGCGCTGGTCCTGGCCCTGGCCGGGGTGGTGTGCGCGGGGGCCGCGGTGCGCCCGGAGCGGCGCGCGGTGGGCTGGGCGGCGGGGGCGCTGTTCGTGGCGGCCACCTGGGTCCGGCTGGCCGGCGCCGGGGTCACGACGCCGGAGGCCTACACGCTGCCGGTGACGGTGCCGGCCCTCGTGGTGGGCTTCCTGCGGCGCCGCAGGGACCCGGAGGCCTCGTCCTGGACGGCGTACGGCCCGGGTCTGGCGGCGACGCTGCTGCCGAGCCTGCTGGCGGCCCTGGGGGACGGGGACTGGGTGCGTCCGCTGCTGCTGGGGCTGGCCGCGCTGGCGCTGACCCTGATCGGCGCCCGGCGGCGGCTGCAGGCCCCGCTGCTGCTGGGCGCTGCGGTGCTGGCGGTGGTGGCGGTGCACGAGCTGGCCCCGTACGTGGTGCAGGCCGCGGGGGCGCTGCCGCGCTGGGTGCCGCCGGCCCTGGCGGGTCTGCTGCTGCTGGCGGTGGGAGCGACGTACGAGAGGCGGCTGCGCGATGCGCGGCGGCTGCGGGACGCGATCGGACGGCTGCGGTAACGCCAGAGGCCCGGAGACTGTGAAAGTCTCCGGGCCTCTGGTCCGGGTGGGCGATACTGGGTTCGAACCAGTGACCCCTTCGGTGTGAACGAAGTGCTCTCCCACTGAGCTAATCGCCCGGACGCACCGCAAACATTACCGCATGTCAGCGGTGCTCTTTGACCATCACTGGTCCTTGAGGTTCCAGGGCAGGACGAGCCCGTACTTCCACAGGTAGAAGCCGATCAGCGCGCCCGCGATGACGAGGCCCACGCTGGTCAGGATGATGTTGCGGCGGCGGACCTTCGGGTCGAGCGCCTTCTGCGCCGCCTCGGTGACCTTGCGCTTGGTCCAGCGCAGCACGAGGTGGGCCCAGGCGAACTCGGTGGCCCAGATCGCCAGGCCCGCGAAGATCGCGACCCAGCCGGGGCCGGGCAGGACGAGCATGGCCACACCGGCGGCGATCACGGCGAGGCCGACCACGAAGACGCCGACCTGCCAGCTCAGGTGCAGGCTCCTGCGGGCCTTGATGAAGGCGGGCGCCTTCGATACGTGCGGCGTCTGCGCCGCGTCTTCCGCGGCCTCCGCCGCCTGCGCACCCTCGGTGGCTCCCGTGGCGCGCACGGCGGATTCGTCGGCGGCGGACTCGTTGGTTCCGCGGTCACTCCCCGTATTCATAGGGTCGAATCTACCGGAGCCGGAAGCACACGTGAATGGTGGTTTGGATCCGCCGTTCGAGGGACCCAGAGGTCCGCAAAACGGTCAGAGGGGTTTACAACGGCACCGTAGGTGGCATGTCGATTTCGCCGACGTGCGAATCCCCGAGCGCACACTGAGCGAAAGGCCCTGGCGCTTATGAACACCACGGTCAGCTGCGAGCTGCACCTGCGCCTCGTTGTGTCGAGCGAGTCCTCACTGCCTGTTCCCGCGGGCCTGCGGTATGACACGGCCGACCCCTACGCCGTGCACGCCACCTTCCACACCGGCGCCGAGGAGACGGTCGAATGGGTATTCGCCCGCGACCTCCTCGCTGAGGGCCTCCACCGGCCCACCGGTACCGGCGACGTCCGCGTCTGGCCGTCCCGCAGCCACGGTCAGGGCGTCGTCTGCATCGCCCTGAGCTCACCGGAGGGAGAAGCACTGCTCGAAGCACCCGCCCGAGCACTCGAGTCGTTCCTCAAGCGGACGGACGCCGCGGTTCCACCCGGTACCGAGCACCGGCACTTCGACCTCGACAAGGAGCTCTCCCACATCCTGGCCGAAAGCTGAGCCAGGCCTACAGCCGCTCGACACCGTCCGACTCGGGGCGACGGTGCGGGTCGGACAACCACATACGGCAGTGCCGGCGCTGTTCCCGCGGAATCCATCCGCGAGGACGGCGCCGGTGTGCTGTCGGGGGACCCGCTAGAGTCGGGCGGCAGCGGCGGGCCTCCCGTCGCCGCAGGCCCGGCCCCCGAGGGAGACCCCCCGTGCAGATCCCCCACGACACCCGTCGCGCGCTCGACGTCGTCGTCGCGCTGGTGAACACAGCGGCCGAAACCGACCAGCCCGACGGACTCTCGGACGTCGGCGCACTGCGCGGCTTCGTCCAGGAGTACGCGATCAGTGACGTCGGCGAGCTCGGCGCCCGCGACCTGGCCGGCGTACGGACGGTGCGCGCCAAGTTCGCCCAGGTCTTCGCCGCGCCGAACCCGCGTGCGGCGGCCGCGCTCGTCAACGAGCTCGTCGCCACCGCGGGGACCACCCCGCAGCTGACCGACCACGACGGCTACGACTGGCACGTCCACTACTTCGCGCCGGGCGCGTCGGTGGACGACCACCTGGCGGCCGACGGCGGCATGGCCCTGGCCTTCATCGTGGTCTCCGGCGAAACGGAACGGCTGCGCCGCTGCGAGGCCCCGGACTGCCGGCGCGCCTTCGTGGACCTGTCGCGCAACCGCTCCCGGCGCTACTGCGACAGCCGGACCTGCGGGAACCGGCTGCACGTCGCGGCGTACCGGGCCCGGCGCAAGGAGGCCGACGCGGGGCTGTCAGAGCATGAAGAGGTCGTGCACGGCGGCGAGCAGCAGCAGGATGCCGATCACCGCTAGGAAGATCATCAGGGGCGGCTGGGAGAGCGCGAAGAGGCAGCCTCGCGGCTCCTCCGCGACGGGGGCGGGTACCGGCACGGGCACCGAGGGCTCACTCTGCGATGTCTCGAGCATGTCGGGGCGATGATGGCGCAGCGAACGGCCGTCCGCGCCTCAACACGCCAACAACCGTGCGGCAGTTCGCCCGATCTCGTGGACTCGTGAGTCGGCGCGGGTCGGACACGGGTCGGACGCGGGTCAGATGCCGTGCTTCTTGAGGATGGCCTCGATGTCGGAGAAGTCGTCCGCGGGAGCGGCGGCGGCCGGCTTGCGGCCCGCCGCGGGCTCGCGCTGCGCCCCGGTTCCGGCGGAGCCGAGGGACGGCGCGGAGGCGGCCGGGGCCACGGCCTCCGGGGCCCGGCCCCGCTTGACCTTCTTCGGCGCGGGCCCCCCGGACGCGCCGAGGCGGCGGCGCTCGACGGCCCGCGTGGCGGCGAAGAGCGCCCAGGACAGCGCCAGCAGCCCGAAGCCGGCCCAGACGGTCGGCTTGAAGACCATCCCGGACACCCACTCGACGACGCCGGTCAGGACGAGGCCGATGGGGATGAGCGCGTACGCGGTGATCCGCGCGGCGGCCAGGAAGCGCTTGCGGTAGGCGGTCAGCGCGGCGATGCCCAGGCCCGCCGCGGACACCGCGGAGCAAATGGTCTCGGCAAGCATGCGGTCCTCCGGACTGTCGGCGGCAAGGCGATCTGTCCCTGTCCATCCTGCACCGCCCGTCGCCGCGGGGGCCAGGTCCACGGCCGCCCCCGGACGGATCTCCGGGACATCTCCGGGTCGCGCCTCCTCCCCAGGGGGGTCTTGCCGATCAGGTCCCGGTCGGCGGGCCGGGCGGGGGCTGGGAGACTGTCCGTATGACCGATTCCGTGATCCTCGACGTCTGGTGCGAACTGCAGTGCCCGGACTGCCACCGCGCCCTGGACGACGTACGCGCCCTGCGGGCCCGCTACGGCGACCGGCTGGACATCCGGCTGCGCCACTTCCCCCTGGAGAAGCACAAGCACGCCTTCGCCGCGGCGCAGGCCGCCGAGGAGGCCGTCGAGCAGGGGCAGGGCTGGCCCTACACGGAGGCCGTCCTGGCGCGCACCGCCGAGCTGGCCGAGCGCGGCGAGCCGGTGCTGCTGGACGTGGCACGCGAACTGGGCCTGGACGTCGAGGAGTTCGACACCGCCCTGATCGACGGGCGGCACATCCTGATCGTCGACGCCGACCAGGCCGAGGGCAAGGCGATCGGCGTGACCGGCACCCCGACGTACGTGATCGACGGCGAGCGCCTCGATGGCGGCAAGAGCCAGGACGGCCTGCGCGCCCGCATCGAGGAGATCGCCGACCGCCTGCTCGGTTCCTGACATCCCGGGCTCCCGGGCTCCCGGGCTCTAGATCAGCTCTTTGACGGCGTTCACCGAGGTGTCCCGGTAGCCGAGCGACTCGTAGAGCCGCCGGGCCGGGGTGTTGCCCTCGACCACGTACAGCCCCAGGTGCCGGGCCCCGGCGGCCAGCGCACTGTGCTCGGCCAGCAGCATGAGGGTCCGGCCGTGACCCCGACCGCGGTGTCCGGGCTCGACCCGTACGTCGTACACGTAGGGGACGGTGCCGAGGCCGGGCAGTGCGCGCTCCCCCACCCACACGCTGCCAAGGATCGCGCCCTGCGGGCTCTCCACCACGTGGAAGGCCGTGCCGGGGGTCTCCCGCCCCGCCGGCAGCATCCGGGCGTGTTCGGCGCGGGACGCGGCCACGCCCTGCTCCGCGGTCATGCCCGGGGAGACGAGGCGGGGACCGTACTCCACGATCTCCACCTCCAGCCACGCGTCGAACTCCGCCTGGGTCATCGGGCGGCCCGTGCTGCCCGCCGGGAGCGCGGGCGGTTCGGCCGGCAGCTCATTGACCATGACCCGGCCGGCCTCCCGGTAGCCGAGGGCGGTGGCCATCCGCAGCGCCGGCGCGGCGTCGGCGGGCACCGACACGGCGATACAGGTGCAGCGCCAGGAGCGCAGCACCTCCTCGGCCGCGAGCGCGGCGACCGTGCCGCGCCCGCGCCGGCGGTCCGGTTCGTCGATCCACAGGTCCCGGATCTCGCCGGTCCCGGGCTGGGCGGCGGACCTGGTGGCCAGTTCGAGCGTGCCGACGTGCCGGCTGTTGACCCGCACCTCGTAGGTCCGCGAGCGGGTTCCGTCACTGTGCTGCTGGAGCGGCTGCGCGGGCCGCAGGGTGGTGGTCATCACTTCGAGTTCTACCTGCCCGGCGGCTTCGCGTCACCAGGGTTCACGGATCGATGTCCGATCCGGCCTTCACCTCGAAGATCCGCATCACCTCGGCCGTGACCGGCCCGGGGCCCGTCCCCAGCTCGCGGTCGTCGATCCGGACGACCGCCTGGGCGTCGCGCAGGGAGGAGGTCACGAAGATCTCCTCGGCCTGTTCGAGCGCCTCGAAGGGCAGGTCGGTCTCCTTGGCGCCGGCCCAGTCGACGAGGAGGGCCCGGGTGATGCCCGCCAGACAGCCGGAGCTCAGGGGCGGGGTGTGCAGTTCCCCGTCGATGACGACGAAGACGTTGGAGCCGGTGCCCTCGCAGAGCCGGCCGACGGTGTTGGCGAGCAGGGCCTCGGAGGCCCCGGCCCGGTGCGCGGCGGCGAGCGCGACCACGTTCTCCGCGTACGAGGTGGTCTTCAGGCCGGCCACGGCGGAGCGTTCGTTGCGCACCCAGGGGACGGTGACGACGGCGGTGGTGTCCGGCCGGCGGGCGGACGGCGCGACGGCGGCGATCAGGGTGGTGCCGGCGTCGCCGCGGTCGGAGCCGAGCGGGGCGACCCCGCCGGTGTAGGTGAGGCGCAGCCGTCCCTGCTCCACCGGGTTGGCCTCCAGTACGGCGGCGCAGGCCCGGCGCACCTCGTCGAGGTCGGGGTCGGGCAGGCCGAGTCCCCGGGCGGATCGGGTCAGCCGCTCCAGGTGGCGGGTGAGGGCGAAGGCCCGGCCGCGCTCCGCCTTCAGCGTCTCGAAGACGCCGTCGCCCACGGTGAGCCCGTGGTCGAGGACGGACACGTGCGCGCTGTCCACGTCCTTCAGCGCTCCGTCGAGCCAGATTCTCATGGTGCGGTCCTTCCGATCGTCCCGTTCGCCCCCTGGATGCCGGTGCTCTCGTGGCCCGCCGCGACCCGCAGCAGCCGGGCGGCCTTCAGTTCGGTCTCCGCCCACTCGCGGTCGGGGTCGGAGCCCCAGGTGATGCCGGCGCCGGTGCCGAAGAGCAGGCTGGGTCCGCCGGGGGTCTCGCGGTCGATCCAGAAGGTCCGGATGCCGACGGCGAGCTCGGCGGCGCCCCGGTCGGCGTCGACCCAGCCGATGCCTCCGCAGTAGGGACCGCGCGGGGCGGTCTCCAGGGCCTCGATGATCCGCAGGGCGGAGGACTTGGGCGCGCCGGTGACGGAGCCGGGCGGGAAGGTGGCGGCGAGCAGCTCGGGCCAGCCGGCGCCGTCGGCGAGCTCGCCGCTCACGGTGGAGACGAGGTGGACCAGGCCCGGGTGCTCCTCGACGGCGCACAGCTCGGGGACGGTGACGGAGCCCGTGGCGCAGACCCGGCCGAGGTCGTTGCGTACGAGGTCCACGATCATCACGTTCTCGGCGTGGTCCTTGGGGAGCAGGTCGGCGGCGGTGCGGCCGGTGCCCTTGATGGGGCCGGACTCGATGCGGCGGCCGGTCCGGCGCAGGAAGAGCTCCGGGGAGGCGGTGGCGATCTCCACGCCGTGCGCGGCCAGCCGAATCGTTCCTGCGAAGGGTGCGGGGTTGCCGCGGGCGAGGAGCGCCGTGAGGGCGTCGACGTCGGCGCGGTCGGGGTGGGGCAGCGGCGCGGACATCACGCGGCAGAGATTGGCCTGGTAGACCTCGCCCGCGGCGATGTGCTCGCGGATGCGGCGCACGCCGTCGACGTACGCGGTCCGGTCGAGCGAGGAGGTCCACTGGTCGGCGTCGGGGCCTCGCCAGGCGCCCGGGACCGGTGCGGGGACCGGGTCGGGGCGCACGTCCCCGAAGCGCGCGCAGACCAGCCGCCCTTCGAAGCCGGCGGCCACGGCCCAGAAGCCGGTGGAGTCGAGGGCTGCGGGATCGCTGGTGACGTCCCGGAGGTCGGTCGCGAGGAGGCCGCCGAAGCGGGCCATGGGGGGCAGGTCGTGCACGGCTGCGAGTCTATGACCGGTGACGACGCGGCGCCGGTGGGGTGACGGCGGGGTGACCTGTGGTGATCGAGCGGCAGCACGCTGCGGAAACGCGTTTTTGAGCTGGCCCGGGAATCCGCTAGAGTTCAACTCGTCGCCAGGGAGCGAAGGGGCAACACCCCGGAGTGAACGCGGTGACCTGCGGACGTAGCTCAGTTGGTAGAGCACCACCTTGCCAAGGTGGATGTCGCGAGTTCGAGTCTCGTCGTCCGCTCGAAGTGGGGGATCTTCCCGAGAACCCCTGCAGCTCCATGGTGGAGTGGCCGAGAGGCGAGGCAACGGCCTGCAAAGCCGTCTACACGGGTTCAAATCCCGTCTCCACCTCCAAGGACGATTAGCTCAGCGGGAGAGCGCTTCCCTGACACGGAAGAGGTCACTGGTTCAATCCCAGTATCGTCCACTGATCCGCAAGGATCCCCGCGCGATTAGCTCAGCGGGAGAGCGCTTCCCTGACACGGAAGAGGTCACTGGTTCAATCCCAGTATCGCGCACGCAGTACCTGGCATTCACTTGCCTGACCTGCGGCTTCCGAGCCGTGGTTCCCGCGCGATTAGCTCAGCGGGAGAGCGCTTCCCTGACACGGAAGAGGTCACTGGTTCAATCCCAGTATCGCGCACCGAACGAAAGCCCCGACCGTCACCTCGGCCGGGGCTTTCGCGTTCCCGTTTCCCCCGCGGTCCGAAACGCGGTCCGCCAACGTGGGGCAGGAATGCAGGCCAGGAATGCAGGGGACGAAAAAGGGCACGAAAAGGGCACGAAAAAGGGTGCTGCCCGTCCGACTCCCCAGTCGTACGGGCAGCACCCTTCACCTGCCGTCCGTCCGTCGCTCCCCCGTCCCCACGGGGTTCGACCACCGATGTCCCGGCCCGGACCGCTCTCCCGGGCCCGGGGCGCCGCTCAGCGCCCCGGCATCAGACCCACGGACGACGCCTGTGCCGCCAGCTGATCGAAGCCTCCGAAGAGGAAGAGCAGCAGGGCGGCCAGGGGGAGCACCATGGCCGCGGCCACCAGTGGGTGGCGGGTACCGGACTCGTGGCCGTTGAACGCGAATGCCTTGCGTCCCTGCCGTGCGATGTCCGCCATGGCCCTCTCCCTGTCGTTTGGCAGCGGCGGGTTTGTGACCTCGGGGGACGAGTGCGCCACCCGCCGCTTGTCTTCAACACTAGGCGGGCGGACGGCCCCTGGCCTCATGCCTTCGTACCCATTGCCGGGCCTCCAGGAGGATGACGGGGCCTCGTCCGTGTACTCCCCTGGGTGGAGGCCGCTCCCCCGCTGTCGGGGTCTTCCCGGAGGGGATGACCGGAGGGTAGTGACTTCTCTCACTTCCTTCACTCCCTGTTGATGCGTGTCCGTCCACCGGCCCTCGGCAAGATCCACTCGCGCGTGGTCGGCGCCCGGGTGCACCCGGGCGCTCCCACACCCGCCCCCGAGCCTCAACCCCCTTGGTCCAAGGGCCGCTTGGGCGTACGGAGCACCCGCTGCGCGCTGCCGACGGGCGCCCCTGATGCTCCCTCAAGTGTGCTGTGCCGCACTGACAATCGAATCCCACGGCGAGGGCGCGGCCTCTGAGCACGCATGCCGGATGGTCCGTAAGCTGTGCCACGTCAACAGGACGACCGGTCAGCGGGGTGGACATGGCGATGATGCGGCTCCGGCGCGAGGACCCGCGTGTCGTCGGCTCGTTCAGACTGCACCGGCGGCTCGGTGCCGGCGGCATGGGCGTGGTCTACCTGGGCTCGGACCGGCGCGGGCAGCGCGTCGCCCTCAAGGTCATCCGGCCGGACCTGGCCGAGGACCAGGAGTTCCGCTCGCGGTTCGCCCGCGAGGTGTCCGCCGCCCGGCGGATCCGGGGCGGCTGCACCGCACGGCTGGTGGCGGCGGACCTGGAGGCCGAGCGGCCCTGGTTCGCCACCCAGTACGTACCCGGGCCCTCGCTGCACGACAAGGTGGCCGAGGAGGGCCCCCTGACGGCCGCGCAGATCGCCGCCGTCGGCGCCGCGCTCTCCGAGGGGCTGGTCGCCGTGCACGAGGCGGGGGTCGTCCACCGGGACCTCAAGCCCTCGAACATCCTGCTCTCGCCCAAGGGCCCGCGGATCATCGACTTCGGGATCGCCTGGGCCACCGGGGCGAGCACGCTCACCCATGTGGGTACGGCCGTCGGCTCCCCCGGCTTCCTCGCGCCCGAGCAGGTGCGCGGCGCGGCCGTCACCCCCGCCACGGACGTCTTCGCCCTCGGCGCCACCCTCGCCTACGCGGCGACCGCCGACTCGCCCTTCGGGCACGGCAGTTCCGAGGTCATGCTCTACCGCGTGGTGCACGAGGAGCCGCACCTCCAGGGGGTCCCGGACGCGCTGGCGCCCCTCGTACGGGCCTGCCTGGCCAAGGATCCCGAGGAGCGGCCCAGCACGCTCCAGCTGTCGATGCGGCTCAAGGAGATCGCGGCCCGCGAGGCACAGGGGCTGTCGGAGGGCCGCCCGCCGGCGCAGCGGGCCCGGACCGAGCGGCCGACGGGCCGGCTCCCCGAGGACTACGCGGAGCAGCGCACGGAGCGTCGTACCGGCGGCTCCACCGCGCCCCGGGCCACGGGCGGATCCCCGGGCGGGCCGCACTCGCGGCCCTCGTCCTCCCGCAATC
The DNA here is from genome assembly GCF_055563995.1 of Streptomyces sp. NPDC029164. Taxonomy (NCBI): domain Bacteria; kingdom Bacillati; phylum Actinomycetota; class Actinomycetes; order Kitasatosporales; family Streptomycetaceae; genus Streptomyces; species Streptomyces sp. NPDC029164. The sequence continues at coordinate 48,845 of NZ_JBVHWW010000041.1, read as the reverse complement.
CGCGCCACCCCGGCGGCCCGTCCTCCCGGCCGACCTCGGGCCGTACGGGCGGCCGCCCGGCACCGAGGACGACGGGGACCGGGCGGCGGCCGTCACGGCCGGACCCCCGGCTGATGCGGCAGCGGCTGATCGTGTTCGTCCTGGTGACGCTGATCGTGGCGCTGGGCATCGCCGCGGCCCAGAAGCTCTAGGCCTGGGCCCAGGCCCGGGCTTTGGTCCAGGCCGGCCGCACACTGTCTGCCGGCCGTCGCTACGCCGTCTCGCGGCCCTGGGCGACGGCGTAGAAGGCGACGGCGGCGGCCGCGCCCACGTTCAGCGAGTCCACGCCGTGTGCCATCGGGATCCGTACCCACTCGTCGGCGGCGACCAGCGCCTGCGTGGACAGACCGTCCCCCTCGGCGCCGAGCATCAGCGCGACCCGTTCCAGGGACTGCGGCGCGGCCACGTCGATCGGCGAGGCCTTCTCGTGCGGGGTGAGGGCGAGCAGCTTGAAGCCCGCCTCCCGCACCGAGTCCAGGCTCTTGGGCCAGGCCTCCAGGCGGGCGTAGGGGACGGAGAACACGGCGCCCATGGACACCTTCACCGAGCGGCGGTAGAGCGGGTCCGCGCAGTCGGGGGACAGCAGCACCGCGTCCATGCCGAGGGCGGCGGCGCTGCGGAAGATCGCCCCGATGTTGGTGTGGTCGTTGACCGCTTCCATGACGACCACGCGGCGGGTCGTGGCGAGGAGCTCCTCGGCCGTGGGCAGCGGCTTGCGCTGCATGGAGGCGAGGGCGCCGCGGTGCACGTGGTAGCCGGTGACGCGTTCGGCGAGCTCGGGGCTGACGGCGTAGACCGGAGCCGGGAGTTCGTCGATGACGTCGCGCATGACGTCGACCCACTTCGCCGACAGCAGCATCGAGCGCATCTCGTAGCCGGCGTCCTTGGCGCGTCTGATGACCTTCTCGCCCTCGGCGATGAAGAGTCCTTCGGCGGGCTCGCGCCTGCGCCGCAGTTCGACGTCGGTCAGGCCCGTGTAGTCGCGCAGGCGCGGGTCGTCGGGGTCCTCGACGGTGATGAGATCAGCCACAGGGTGATACTGCCTTGTCCTGGGTGCGGTGCCAACGGCCTGTCAGGCGCTGGTGCTGGGGGCGCTGGTGCCGGGGGCGTTGACGCGGACGACCTCGCCGATGACGATGACGGCCGGCGGGCGGACCTCCTCGGCACGGACCCGCTCGCCGACCGTGGCGAGGGTGGCGTCCACCCGGCGCTGGGTGGCGGTGGTGCCCTCCTGGACGACCGCGACGGGGGTGTCGGCCGCGCGGCCGTGCCGTACGAGCGCCCCGGCGATCAGACCGATCTTGTCGACACCCATGAGGATCACCAGGGTGCCGGTGAGCTTGGCGAGGGCCGCCCAGTCCACGAGGGAGCGCGGGTCGTCGGGCCCGACGTGCCCGCTGACCACGGTGAACTCGTGGGCCACACCCCGGTGGGTGACCGGGATGCCGACGGCGCCGGGCACCGAGATGGAGCTGGAGATGCCGGGCACGACGGTGCACGGGATGCCCGCCTCCGCGAGCGCCTGGAGCTCCTCCATGCCGCGGCCGAAGACGTACGGGTCCCCGCCCTTGAGCCGCACCACGGCCTTGCCGGCCTTGGCGTGCTCGATCAGCGCGTTGTTGATGGCCTCCTGGGCCATGAAACGGCCGTACGGGATCTTCGCGGCGTCGATGACCTCGACGTGCGGGGGCAGCTCGTCGAGCAGGTCGCGGGGGCCGAGCCGGTCGGCGATGACCACGTCGGCCTCGGCGAGGAGGCGGCGGCCGCGCACGGTGATGAGGTCGGGGTCGCCGGGCCCGCCGCCGACGAGGGACACGCCGGGGGTGCGGGGGCGGGCGGCGGTGAGGGTGCCGTCGCGCAGCCCCTCGACGACGGCGTCCCGGACGGCGGCGGAACGGCGCGGGTCGTTGCCGCTCAGCACGGCGACGGTGACACCCTCGACGCGGCCGGTGGCCGGGGTCCAGGCGGTGGCGGCCTCGGCGTCGTCGGCGCGCACGCACCAGATCCGCTCGCGCTCGGCTTCGGCGGAGGCGGCGTCGTTCGCGGCCCGGTCGCGGGTGGCGATGAGGGCGTACCAGGCGCCGGCCAGGTCACCGTCCTCGTAGCGGCGGCGCTCCCAGCGGATCTCGCCGGTCTCGGCCATGGCGTCCACGGAAGGGGTGGCGGAGGGCGAGACGAGCAGGACGTCGGCGCCGGCCGCGACGAGCGCGGGGAGGCGGCGCTGGGCGACCTGGCCGCCGCCGATGACGACGACGCGGCGGCCGGCGAGTCGGAGTCCTACGGGATAGGCGGGGGTGTCGGCCATGGCGGTTGCGGCTCCTGGGGGCGGCGGCGGTGCGGTGCTCTTGCGTGCCGCTGCGGCGCTGGAGCGGCGGGGTACTGACGTGCGGTGATGCGGTGCTGGTCCACCATACGGCGCGGGCCGTCCCGCAGCGCGGACGGGTCCCACGCCCAACCCCCGGGCCCTGCCCTGCCCGGGTCGGTCGGGTCGGGTCGGGTCGGGTCGGGTCGCCTGATCGCCACCTCACCCGGCGGCCGGGCCGTGAGCCCGGGGTCCGGGGGCGGCCTCGGGGTAGAGCGGTGCCCCTCGTCGGCACCCTGCCCGGGATCTCGGCCTGGAGCCCGGGGTCCGGGGGCCACCGAGGTGGGGCGGTGCCCCCTTCGTCGGCACCCTGCCCGGGATCTCGGCCTGGAGCCCGGGGTCCGGGGGCCACCGAGGTGGGGCGGTGCCCCCTCGTCGGACCCTTGCCCGGGATCTCGGCCTTGAGGCTGGGGTTCGGGGGGCGGCTTCGGGGTGGGGCGGTGCCCCTCCGGGACGTCTCCTCGGCTCGCGAACCCTGAGCCTGACCGGCCCGTTGCCCGGCGATGGGTTCGCTCGACCTGCGGGGACGCCCCGGAGTGTCCCCACCCCACGGCCCACCCACCAGCCAGCCGAATCCCCCTCCGGGCAGACCAGCCCCCGCCCCCGCCCAGAGTTCAGCCCCGCCGCACACAATGCCGCCTCGCCGCACACCATCCAGCCTCGCCGGCGATTGAGGCGCGGGGTTCGGGGCGGAGCCCCGGGCAGTAAGCCGCACCCGGCCACCCAGCAGGCCCGCCCCCGTACCGTCCGGGCTCGCCCTGCACAATCCGGGCTCGCCCCCCACAATCCAGCCCCGCCGCACACCATCCAGCCCCGCCGGCGATTGAGGCGCGGGGTTCGGGGCGGAGCCCCGGGCAGTAAGCCGCACCCGGCCACCCAGCTGGTCCGTCCCCGTACCGGTCCGGGCTCGCCCTGCACAATCCGGGGTCGCCCCACAATCCAGCCCCGCCGCACACCATCCAGTCCCGCCGCACACCATCCAGCCTCGCCGGCGATTGAGGCGCGGGGGTCGGGGCGGAGCCACGGGTGTTGGGGCGGACCCGGCCATCCAGTTGGTTCGCCCCCGTATCGTCCGGGCTCGCCGGCGATTGAGGCGTACGCGCCGGGTGGGCCTTGGGCCTGGCGGGTTACTTTTCTGTGACGCCGGCCGAGTCGAAGGTGGCGACCTCGTGCATCGCGCGGGCCGCGCTCTGGACCAGCGGGAGGGCCAGCAGCGCGCCGGTGCCCTCGCCGAGGCGGAGGTCCAGGTCGACCAGGGGGCGCAGGCCGAGCTTGTTCAGGGCCGCCACGTGCCCCGGCTCCGCGCTGCGGTGGCCCGCGATGCACGCCGAGAGGGACTCCGGGGCGATGGCCCGGGCGACGAGGGCCGCGGCGCCGGCGCTGACTCCGTCCAGGATGACTGGGGTGCGGAGGGAGGCTCCGCCCAGGAGCAGACCGACGATCGCCGCGTGCTCCAGGCCACCGATGGCGGCCAGGACGCCGATCGGGTCCGCCGGGTCCGGCTGGTGGAGGTCAAGGGCGCGGCGTACGACCTCGACCTTGCGGGCGTGCGTCTCGTCGTTGATGCCCGTGCCGCGGCCTGTGACCTCCGCCGGGTCGACGCCCGTGAAGACCGAGATGAGCGCGGCGGAGACCGTGGTGTTCGCGATGCCCATCTCACCGGTGAGGAGGGCCTTGTTGCCCGCCGCCACCAGGTCGCGGGCCGTCTCGATGCCGACCTCGATGGCCGCGATCGCCTCCTCGCGGGTCATCGCCGGGCCGACCGAGAGGTCGGCCGTGCCCGGGCGGACCTTGCGCGGGAGCAGGCCCGGCGTGGCCGGGAGGTCGCCGGCGACGCCGACGTCGATCACGCAGACCTCCGCCCCGACCTGGTTCGCGAACGCGTTGCAGACCGCGCCGCCGCCCAGGAAGTTGGCCACCATCTGCGTGGTGACCTCCTGGGGCCAGGGGGTGACGCCCTGGGCGTGCACCCCGTGGTCACCGGCGAAGATCGCGACGGCGGCCGGCTCGGGGATCGGCGGCGGGCAGACCCGAGAGAGGCCGGACAGCTGCGCGGAGATGATCTCCAGCATGCCCAGGGCCCCGGCGGGCTTGGTCATGCGCTTCTGCCGCTCCCACGCCTCGCCGAGCGCCTTCGCGTCGAGCGGGCGGATGCTGGCGACCGTCTCCGAGAGCAGGTCGTGCGGCTCCTCGCCGGGCAGCGCGCGGCGCCCGTACGTCTCCTCGTGGACGACCCACGAGAGCGGCCGCCGCTGGGACCAGCCGGCCTGGGCCAGCTCGGGCTCCTCGGGGAACTCGTCGACGTAGCCGACGCACAGGTAGGCGACGACCTCCAGGTGCTCCGGCAGGCCGAGCTCGCGGACCATCTCGCGCTCGTCGAAGAAGCTGACCCAGCCGACGCCGAGGCCTTCGGCGCGGGCGGCGAGCCAGAGGTTCTCGACGGCGAGGGCCGAGGAGTACGGGGCCATCTGCGGCTGGGTGTGCCGGCCGAGGGTGTGGCGGCCGCCGCGGGTGGGGTCGGCGGTGACGACGATGTTCACCGGGGTGTCGAGGATGGCCTCGATCTTGAGTTCCTTGAACTGCTTCGCCCGGCCCTTGGGCAGCGACTTGGCGTAGGCCTCGCGCTGGCGCTGGGCGAGCTCGTGCATCGTCCGGCGGGTCTCGGCGGAGCGGATGACGACGAAGTCCCAGGGCTGGGAGTGGCCGACGCTGGGCGCGGTGTGGGCCGCCTCCAGGACGCGGAGCAGCACCTCGTGCGGGATCGGGTCGGTACGGAAGCCCTTGCGGATGTCGCGGCGCTCGCGCATGACGCGCAGGACGGCCTCGCGCTCGGCGTCGTCGTAGGCGGGGGCCGGGTCGCCGGCGTGCTCGGCCGGGGCGGGTGCCTCGGGCTGGGCTTCGGGCTGGGCCTCGGCGGGCGCGACCGGCTCGGGCTGGGCCTCGACGGGCTCCGGCCGGACCGGCTCGGCGACGACGGCCTCGACCGGCGCGACCTCGATCAGCTCCGGCTCGACGGGCTCGGGCTGCGCTTCGACGGGCTCCGGCTGGACCTGCTGGACCGGCTCGGCGGCGACGGCCTCGACGGGCTCGGGCGCGACCTCGGTCGGCTCCGGCGCGACGGGCACGACGGGTACGACGGGCTCGGGCTGGACGGGCTCGACCGCGACGGCCTCGACCGGGGCGACCGGCTCGGGCTGGGCCTCGACGGGCTCCGGCCGGACCGGCTCGGCGGCGATGGCCTCGATGGGGGCCACGGGCTCCGGCGCGACCTCGATCGGCTCCGGCGTCGCGACGGGCTGGACGGCCTCGGGCTCGACCGGCTCGGGCTGGACGGGCTCGGCTGCCGCGGGCGCCGCCTCGGCCACGACGGCCTCGGGCTGCGGCTCGGGCTGCTCGGCCTGAACCACCGTTTCTGCGGGGACGGCGAGCGGCTCCGGGTCCACGGGCGGCTGCGCGGGCTCGACGGCCTGCACGGGCGCGGCCTCCGCCACCGGCTCGGGCGCGGCCTCGACCGGCTCCGGCGCGGCCACGGGCTCCGCTGCCCAGGGGGCCCCGGCCTGCGGCGGGATCTCGCCCGGCTGCGCGGCGGGGGCCGCGACGGCCTCCGCGCGCGGGACGTCCAGGTACTCCGGGCCCGTGGTCGGGGGCCCCGCCTGGCGGAGCGGTGTGGGCGCCGCCGGGGTGGTCAGCACGGCGGCCATCGGGGCGGCCGGAGCGGGGGCCGCGGCCGGGCCGCGGTCCGCGAGGGAGCGTACGACTCCGCCGGTGGCCTCGGGCACGGGCGGGCCCATGTGCAGCGGGCGACGGACGGGAGCCGCGGGGGCCACCGGAGCGGCGGGGGTCGCGGGCGGCGGGACGACGAGCCCGCCGAGGTCGAGCGCGCCGGAGTCACGGCCGCCCGCCTCGTGCGCGCCCGCGCTGTAGCCGCTGTCGGGGAAGGAGGACGGGGGGAAACCGGGGTACGCGGCGGGCTCGGGGTACCCGGCCGGCTCCGCGTACGCCGGGGCCTCGGGGTACCCGGGCCCGGCGCCGTAGGAAGCGTCGGTGTATGCCGGCGGCGCGGGGAGCTGGGGGTCCACGGGGAAGACGGGGGCCGGCGGGACGACCTGCGGGTCGCTCCACGCGCCCTGGCCGCTCGGCATCAGCAGCAGTTCCTCGTCCTCCGGCTCGGCCGGGTTGTCCATGAGGTCCTGGAAGGCGTAGCCGCCGGGGATCGGTGCCGGGATCGGGACCGGAGCGGGGACGCCCTGCTGATCCACCATGCCCGCACTGTCCGGGAGACCCTCGCCCGGTACCTGGCCGGTGTCAGTCATGCTTACCCCTCGCCCATCGGTTCTGCCTCGTCGGTCGCCCGGTCGCCCACGAGGCCTCCAAGCGGAGTTGCCGTGCGGGGCCGGCGTGCGACGGGTCCGTCTCACATCCGCCCGCACGACAACCACTAAGCATTGTCGCGCCCGTTAGCCATCGTGGCGGCCATAACCGCCGTGGTCCTCTGTGGACTGCGCCACGTCGCGCGTTCCGGCGGTGTCGCGATGCCCGAAACGTCGAGGCAGTACGACGATCGGCCAGCCTACCCCGGCCCTCGTCTCAGCGGGTCACAGGGCGTTCTGCCGACAGGAGGAACACCACGGAACGGTCCTGTTCGGCCCAGGTGCGGGGGTCCAGGGCGACGGACTGGAGCAGCGCGCACTCGACGGCGTACCCGTGTTCGGTGAGGGCGCGGCCGATGGCCTCCGCCTCGTCGCGCGTGGAGGCGTGGCTGACGATCCGTTCGGGGCGGCGGTCGGCGACGGCCGCGACGACCTCGGCCCCGCCGCCGCCGACGCGGACGACGTCGGGCTCGGGCAGGTCCTCCAGTACGTGCGGTGCGCGCCCGGCGACGACCTGGAGCTGCACTCCGCGCTTGCGGGCGGCGGCAGTTGTGCGTTCGCAGGCGCGCGGGTCGGCGTCGACGGCGATGACGGCGGCGCCGAGGGCGGCCGCGTCCACGGCCACGCCGCCGGAGCCGGCGCCGATGTCCCAGACGAGGTCGCCGGTGCGCGGGCCGAGCCGGGCGAGCTGGGCGGCGCGCAGTTGTGCCGACTCCCCTTCGCCCGTGTCGGGCTGAGGGCGGGCCCAGCCGCGGTCGGTGGAGAGGGCGGGGCTCTGGCCGAGCAGCCAGCCCGGGTCGGCGGCCGGGGCCTGTCCGCCGCCGCCGATGACGATGACGACGTTCGGGTCGCGCCAGCTGTGGTCGGCGGCCTTGTCGGAGGTGAGGACGCTCACCTGCTCCCGGTCCGTGCCGAGTTCCTCGCAGACGACGAAGGTGCGGTGGACTCCGTCCAGGAGCAGCGCGAGTTCGGCGGGGCCGGCGCCGGGCGAGGTGAGGACGGCGACCTTGGCGTGGGCGCGGCAGACGTTGACGGCGCGGCGCAGGGTGCGGGGGTGGGCGACGACGACCTGGGCGTCGTCCCAGGGCATGCCGGCGCGGGCGAAGGCGGCGGCGACGGAGGAGACGGCCGGGACCACCTCGACCTCCAGGCCGTGCTCGGGGGCGCGCAGGGTGCGTACGACGCCGAAGAAGCCGGGGTCCCCGTCGGCGAAGACGACGGCGGTGCCGCGGTGGCCGGCGATGCGGCGGGCGGCGAGGCCGAGGCTGCCGAGGCGGATGCGTTCGGCGGTGGGCGGGACCTCGGGGAGTGCGAGGTGGTGCGCGGCGCCGGCCACGAGGGTGGCGGCGGAGAGCGCGGACCGGGCGGCCGCGGTGAGGGGCGAACCGTCCCAGCCGATCACCGTGACCCGGTCGGCCATCGTCGTCAGTCTCCTGGTGTGGGGGCGGGGCGAAGTTCGGTCGGGGCGGGCACGGTGAGACTACCCGGTCATCGGTTCAGTTCCAGTCGGCGCCGACGGTGCGGCCGTGCGCGTCGGCGCGCTGCCCGAAGGCGGTGCTGCCCGCGTAGCCGTCGTAGGAGTCGTAGCCGTCGTAGCCGTCGCCTTCGTCGAGGTCCTCGGGGACGAGGCTCCAGACGATGAGGTCGGTGCGGGTGTCGGTCCAGCCGCCGTCGGGGGTCTGCGTGCGCACTATCCACGCGTTGCGCAGGACGCCTTCGCTGATGCAGCCGATCTTCTGCGCCACCTGCTGGGAGGCGGTGTTGTCGGCGGCGGTGCGCAGTTCGAGGCGCTCGAACCCCTGGTCGCGGAAGAGCCATTGGGCGACGGCCTGTACGGACTCGCTGGCGTAGCCCTCGCCGCGGGCCCAGGGGGCGGTGACGTATCCGACCTCGGTGGCGCGGGTGCGCCAGTTGGTGTTCTGGAGGTGGACGATGCCGACGAGGCGCTGGGTGAGGAACTCGGTGACGGCGAAGACGATGCCGCGGCCTTCGGTGCGTTCGGCGTGGGAGTCCCGGGTGGCCCAGTCGTGGGCGTCGGCGTGGGTGTAGGGGTGCGCCGCGGTGGTCCAGGCGGTGACGTGCTCGTCGTTCATCATCTCGGTGAGCGCGGTGACGTCCTCTTCCTCGAAGGGGCGCAGCACCAGCCGGTCCGTGCTGATGGTGACGTCCGGGAAGGTGGTAGTCATGCGCAGCTCCATGCCTGAGAAACGTGGTGCGACCGTGGTGCGATGCGACCGTGGTGAGGGACCGTTCATGCGGGACCGTCTCTACGGGTCGTAGGCCACAGCATGCAGCATCGACCGGGGGAAGTGCAGGGCCGGGTTGCCCGGAAGCGGGCAGAGCTCGGCCCCGCGCGCCGTCAGGGGCGTGCGGGGCCGAGATTCCTGACCGCGGGGCCGGGCCCTGGGGCCGGCCCGCCGGCTCAGGAGGCCGGGGCGCCGAAGGCCGGGATGACCGAGCCCTGGTACTTCTCGTCGATGAACTTCTTGACCTCGTCGGAGTTCAGGAGCTTGGCGAGCTTCTGGATCCGCGGGTCGTTCTGGTTGCCGTCCTTGACCGCGAGGAAGTTGGCGTAGGGGTTGCCCTCGGCCTTCTCCAGGATCAGCGCGTCCTTGGCGGGCGACAGCTTGGCCTCGATGGCGTAGTTGCCGTTGATGACGGCGGCGTCCACGTCGTTCAGGGCGCGCGGGACCGTGGCGGCCTCCAGCTCCTTGAACTCCAGGCCCTTCTTGTCGGTGATGTCGGACAGCTTGGCGCTGGTGCCGACACCCTCCTTGAGGGTGATCAGGTTGTGCGCGGCGAGCAGCTGGAGCGCGCGGCCCTCGTTGGTGGTGTCGTTGGGGACGGCTATGGTCTGGCCGGCCTTGATGTCCGCGATCGCCTTGACCTTCTTGGAGTAGAGGCCGAGGGGCTCCAGGTGCACGTTCACGACGGGCACGATGTGCGTGCCGTTCTTCTTGTTGAAGTCGTCGAGGTACGGCTTGTGCTGGAAGAAGTTGCCGTTGACCTGGCCCTGCTCGGTGGCGGTGTTCGGCAGGACGTAGTCCGTGAACTCCTTGACGTCGAGCTTGAGGCCTTCCTTCGCCGCGAGGTTGTCCTTGACGAAGTTCAGGATGTCGGCGTGCGGGCTCGGGGAGGCCGCGATGACGAGCGGCTTGCTCTCGTCGGCCTTGCCGCCGTCGGACTTGGTGGAGGACGGGTCCGAGGAGCTGCCGCAGGCGGTGAGGCCGAGGGTGAGCGCGGTGGCCGTGGCGGCGAGGGCGGTGAGCTTGATGTTCTTACGCACGAAGAGTGCCTTTCTTGCTGAACAAGTACCGAGGACTTGCTGGTGGTGGCCCAAGCACGACAAGTGCGGGCTCTGTGGGGTGGGAAGGTCGGGGGTGGCCGGCGGGCCGGGTCAGGCGGTGCGGCCGCGGCGGGCCAGGAGGCGGACGGCGCCGTCGCCGATCAGCTGGATGGCCGTGACGAGGACGATCAGGACCGCGACGGTGGCGACCATGAAGCCGGTCTCGAAGCGCTGGAAGCCGTACGTGATGGCCTTGGAGCCGAGTCCTTCGCCGCCGACGGCGCCGGCCATGGCGGAGTAGCCGACGAGGGTGATGACGGTGGTGGTGACGCCGGCGACGAGCGAGGGCAGGGCCTGCGGCAGGAGCACCTTGCCGACGAGGGTGGGGACGCCGCCGCCCATGGACTCGACGGCCTCGATCAGGCCGTGGTCCACCTCGCGGACGGCCGTCTCGACGAGCCGGGCGAAGAAGGGGACGGCGCCGATGGCCAGCGGGACGATCATGGCGGTGGGGCCGATGAAGGTGCCGACGACCGCGGTGGTGACCGGGATCAGGAAGATCAGCAGGATGATGAACGGCAGCGAGCGGCCTATGTTCACGATCACGCCGAGGACCTTGTTGAGCGGCTGGTTCTGCAGCAGCCCGCCCTTGTCGGTCAGCACGAGCAGGATGCCGATGGGCAGTCCGCCGAGCACGGTCACCAGGGTGGACCACAGCACCATGTAGAGGGTGTCGTACGTGCCCTGGGTGAGCAGGGGCTGCATCTCGGACCAGGTCACTTCGCACCATCCTTGACCAGCGCGGCCAGTTCGTCGTCGATCTCGTCGATCTGCTCGGCCTCGTCGATCACGTCGATCACGTCGATCACGTCGACCTGGAGGCCCTGTTCGCGCAGGAAGCCCACCGGGACGACGTTGTCCTCGTAGCGGCCGGGCAGCTCGATGCGCATGCGGCCGATCAGCCGGCCGGCGACGGTGTCCATCGCGGCGCCGAGGATCGAGATGTCGATGTTGTACGTGCGCGAGAGCTGCGAGATGACCGGCTGGGCGGCGGCCTCACCGTGGAAGGTGACGTCGACGACCGTGTGGTCGGGGCCGGTGGCGGCGCCGGTGACCGGGAAGAGCTCGCCGGCGAGCTCGGAGCCGGGGGTGGCGAGCAGTTCGGCGACCGTGCCGGATTCGACGATGCGGCCGTTCTTCATCAGGGCGGCCGAGTCACAGACGCTCTTGACCACGTCCATCTCGTGCGTGATGAGCAGCACGGTGAGGCCGAGCTGCTGGTTGAGGTCGCGCAGCAGCCCCAGGATGGAGCGGGTGGTCTCGGGGTCCAGGGCGCTGGTGGCCTCGTCGGACAGCAGCACCTTGGGGTCGCCGGCCAGGGCGCGGGCGATGCCCACGCGCTGCTTCTGGCCGCCGGAGAGCTGGGTGGGATAGGCCTTGGCCTTGTCGGCGAGGCCGACCAGGTCGAGGAGTTCGAGTGCCTTGCGGGAGCGCTCGCGGCCGGAGACGCCGAGGATCTCCAGGGGCAGTTCGACGTTGCCCTGGACGGTGCGCGAGGACAGCAGGTTGAAGTGCTGGAAGACCATGCCGATGCGGCTGCGGGCCTCGCGGAGCTCCTTGCCGGCGCGGCGGCCGCGGCCGGCGAGCGCGGTGAGGTCGACTCCGTCGACGCTCACGGTGCCGGTGGTGGGGCGCTCCAGCAGGTTCACGCAGCGGATCAGGGAGGACTTGCCGGCGCCGCTCTGGCCGATGACTCCGTACACCTCGCCCTCGCGGACGTGGAGATCGACGCCGTCCAGGGCGGTGACCTCACGGCCACGGGACTGGTAGACCTTCGTGAGGCCCGATGTGGTGATCACAGGATTTCCGTCGCTGTCGAGTGCACGGCGCAGCGGGGTGCCGTGCACGGGGCGAACATCTGGGGACGCGATACGGGACGAACCATCAGAAAACGATGGCTTGGACGCATGCGCGGGGCAGGAGTGAGCCGGGCCGTTCATCAGCGGGTGACGCTCTGGCGCGGCTGGTCTCGCTTCGGGGCGCGAGGCTCAGGAAGGGGCCCTCAGAAGGCGCACATTCGACACATACAACGAGCACCGGGCGTCATCGTCGCCTCGGTCGCAAGGGTGCGGCTGCTCGTCGTGGTCATGGGCCCAAGTAAAGCAGACGTCTCCCCTGACCGATCAACGGTGTCCGGATAGCGGACTATTTCTGCCCGCATACCGGACGGGACTGGTCCACACCCGTCGCCGCACCGGCGCCCCTGACCTGCGTCGACGCGGCCTGCGGGCCCGGGGCGGACGCACCGGTCCGCGGTCCGGCGGGAGGGGGCGCTGTGGTCAAGACCACGGTCCGCGCGGCGCGCGGACGCGGGAGCGCGGGGCCGGCCGCAAGGGGCGCGCGCATCGGGTCTTTCGGCCCGTAATACCCTCGCTGCATGCTCGACGCCCTGACGGTCGCCATCGGCGTGGCCGCACTCGCCCTCGCCGCCTGGTGCGGCCACGCCGCATGGCGGGACCAGCCGACCAAGGACTGGCATTTCATCGGCATGGCCGTCGTGACCGTGCTGGTCCTGGCCCAGCTGGTGATCGGCCTGGTCAAGCTGGGGCTGGGCGAGAAGCCCGACGAGGGCACGGTGATCTTCGTGTCGTACCTGCTGGGCGCCTTCGCGGCGGTGCCGGCGGCCGGCATGCTCTCGCTGACCGAGCGGACCAGGTGGGGATCGGTCACGGTGGCCGCCGGCGCGGTCGTCCTCGCCGTCCTCGAAGTACGGCTCTACGACATCTGGGGAACCACCGGTGCCTGACGCTGAGACGAAGACCGTCACCCCCGCCGGGCGCAAGGGGCTGGTCTCCGGGCCCGGGCTGCTGCTGGTGTGGCTCTACGGGGTGATGGTGGTGGGCGCGGTGTCCCGCTCGGCCTTCCAGATCTCCACCGAGTTCGACAAGGCACCGCTCGCCTACTCGCTGTCGGCCGTGGCGGCGCTGGCCTACGCGTTCATCACGTACTCGCTGGTGCGCGGCGGCGAGACGGCCCGCAAGGCGGCGCTGGTCTGCTGCGCCGCCGAGCTCGCCGGCGTACTGGCCGTGGGCACCTGGACCCTGGTGAACCCCGACGCCTTCCCCGACACGACCGTGTGGTCGGCCTTCGGGATGGGCTACCTGTTCATCCCGGTGATCCTGCCGATCACCGGGATGCTCTGGCTGCGCACGAAGCGCTGACCGGCTACGCGCTGACCGCGAAGTCGGTCGGGTCCTTGGCCTCCTTCTCCAGGATCACCAGCTGGACCCCGTCGGAAGCCGTGCGTCCGCCGACCTTCACGTAGCCGGCCTTGCGGTAGAGGCGCAGGTTGGACTCGCTCTTGTGGCCGGTGTGCAGACGGAAGCGGGTGGTGGTGCCGGGGCTCGCGAGGGCCTCCTCGACCGCGCGCAGCAGGCGCGCGCCGAGCCCGTGGCCCTGCAGGCGCGGGTGGACGCACAGCTTGGCGATCTTGGCGGTGCCGTCCTCGTCCACGTTGCCGCGCACGGTGCCGACGATCTCGTCGCCGAGCCGGGCCACCAGGACGGTGTCCGTGGCGAGCTCCCCCTTGAGGGAGTCCAGGGACTGGGTGAGCGGCTGGATGAGGTAGTTGCCGTACAGCTCGGCCTCGCGCTGGAAGGCCAGGTACTGCAGTTTGAAGATCTGCTCAGCGTCCTCGGCAGCCGCCGCCGAAATGGTCACGCTCATGCCCATGTGCGCATGCCTCCAGCTCACCTGGTAGCCCGTTGGTCTACCGCTCCTTTCCCCGAAGGCCAGGAGCCGCAACCTCTGCAGCCAGCATTCTGCGCAGACATCCCAGGCAACGGGAACGGACGGGCCCCAAACTTCCTTGTGAGATACCCAACTCTCCTGCGATTTCACGGTAAGTGAGGTCTCTGGGCGAAAGAAGTGCCCGCATCAGCTCCGGACAGCGTCCGGGCAACCGGGCGACCGCCGATCGGAGTGCGCGGTTCACCTCCCGGTCCAGAAGGGCGTCTTCCGGTTCGGCCCCCGCGGCCGGTTCGCGGCCGGCGGCCGGTTCGCCCCCCGCGCTGTCGCCGGCCGGCGGGCCGTCGTACGGGATCTCCCGCCTGGCCCGGCGCCGGGCCAGGCGGGCCTCCGCCCGTACCGCCCGGCGCAGCCAGCGCGCCGGCTCCGCCGGCTCGGCGGGATCGGGGGCGCGCCGGCCGCTCTCCAGCAGCCTGACCCAGACGGCTTGTTCCAGGTCGGCCGCGTCCACCCCGGTGCCCGCGGCTTCCGCCGCCGCCTCCGCGGAGAGCAGCGGGCCGAGCTTCTCAAAGAGGTCAGCCTTCAGCAGGTCCATGCCGGGCGGGACGAGTGGGCCGGGCCCCGCGGTTTCCCCGCCGGGCCCGGCCCACTCGTTCGGGAAGCTTCGCTCAGCCGTTGACGGGGCGTCGGCCCGGGCGGAAGGCCTCGGCCGCGAGCAGTCCGGTGTCCGGGTTGTCGGTGAAGATCCCGTCGATGCCCTGTTCGAAGTAGGTCCGGAAGGCGGCGAGGGCGTCGCCGTAGCCGGCCGGATCCGTGCCCTTGCGGTACTCGGCCGGCAGGAAGCTGTTCTCGTTGCGCGCGGTGTAGGGGTGCAGCACCAGCCCGCGCGCGTGCGCGTCCTTCACCAGGGTGGTCGGCGTCCCGAGCCGGCCGTCCGCCGTGCGCGGGAGGATCAGGTCCATGGTCGGGCCGATGCCCTGGGCGAAGCCGGAGATCCACTTCAGGCCCTCGGGCTTGACCAGGTCCGCGACCGTCCGCGGGTCCTTGGCCTGTTCGAAGTCCCAGGGACGCGTGTTCGCCGCGGAGAGCAGCACGACGCGGGGCGCGGAGACCAGCCGGGAGAGCCGCTGGATGCTGGAGGGCTCGAAGGACTGGAGGAAGACGGCCGCGCTCCGCCCGTCGCGCCCGTAGCGGCGCAGCAGCTTGGCGAGGGGCTCCTCCAGGCCGAGGCCGAGGCCGCGGAAGTAGCCGGGGTGCTTGGTCTCGACGTGCAGCCAGACCCGCTTGCCGCGCCGCTTGCCCTCGCGGTCGGCCCAGCGCAGCACCTCCTCGAAGGTGGGCACGGCCCACTGGCCGTCGTAGAGCGTGTTGCGCTGGCGGACGGCGGGGATGCGTTCCTTCGCGCGCAGGGTCTTCAGCTCGGCGAGGGTGAAGTCCTCGGTGAACCAGCCGGTGACGGAGACCCCGTCGACGGACTTGGTGGTGCGCCGGGCGGCGAACCCGGGGTGGTCGGCGACGTCGGTGGTGCCGCCGATCTCGTTCTCGTGCCGGCACACCAGGTGCCCGTCCTTCGTCGGGACCAGGTCCTGCTCGACGACGTCGGCGCCCAGGTCGAGTGCCAGCTGGTAGGAGCCGAGCGTGTGCTCCGGCCGGTAGCCGCTGGCTCCGCGGTGGCCGATGACCGTGGGGCAGGGGAGGTCCCGGTACCCTCCGTCGCCGTGCCCGCCGCTCGCGGCGGACGCGGATCCCGCCGCGAGTCCGGTGATGCCGCCCCCGGCCGCCAGGACGGCCGCCCCCAGGACCGTGCGCCGCGCTGCCCCACCCTGTGTCATGAGTGCCACTCCTCGTCGTCGTGACGGGCGCGCGGTTCCGGGATCTCTGATGGTCTCGGCATCTCGCGGCCCGTGATCGGCGTGCCGATGGTAGGCAAAAGGCGGTGGCCGGAGGGGGTGCGGCGACGGCACATCCGGGGAACTTGGCGGAAACGTGTGTCAACACTCCGTATCCGACACGTGAACCCGATGTGCGCTCGGACGTGACCCGCGAGTATCGTCCTCACCTGCACCACCGCCGTGTGGTGGGTGCCAGAACCGCTTTTCGATGCCGGAGGGCCCACGTTGTTCCGTACGCGCCTCATCAAAGCCACTGTCGGACCGGTCATGCGCATGATGTTCCGCACCCGTGTGGAAGGCATCGAGAACATCCCCGGCGACGGACCGGTGATCCTGGCGGGCAACCACCTCACCTTCATCGACTCCATGATCCTTCCGCTGGTGTGCGACCGTACGGTCCACTTCATCGGCAAGGACGAGTACGTGACGGGCAAGGGCATCAAGGGCCGCGCCATGGCCTGGTTCTTCACCGGCTCCGGCATGATCCCCGTCGACCGTGACGGGGCCAACGGCGGAGTCGCGGCCCTGATGACCGGCCGCCGGATCCTCGAAGAGGGCAAGATCTTCGGCATCTACCCCGAGGGCACCCGCTCCCCCGACGGCCGCCTCTACCGCGGCCGCACCGGCATCGCCCGCCTGACCCTGATGACCGGGGCCCCCGTG
The DNA here is from genome assembly GCF_055563995.1 of Streptomyces sp. NPDC029164. Classification (NCBI taxonomy): domain Bacteria; kingdom Bacillati; phylum Actinomycetota; class Actinomycetes; order Kitasatosporales; family Streptomycetaceae; genus Streptomyces; species Streptomyces sp. NPDC029164. Next base: position 32,486 of record NZ_JBVHWW010000041.1, on the reverse strand, counting down.
GTGCCGTTCGCGATGATCGGCACCGACAAGCTCCAGCCCGGCGGCGCCGGCATGCCCCGCCCCGGCCGGGTCACCGTCCGCTTCGGCGAGCCGATGGAGTTCTCCCGCTACGAGGGCATGGACCGCGACCGCTACGTGCTGCGCGCCGTCACCGACTCGGTGATGGCCGAGGTCATGCGGCTCTCGGGCCAGGAGTACGTGGACATGTACGCCACCAAGGCGAAGGCCGCGTAGTCCCCCGTCGTTTCTACTGCCGCTGAAGTGACCGGCTGACGCCCGCCGCCGTGGTGGTGGCGAGGACCCAGCCGGTCACGATCAGCAGGTACGACAACCACTGGTACCAGCCGCTCGGCGCGTAGGCGGACTCCTGCCCGAAGCCGATGATCGGCAGCATCAGGTCGATCGTGTAGAAGACCGCGTTGAAGTCCGGCGCCTCGCCCTGTTTGAGCGGGCGGGGCGGGACGAGCGAGTAGGCGATCGTCCCGGTCAGCAGCAGCGCCAGCAGCCAGCCCGCCGCGCGCAGCGGCCGGAAGCCGTAGCCGACGGTGACGTCCTGGAGCAGCCCCCAGAGCCGGGCGGGCCGGGGCAGGGTGCGGCGGTGCCTGCGCAGCTTGGCGAGCAGCACCGTGCGGGCGGCCGGCTCGTCGCCCGCCGTACGGTAGGCCGCGGCGAGCTGTTCGTAGGCGTACGGGACGTACCCGGACTCCTCGCGCTCCAGAGCGGGCAGCCGCTCCTCCGCGGGCAGGTGCGGGGCGAGCGTGCGGTAGGTGAGCCCGTCGATGCGGATCGTTTCCGGCCAGGTTTCGGGCTGCATGTGCAGCATGTCGAACTGGGAGCGCCGCAGGTTCACCCCGCCCCGGAGGGTCTCGCATTGCCTCAGCCACACCTCGCCGACGACACAGCTGGAGGCGCGCAGGGCGACCCCGTCGGGGTTGTCGAAGACGGCGCGGCTGAGGTGGAGCTGGCCCGGTATGCGCGAGCCCGTGAGGTTGACCAGGCCTCGGGCCTCCAGCCGCCGGCCCCGCAGGTCGCTGCCGACGCTGAGGTTCTCGGCGTGCAGGGCGATGCCGCCGGGGGCGAACAGGCGGGACTCGTTGAGGTTGACCTGGCCGCCGACGGTGGCTCCGTTCATGCGCGTCTGGCCGTGGACGGTGAGGTCATTGGCGATGATGTCCGTGCCGATGTCGACGTGGTTGAGCTGGAGCGTCGGCTCGTCCGCCTCCTCACCGGCCGAGGGGCCGATCACCGCCCCCTGGAGGAAGAGGCCGCCGGAGATCCTGGCACCCTGCAGGCGGACGGGGCCCGTGATCCGGCAGCAGGAGAGCCGCAGGACCACGTCGACGCGCAAGGTGGCCGCGGTGAGGCCGGGGAGGGTGGAGTAGCCGAGCACGAGCGCGCGCAACTGGGCCCCGTACAGGAGGGGTTTGCGCTCGAACCAGCAGTCGCGCAGCCGGATGGGATGGTCGACGACGGCGTACCGGAGGTCGAGCTTCCCGACGATCTTCGCGCCCTTGACCTTGAGTCCGGCGACCCGGCCCTCCTCGGTGCGGCCGGCGCCCAGCAGCAGGGCGCGCAGCACCTCGGCGCGGACGGTCCGGTCCGGCCCCCAGCCGGCTCCGTCCACGGAACTGTCGTCGGGCTGTTCGCGGAAGTCGACGCCCTCGCCGCGCGGGAAGGCGTCCCATATGCGGCGCTCGGCCGGGGTCAGGTCGTTGATCTCCATCGCCGGGATGGTGTCCCGCGGTCCGACGGACTGTCAACCGTGGCCGCGGCAGCATCCCCTGGCGGGACGTCAGTGCGCGACGCCGTCCTCGAGCCGCTGGCCCTTCAGCAGGAACCAGGCTGCCGCGGCGGTGGCCAGCAGCACGGCCGCGCCGACGCCGGAGGCGAGGCGCAGACCGTCGACGAAGGCGTCCTGGGCGGCGCCCACCATCTGCGTGGCGGTGGCCGGGTCCAGTGACTTGGCGGCTTCGACGGCCCCGCCGAGGGATTCGTGCGCGGCGTCGGCCACCGGCCCCGCGGCTCCGGCCGGGGCGGTGAAGCCCTGGTAGACGCCGGTGACGATGGAGCCGAGCAGGGCGATGCCGAGGGCGGCGCCGAGTTCGTACGCGGTCTCGGAGACGGCGGAGGCCGAACCGGCCTGCTCCTTGGGCACGCTGGAGAGGATGACGTCGGCGGTGACGGTGAAGGAGAAACCGGCGCCGAGGCCGACGACGAGCAGGGCCGCGCCGAGCACCGGGTAGCCGCTCTCCTTGTGGATCACGGTCAGGACGGCCAGGGCCAGGCCGATGGCGGCGAGGCCGCCGGCCACGATGGACCGTACGGAGTACTTGCGGGCGTACCGGCCCGCGATCAGGCCGGTGACCACCGCGCCGACGGCGGCGGGCAGTTCGGCGAGGCCGGCCTCCAGCGGGCCGCGGCCCTGTACGAGCTGGAGGAACTGCGAGAGGAAGAAGACCAGTCCGGAGAGGCCGAAGACGGTGAGCAGGTCGGCGAGGACCGCGCCGGAGAAGCCGCGGTGCTTGAAGAGCCGCATGTCGAGCAGCGGGGACGGCAGGGTGAACTGGCGGCGGACGAAGGCGTACAGGGCGCCGGCGCCGAGCCCGGCGGTGGCCACGACCTCCCAGGTCAGGCCGTGGGTGGCGACTTCCTTGATGGCGTAGACCACGCTGATGACGCCGACGAGGGAGAGGCCGACGCTGACGAGGTCCCAGGGCCCGGCGACCGGGTTCTTGGACTCGGGCAGCAGCTTGATGCCGACGAGGACCAGGGCGATCATCACGGGGAGGTTGATGAGGAAGACCGAGCCCCACCAGAAGTGCTGGAGCAGGGCTCCGCCGACGACGGGGCCGACGGCCGCGCCGGCCGAGGCGGTGGCGCCCCAGATCCCGATGGCGAGGCTGCGCTCCTTGGGGTCGTGGAAGATGTTGCGGATCAGCGCGAGGGTGGACGGCATCAGGGTGGCGCCGGCCACGCCGAGCAGGGCCCGGGCGACGATCATCATCTCGGGGCTGGTGGCGTAGGCGTTGAGGACCGAGACGGCCCCGAAGGCGGTGGCGCCGACGAGGAGCAGCTTCTTGCGGCCGATGCGGTCGCCGAGGCTGCCCATCGACACCAGGAGGCCGGCGATGACGAAGGAGTAGATGTCGCCTATCCACAGCAGCTGGGTGCCGGACGGCTTGAGGTCTTCGCTGAGCGAGGGGGTGGCGAGGCCGAGTACGGTGGCGTCCACCGCGACCAGCAGCACGGCCAGGACGAGCACGGAGAGCGCGAGCCAGCGCCCCTTGCTCTTCCCCTCCGTCCCCGTCTGCCTGCTCAGCTGTTCGGTACGGCTCATTTCTCCACACTCCGTCGGGCGCCACCGAGCAGCAGCTCGATGATCATGTACTGAAAGTCCTTGGCGGCGACCCGGCCGTCCATGACGGCCCAGGCGCAACTGCCGATGAGGCCGTAGAGGGCCTCGGTGAGCCATGCGGGGCTCAGGTCGATCCGGATGTCGCCCTCTTCCTGGCCGCGCCGGAACAGGGCGGTGACGCGGGCGTCGAGCCGGGACCATCCCTCGTTGATCTGGTCGCCTTCGAACAGCTGGTTCTCGGTGACGAGGAAGGCCAGCAGTTCGGCGTTGGGCTCGGCCTCGGCGACGAGGCGTCTGAGCGCCTCCACAGCCGTGCCCTCGTCGAGGCGGGCGGTGTCGAAGGCCACCTCGAACTCCCGGATGCCGAGCTCTTCGAGGGCCCGTACGAGGGCGTCGCGCCCGGCGAAGTGCCGGTGGAGGGTCGCGCGCCCGATTCCGGCGGCGCGGGCGACCTCGTCCATCGTGGCGGTCGATTTGCGGGAGAGCAGGGCGGCCGCGTCGCGGAGCACCTGGTCACGATGCGTGGCCATGAGACAAGCATACCCCGAATGAGACGGCAATGTCTCATTCGGCTCGAAAATGAGCTGCCAAAGGGCGGCCGGAAGGGAATCCTCCCTCGATGAAGCCACTGCTGTTGATCGATGTCGACGGACCACTGAACCCCTACGCGGCCAAGGCCCAGCGCCGCCCGGAGGGTTACACCACCCACCGGATGCGGCCCACGGGCTGGCGGGAGGGGGAGAGCGCGAAGCCGTTGCGGGTTTGGCTGAATCCCGCCCACGGGGAGGAGCTGCTCGCGCTGGCGGAGGCGTACGAACTGGTGTGGGCCACCACCTGGAAGGACGAGGCGAACGACTGGATAGGCCCCCACCTCGGCCTGCCCCGGCTTCCCTTCATCGACTGGCCGTCGATGCACGGCCGGGCGCCGCGCGGCACTTTCTGGAAGACCCAGTACATCCTCGAATACGCGGGCGAGCGACCCTTCGCGTGGATCGACGACGACATCGGGGCCATGGACCGCGAGTACGTCGAGCGGTTCCATCCGGCGCACGCGCTGCTGCTGCGGATCGACGAGCAGATCGGGCTGGTCCGCGAGGACTTCGACACCCTGGCCGGATGGGCGGCACCGCGGCCGGGTGGACACTCTTAGCGAATCGATCATCACTAGCCGTGTTCGGCGGGGTGATGCCGACTGTGATCATTTGGAGTGACTGTGGCCCCGGGAGCCTTCCCCCGCCGGCCCGCGAGCCGGGAGGCTGCTCTCCAGTGAGCCCTTACACCGCGACCCCGTCCTCGGGCGGCAGCGCAGCCGTGGACAGCGACCGTCCGTTCTCGATCAGCGTCGTCCGCCTGTAACGCCGAAGGGGCGGGGGAGCCCATCCGCTCCCCCGCCCCCGGCCACGCTCGGGACCACCGCCCGTCGGCTACTGCTTGTGGACCGCCCAGGCGTGCTGGATGACCAGGTCGGCCTTCAGCTCGGTCAGCTGGACCGCGACCGCCGAAGGGGCGGTGCCGCCGCGGCCGTCGCGGGAGGCGAGGGCGCCCTTGACGTTGAGGACGGTACGGACCTCGGGGGTCAGGTGCTCCGAGATCTTCGCGAACTGCTCGTCGGTGAGCTCGTCCAGCTCGATGCCGAGCGCCTCGCACTCCTTGACGCACTCGCCGGCCACCTCGTGCGCCACCCGGAACGGCACGCCCTGCTTGACCAGCCACTCCGCGATGTCGGTGGCGAGCGAGAAGCCCGCCGGGGCCAGCTCCTCCATCCGCTCCCGGTTGACCGTGAGGGTGGCCATCATGCCGGTGAAGGCCGGCAGCAGGACTTCGAGGGTGTCGCAGGAGTCGAAGACCGGCTCCTTGTCCTCCTGGAGGTCCCGGTTGTACGCCAGGGGCAGCGCCTTGAGCGTGGCGAGCAGGCCGGTCAGGTTGCCGATGAGGCGGCCCGACTTGCCACGCGCCAGCTCCGCGATGTCCGGGTTCTTCTTCTGCGGCATGATCGACGAGCCGGTGGAGAAGGCGTCGTGCAGGGTCACGAAGGAGAACTCCTTCGTGTTCCAGATGATGATCTCCTCCGCGATCCGGGACAAATTGATCCCGATCATCGCGGTGACGAAGGCGAACTCGGCGACGAAGTCGCGCGAGGCCGTGCCGTCGATGGAGTTGCCGACCGAGCCCCGCTCGAAGCCCAGGTCGGCGGCGACCGCCTCCGGGTCCAGGCCCAGCGAGGAGCCGGCCAGCGCCCCCGATCCGTACGGGGAGACCGCGGTCCGGGTGTCCCACTGCCGCAGCCGCTCCGCGTCCCGGGACAGGGACTGCACGTGGGCCAGTACGTGGTGGGCGAAGAGCACCGGCTGCGCGTGCTGGAGGTGGGTCCGGCCCGGCATCGCCACGTCCGCGTGGCTCTCGGCGAGGCCGACCAGCGCGTCCTGGAGGTCCGCGATCAGACCGCCGATGATCCGGGCGTGGTCGCGCAGGTACATCCGGAAGAGGGTGGCCACCTGGTCGTTGCGGGAGCGCCCGGCGCGCAGCTTGCCGCCGAGGTCGGCGCCGAGCCGCTCCAGCAGGCCCCGCTCCAGGGCGGTGTGCACGTCCTCGTCGGCGATGGTGCCGGTGAAGGAGCCGTCGGCCACGTCGGCCTCCAGCCGGTCCAGTCCGGCGATCATGCGGTCGAGTTCTTCGGCCGTGAGCAGGCCCGCCTTGTGGAGCACGCGGGCGTGGGCGCGCGAGCCGGCGATGTCGTAGGGCGCGAGGCGCCAGTCGAAGTGGACCGACGCGGACAGCTTCGCGAGGGCCTCGGCGGGACCGTCGGCGAACCGGCCGCCCCAGAGCCGGACGTCACCGTTGTTGCTGCTCACAGCTACTGCTCCTCAAGACTGCATGGCATGTACGGCATGCTTTTGGATGTGAAACCGCCTCCCCGCCGCGGAGGAAACGGGGAGGCGGTCACGTACTGCTGATCGGTCAGGCGAGGTCGCGCCGCGCCGCGATCTTCGAGGAGAGGCCGAAGATCTCGATGAAGCCCTGCGCCTTGGACTGGTCGAAGGTGTCGCCCGAGTCGTAGGTCGCGAGGTTGAAGTCGTAGAGCGACTCGTCCGACTTCCGGCCGGTGACGACGGCGCGGCCGCCGTGCAGCGTCATCCGGATGTCACCGGTGACGTGCTGGTTGGCCTCGTTGATGAAGCCGTCCAGCGCCCGCTTGAGCGGGGAGAACCACAGGCCGTCGTAGACCATCTCGCCCCAGCGCTGCTCGACCTGCCGCTTGTAGCGGGCCAGCTCGCGCTCGACGGTGACGTTCTCCAGCTCCTGGTGGGCGGTGATCAGCGCGATCGCGCCCGGGGCCTCGTACACCTCACGGGACTTGATGCCCACGAGCCGGTCCTCGACGATGTCGATCCGGCCGATGCCCTGGGCGCCGGCGCGGTCGTTGAGCTGCTGGATCGCCTGGAGCACGGTGACGGGCCTGCCGTCGATGGCGACCGGGACGCCCTCCTTGAAGGAGATGACGACCTCGTCGGCCTCGCGCGGCAGGGCCGGGTTCGAGGTGTACTCGTAGATGTCCTCGATCGGGGCGTTCCAGATGTCCTCCAGGAAGCCCGTCTCGACGGCGCGCCCGAAGACGTTCTGGTCGATGGAGTACGGGGACTTCTTGGTGGTCGCGATCGGGAGCTGCTTCTCCTCGCAGAAGGCGATCGCCTTGTCGCGGGTCATCGCGTAGTCGCGGACCGGGGCGATGCACTTGAGGTCCGGGGCGAGGGCGACGATGCCCGCCTCGAAGCGGACCTGGTCGTTGCCCTTGCCGGTGCAGCCGTGGGCGACGGTCGTGGCGCCGTGCTTCTTGGCGGCGGCGACCAGGTGCTTGACGATGGCCGGCCGGGAGAGCGCCGAAACCAGCGGGTACCGGTCCATGTAGAGGGCGTTCGCCTTGATCGCCGGGAGGCAGTACTCGTTGGCGAACTCGTCGGAGGCGTCGGCGACCTCGGCCTCGACCGCACCGCAGTCGAGCGCGCGCTTGCGGATGACGTCCAGGTCCTCGCCGCCCTGGCCGACGTCCACGGCAACGGCGATGACCTCGGCGCCCGTCTCCTCGGCGATCCAGCCGATGGCGACGGAGGTGTCCAGGCCGCCCGAGTAGGCGAGTACGACGCGCTCGGTCACGGGTTTCTCCTTACGGTGCATTCAACGACAGGCATAACTATGCACTACTCCGTATGTTTCGTCAATCAACCCCATCGTGAGGCCTTTGACCTGGGCGAATATGAGGCGCGCGAGCACCCGTCCACCGCCTAGGCTCGCCGGGTACGCAGGGACAGGGGGAGGGCACATGAGCGCCGGGGAACGACAGGACGCGAAGAACGGACGGGCCGCCGCGGCGGGACTGCTCGCCGGCAGGCGCGCCGGGATCGGCGGAGTCCGCCTGCCCGACCGGCCGGCGGCCTGGACCGCGTTCGACGAAGAGGTCCGCCTGGCCCGCCCCCACGGCACCTCGCCGCCGTCCTTCGACCGCCCGGAGACCCGCCTGTGCCACCGGGACGGCCGGATCCGCGAGGCCGCGCTCGACGAGCCGGACCCGGCGCTCCCGCTCGTGGCGATCCGCTGTGCCGACTGGGTACCGGCGGTACGCAAACGCGCCCGCCGGATCCTCCGCGAGGCCCTGGCCGCCGACCCCGCGCGGACCCTGACCGACCTGACCCCGCTGGTCCTGCGGTTGGGCCGGCGGGAGCAGGGCGCCTGGGCACTGGAGCGGTTCGAGGCCGCCCTGCGCGCCGAGGACCCCGTCCTCGCCCCGTGGTGGCGGCCGGCCCGGCCCGCGACCTGGTGGCGGGCCGAGCGGCCCGCGCGCACCCGCACCGGCGAGCAGCCCGACACCGTACTGGCCTGGCTGCGGTGGAGCCCGGACCTGGTCACCCGGCGCTTCGCCGCCCGGATCACCCTCGACCGCGCGCAGTTCGGCGTACGGGAACTGGCCCGGCGGGCCGCCGTCGAGCAGGACCCGGTGACGAGCACGCTCTGGACCGACGCCGCGCTGGCGGCGCTGGCCGCCGGGGGTCCGGGCGACGGGGCTCCGGGCGACGGGGATCCGGGCGACGCGCCGGACCGGGCCCACGCGGCGGCGGACGCGGACGCGGCCGTCGACGCCCTGCTGGGCGGACACCTCCCCATGGTCCGGGCCGCCGGGGTCACCGCCCTGCGCCGGGCCGGGCGGGCCGCCGAGGCCGTGCACCACCTCACCGACCGCTCCGGAACGGTCCGGGCCTGCGCCCGCTGGCTCCTGCGCCAGGGCGGGGGCGATCCGTACGCGCACCTCCGCGAGCTGGTCGAGGCCCCGGACCGGATCAACGGGTACGTCGTCACGGGCTTCGCCGAGTGCGCCGGCCGCGCGGACGCCCCGCTGCTGCGCGCCCTGCTCGACCACCCCGCCGGGGCGGTCCGGGCGGCGGCCGTCGCGGGTCTGCGCCACCTGGACGTCACCGACCTCGCGCTGCTGCGGCCGCTGCTGGACGACCCCTCGCCGGCCGTGGCCCGGGAGGCCTCCCTCAGCCTGCGCGCCTCGGCAGGGCAGCTGCCCGCCGACTGGCTGCTGGCCCGCATCGCCCCCGGCCGGCCGCGCCACAGCCGCCTCGCGGCGTACCGCGTCCTGCACGCCGGGGGCGGCGTGCCCGGACTGCGGGCCTCCGTGGAACTGCTGACGGACGAGGACGCCGGGTTGCGCGTACTCGCCGGGCAGCGCCTCGGGAGCCTGTGGTCCCCCTACCGGCCGCCCGCCCTTCCGGTCGGCGATCCGGAGGTCGGCGCCCTGCTGGACCGCTGCACCGGAGTGTTCGGCGACTACGTCCTGCGGCGGATGCGCTCACAGCTCGGGCTCCCCCGCACCGGAACCGCGACGGAAGGATACTGATCACCATGGGAAAGCTCTACGAACGCATAGACGGCCGCCTGCGCACCTTCATCGAAGCGCAGCCGGTCTTCTTCACCGCGACCGCACCGCTGGCCGGGGACGGTCACGTCAACCTGTCCCCCAAGGGCCGCGCAGGGACCCTCGTGGTCATCGACGAACAGACCCTCGCCTACCTGGACTTCGGCGGCAGTGGCGCCGAGACCCTCGCGCACGTCCGCGAGAACGGCCGGATCACCCTCATGTGGTGCGCCTTCAGCGGCCCGCCGAACATCGTGCGCGTCCACGGCCAGGGCGAGGCGGTCTTCCGCGACGACCCCCGCTGGGGCGAGCTGATCCCCCTGTTCGGTAACGCCGACGGGCCGTCCGCACGGGCGATCGTCCTCGTCCACGCCCGCCGGATCTCCGACACGTGCGGGTACGCCGTCCCCTTCATGGAGTACGAGGGCGAGCGCACCCTCCACGCGGAGTACTTCGGCCGCAAGACGGACGAGGAGTTCGCCGCGTACTGCGAGAAGAAGGAGTTCATCGAGACGAGCCTCGACGGCCTGCCTGCGCTGCCTCTGCCCCTTCCGCCCCGTACCGTCTGACATGTGCTGCGTACCGCTCTCGTCACAGGCTCACTGATCGTCAGCAGCCTGCTCCCGCAGGCCCCCGCGCCCCTGCCGTCCCGGCTCGCCGACACCGGCGGAGGGAGTCAGCTGATCATCGCCGTCGCGCCCGCGCCCGGATCCACCACCGGTCGGCTGACCTGGTGGGACCGGTGGTCAGGGGGCTGGCACGAGGCCGGCAGCGCGCCCGCCCGGTTCGGGTCGAACGGCCTCACCGAGGGCGCGACCCGGACGCAGGGCACCAGCACCACGCCGACCGGGCTTTACGCACTCCCGTACGCCTTCGGGATCCGGCGTGCACCGGCCGGCACGGAGGTCCGCTACCGGCGGGTGCGGGGCGACTCCTGGTGGTGCCAGGACAACGCGTCCGCCCACTACAACCGCTGGGTGGAGCCGCTGCCCGCGGACTGCGCGCCGGGCGAGGCCGAGCACCTGGTGACGTACGAGAAGCAGTACGCGCACGCGCTGCTCATCGCCTTCAACTACGAGCGGCCCGTGCGCGGCCGGGGCGCCGGGATCTTCCTGCACGTCAACGGCAAGGGCGCGACAGCCGGTTGCGTGTCCGTGCCCGAACGGGCCATGCGGGCGATCCTGCGCTGGGCGAACCCGCGCCGGCACCCGCACATCGCGATCGGCACGGAGGACGGGCCGCTCGCCGTCACCCGGTACTAGGTCCGCGGGTCCCAGGCTCGTCCTCGTCCTCGTCCGCGGCCCGGTACTCGTAGGCGTCCTCCCACCAGACCTTGTCGTCCAGCCACTCGTCCTCGTCGTCCTCGTATTCCTCTACGACGATCTGGTCGACACCGCGCCACGTGTCGTAGTCGCGCGAGGCCATGTCGGCGAACGCCGCCGCGGCACCGGGATTGCCGGCGCCCCGGACCTCCCCGCCGACCCGCCAGGCTCAGCCCTCCTTCTGCGCCAGCCGCAGGAGGTGGTCGGCGAGGGCCTGGCCGCCCGCCGGGTCACGGCTGATCAGCATCAGGGTGTCGTCGCCCGCGATCGTGCCGAGGATCGCGCGGAGTTCGGCCTGGTCGATCGCCGACGCGAGGAACTGCGCCGCACCCGGCGGGGTGCGCAGGACCACGAGGTTCGCGGAGGCCTCCGCCGAGATCAGCAGCTCCCCGGAGAGGCGCCGCATGCGCTCCTCCTTCGCGGACTCGCCGAGCGGTGCCTGCGGGGTGCGGAAGCCGCCCTCGCTGGGCACCGCGTAGATCAGCTCGCCACCGGTGTTGCGGATCTTCACCGCACCCAGCTCGTCGAGGTCGCGGGAGAGCGTCGCCTGGGTGACGCTCAGCCCGTCGTCGGCGAGCAGCTTGGCCAGCTGGCTCTGGGAGCGGACCGGCTGCCGGTTGAGGATGTCCACGATCCGGCGGTGGCGCGCGGTGCGGGTCTGCGGGACGGCCTGTCCGACTTGCTCGTTGTCCTGCGCCTGGCTCATCGTCGTCTCATTCTTCGGATCCGTCCCCGTTGGCTGCGTCGAGGATGCCGGGCAGGGCCCGGACGAACGCGTCAGCCTCGGCCTCGGTGAGCAGGTACGGCGGCATGAGCCGTACGACGTCGGGGGCGGGCGCGTTGACCAGGAAGCCGGCGTCCTGAGCCGCCTGCTGCACCTGGGGTGCGAGCGGCTCGGTCAGCACGATACCCAGCAGCAGGCCGGCGCCCCTGACGTGGGAGACCAGCGCGTGCCCCGAGGACTCGATCCCGGAGCGCAGCCGCTCGCTGCGGGCCTTGACCTGGTCGAGCAGCCCCTCGGAGGCGATGGTGTCGATCACGGCGAGGCCGGCGGCGCAGGCGACCGGGTTCCCGCCGAAGGTGGTGCCGTGCTGGCCGGGCTGGAACAGGTCGGCCGCGGTCCCGAAGAGGGCCACCGCGCCGATCGGCAGTCCGCCGCCCAGCCCCTTGGCGAGGGTGACGATGTCGGGCTCGACGTCCTCGTGGGCCTGGTGCTCGAACCACTGGCCGCACCGGCCGATGCCGGTCTGGACCTCGTCGAGGACGAGCAGGGTGCCGGTGGCGCGGGTGATCTGGCGGGCGGCCGTCAGGTACCCGGCCGGGGGCACGACCACGCCGTTCTCGCCCTGGATCGGCTCGATGACGACGAACGCGGTCTCCTCGGTGACGGCGGCCCGCAGGGCTTCGACGTCGCCGAAGGGGACGTGCGTGACGTCGCCCGGCAGCGGCAGGAAGGGTTCCTGCTTCTTCGGCTGGCCGGTGAGGGCGAGGGCGCCCATGGTCCGGCCGTGGAAGCCGCCGTCGGTGGCGACCATGTGGGTCCGCCCGGTCAACCGGCCGATCTTGAAGGCGGCTTCGATCGTCTCGGCCCCGGAGTTGCAGAAGAAGACCTTGCCGGGGCGGCCGAAGAGCTGCAGCAGCCGCTCGCCGAGCGCGACGACGGGCTCGGAGATGAAGAGGTTGGAGACGTGGCCGAGGGTGGAGACCTGCTCGGTCACGGCCGCCACGATCGCCGGGTGGGCGTGGCCGAGCGCGTTGACCGCGATGCCGCCGACGAAGTCGGTGTACTGCTTGCCGTCGGCGTCCCACACCTGGGCTCCCTCGCCGCGCACGAGGGCGATGGCGGGGGTTCCGTAGTTGTTGGTCAGCGCGCCCTGCCAGCGCGCGCCGTACTCCTGGTTGCCGCTGCCCTTCGTCATTCCGCTCCCCCTGGCTGTTGTCCGGGCCGTGGGTCGGGCACGACCATCGTGCCGATGCCCGAGTCCGTGAAGATCTCCAGCAGGATCGAGTGCTGGACCCGCCCGTCGAGCACGCGGGCGGTGTTCACGCCGTTGCGCACGGCGTGCAGGCACCCCTCCATCTTGGGCACCATGCCGCTGGACAGCTCGGGCAGCAGCTTCTCCAGCTCGCTGACGGTGAGCCGGCTGATGACCTCGTCGCTGTGCGGCCAGTCCGCGTAGAGGCCCTCGACGTCGGTGAGGACCATCAGCGTCTCGGCGCCCAGCGAGGCGGCGAGCGCCGCGGCCGCCGTGTCGGCGTTGACGTTGTAGACGTGGTGGTCGTCGGCGCTGCGGGCGATGGAGGAGATGACCGGGATCCGGCCGTCCGAGAGCAGCGCCTCGATCGCGCCGGTGTCGATGGCGGTGATCTCGCCGACCCGCCCGATGTCGATGACCTCGCCGCCGATCTCCGGGCTGTGCTTGGTCGCCGTGATGGTGTGGGCGTCCTCGCCGGTCATGCCGACGGCGAGCGGCCCGTGCTGGTTGAGCAGTCCGACCAGCTCGCGCTGGACCTGGCCCGCCAGCACCATCCGTACGACGTCCATGGCCTCCGGGGTCGTGACGCGCAGGCCGGCCTTGAACTCGCTGACCAGGCCCTGCTTGTCGAGCTGGGCGTTGATCTGGGGGCCGCCGCCGTGCACGACGACCGGCTTGAGGCCGGCCTGGCGCAGGAAGACCACGTCCTGGGCGAAGGCCGCCTTGAGGTCCTCGTCGATCATGGCGTTGCCGCCGAACTTGATGACGACGATCTTGCCGTTGTGGCGGGTGAGCCAGGGCAGGGCCTCGATGAGGATCTGCGCCTTGGGCAGGGCGGTGTGCTTGCGGGCGGTGCCGGGCTGGCCGGCCTTCTCGTCGCTCATGAGGAGTACGCGCTGTTCTCGTGGACGTAGTCGGCGGTCAGGTCGTTGGCCCAGATGACGGCCGACTCGCCGCCGGTGGAGAGGTCGGCGGTGATGCGGACCTCGCGGTCCTTCATCGAGACCAGGTCGCGGTCCTCGCCGACCGAGCCGTTCTTGCAGACCCACACGCCGTTGATGGCGACGTTGAGGCGGTCCGGGTCGAAGGCGGCCCGGGTGGTGCCGATCGCGGAGAGCACCCGGCCCCAGTTCGGGTCCTCGCCGTGGATGGCGCACTTGAGCAGGTTGTTGCGGGCGATGGACCGGCCGACCTCGACCGCGTCGTCCTCGCTGGCCGCGCCGATGACCTCGATGCGGATGTCCTTGCTGGCGCCCTCGGCGTCACCGATCAGCTGGCGGGCCAGGTCGTCGCAGACGGTGCGCACGGCCTCGGCGAACTCCTCGTACACCGGCACCCGGCCGGACGCGCCGGAGGCGAGCAGCAGCACCGTGTCGTTGGTGGACATGCAGCCGTCGGAGTCGACCCGGTCGAAGGTGGTGCGGGTGGCGGCGCGCAGCGCCTTGTCGAGGGTGGCGCTGTCCAGGTCGGCGTCGGTGGTGAGGACGACGAGCATGGTGGCGAGGCCGGGGGCGAGCATGCCCGCGCCCTTGGCCATGCCGCCGACGGTCCAGCCTCCCTGGGAGACGGTGGCCGTCTTGTGCACGGTGTCGGTGGTCTTGATGGCGATCGCGGCGGCCTCGCCGCCGTCCTCGGACAGGGCGGCGGCCGCGGTCTCGATGCCGGGGAGCAGCTTGTCCATGGGGAGCAGGACGCCGATCAGGCCGGTGGACGCGACCGCGACCTCCCCGGCGTTGAAGTCCTCGCCGAGGACGGCGGCCACCTTCTCGGCGGTGGCGTGGGTGTCCTGGAAGCCCTTGGGGCCGGTGCAGGCGTTGGCGCCGCCGGAGTTCAGGACGACCGCGCCGACGGTGGCGCCGCGCAGGACCTGCTCGGACCAGTGCACGGGGGCGGCCTTGACGCGGTTGGAGGTGAAGACGCCCGCGGCGGCCTGACGCGGCCCCTTGTTGACCACGAGGGCCAGGTCCGGGTTGCCGTTGGCCTTGATCCCGGCGGCGATGCCCGCTGCCGTGAATCCCTGTGCTGCCGTGACGCTCACGGTGCGACTCCGATCGTCGAAAGACCCAGGCTCTCGTGAAGCCCCAGGGCGATGTTCATGCTCTGCACCGCGCCGCCGGCGGTGCCCTTGGTCAGGTTGTCGATGGCGCTGACGGCGATGATCCGCCGGGCGGACGCGTCGTAGGCGACCTGGACGTGGACGGCGTTGGAACCGTGGACGGACTTGGTGGACGGCATCCGGCCCTCGGGAAGCAGGTGGACGAACGGCTCGTCGGCGTACGCCTTCTCGTAGGCGGCGCGCAGCGATTCGGCGGTGGTGCCGGGGAGGGCCTTGGCCGAGCACGTGGCGAGGATGCCGCGTGCCATGGGCACGAGGGTCGGCGTGAACGAGACGGAGACGCGCTGCCCTGCGATGGGGCTCAGGTTCTGCACCATCTCGGGCGTGTGCCGGTGGCCGCCGCCCACGCCGTACGGGGTCACCGAACCCATCACCTCGGCGCCGAGCAGGTGCGGCTTGAGGGCCTTGCCCGCGCCGGAGGTTCCGGTGGCGGCGACGATCACGGCCTCCGGCTCGGCGAGCTGGGCCAGGTAGGCGGGGAAGAGCGCGAGGGAGACGGCGGTGGGGAAGCAGCCGGGGACGGCGATGCGCTTGGTCCCCTCCAGTGCGGCCCGGCCGCCGGGCAGCTCGGGGAGGCCGTAGGGCCAGGTCCCTGCGTGCGGGGCGCCGTAGAAGGCGTCCCAGTCGGCGGAGTCCTTGAGCCGGTGGTCGGCGCCCATGTCGACGACGAGGACGTCCTCGCCGAGTTCGGCGGCGACGGCGGCGGACTGGCCGTGCGGGAGTGCGAGGAAGACGACGTCGTGGCCGGCGAGGGCCTGGGCGGTGGTCGCCTCCAGGGTGCGCCCCGCGAGCGGCACGAGGTGTGGCTGCAGGGAGCCGAGGAGCTGTCCGGCGTTGGAGTTGCCGGTCAGCGCGCCGATCTCCACTTCGGGGTGCGAGAGCAGGAGGCGCAGGACTTCCCCGCCCGCGTACCCGCTCGCTCCGGCCACCGCTACACGTACCACCATCGGACCCTCCTCATCGATGGCATGACTATACGTACGTCCGCACGTTTATGCAATGTTCTGGATCTCGGCGGGAGGGACGCGCGGGAGGATCCGGCGCCTGCGGCGCCCTACGGAAGATGTCTAGCAGGAAAGGGCCCGCTCCGGCGGCGATTGCGCCGGTCGCGTCGGCACGCGGCGGGAGCCGTCCCGTCGACGAGACGGCGTCCGGACCACCGTGTTCTACGCCGGGGCCTGGAGGGAGAGGTACCAGCGGCGCGCCCAGCCGGTGAGGGTCAAGGTGGACAGCGGTCGCACGTCCACGTTCCAGTAGGTCAGCGGGGGCGCCTGGAGCGCGTAGACCAGGGCCGCCCGGACCACCGAGGGCTCGGCCACCGCCACGATCGCGCCGCCGTCGTCGGCGGGGCGGGTGTCGAGCCAGCCGCCGATCCGGGAGATGAAGGCGAGCAGGGACTCGCCTCCGTGCGGGGCGGCCCGCGGATCGCTGAGCCACAGGTCCACCGCGCCGGGTTCGCGGGCGGTCACCTCGGCCAGGGTCAGCCCCCGCCAGCGGCCCATGTCGCACTCGCGCAGCGCGGGCTGCGCGAGGGGCGCGTACCCGAGGGCCTCGGCGGTGGCCCGGCTGCGCGGGGTCGGCGAGCAGTAGCGCAGCTCGGCCGCGCCCAGGGGCACGAGGTCCCGGGCAGCGGACTCCACCGATCGCCAGCCGGCTCCGTCCAGCGGGCGGTCGTCGTCGAAGCGCTCGGCGAGCAGCGAGGAACTACGGGCTGCGGCAACGAGCGAAACCCGAACATGCATGCGGTGATGGTGAGCCGCGAACGGCCGGGGGTCAAGCTTTCCGGAACGACGCCGTCAGCGGCTTGGGCGGCTAGCCGCCGAGGCCGGCCCGCAGCCGCTGGACGGCCTCCACCAGCTCCCCCGGCCCCGACACCCCGGCGAAGCTCAGCCGGACGTACGGGCCGGGCGGTTCGGCGCAGAAGTACGGGCGGCCGGGGGCCACCGCGACCCCGGCGCGCAGGGCCGCCGCCGCGAAGGCCGCGTCATCGGCTCCGTCGGCCATCCGCAGCCACAACTGGTATCCGCCCGACGGCAGGTGGTGCAGCGTCAGCCCGGGCAGCTCCCGGCGCAGGGCCCCCGCGAGCACGTCCCGCCGGTGCCGCAGCTCGGCGGCCACGGTGCGCAGGTGGCGCGGCCAGGCGGGCGCGCCGACCAGTTCGAGGGCTGCCTCCTGGAGCGGCCGGGACACGAAGAAGGTGTCCACGACCTGGATGGCGCGCAGCCGGTCCACCACCGGGCCCCGGGCGGCCAGGGCGCCCACCCGCAGGCTGGGCGAGGTGGCCTTGGTCAGGGACCGGACGTGCACGACCACCCCGTCGTGGTCCTCGGCGGCCAGTGTCGCGGGCAGCGGACCGGCGTCGTCGTGGCCCAGGGCGCGGGCGTAGTCGTCCTCCACCACGAAGGCTCCGGCGGCGCGCGCGATCCGCAGCACCTCGGCCCGCCGCGCGGGAGCCAGTACCGCCCCGGTCGGGTTCTGGAACAGCGGCTGGCATACGAACACCCGCGCGCCGGTCGCCTCGAAGGCGGCGGCCAGCAGCTCCGGCCGCACCCCCTCGGCGTCCACCGGGACGGGCACGGGCCGGCAGCCGGAGGCGCGGGCGATGGCCAGCAGCCCGGGGTAGGTCGGGGATTCCACCAGGATCGGCGCCCCGGGCGGGGCCAGCGCCCGCAGGGCGGTGGTCAGCGCGCTCTGCCCGCCCGCGGTGACCAGTACGTCGGCGGCCGCGACGGCCCCGCCGATCTCGCGGGCGAACCAGTCGCGGAGCTCGGGCAGCCCCTCCATGGGCGGCCGGTCCCAGGCACCGGGGCGCCGCCCGGCCCGGGCGAGCGCGGCCGCCATGGCCCGCTCGGGCTGGATGGAGGCGTGCAGGTAGCCGCTGTTGAGTCCGATCACCCCGGACGGCGGTGCGGCCAGACAGGCCAGCACCCCGGAGGCGTCGACCGAGCGCGGCACGATCTCGCCGGGGGCCTCGGCGCTGAGGGCGACCTCCTGCCAGGAGGTGTCCCCGGGCGCGGCGGGCGCCGTGCGCGGGGAGGCGCGGAAGACGCCGGCGCCGGGCCGGGTGACGACGAGGCCCTCGGCGGCGAGCTGCGCCAAGGCCCGGGAGACGGTGACGGGACTGACCCGATAGCGCTCGACCAGAGCCCTACTCGACGGGAGCTTTCCACCTACAGAGTAGCGGTTGAGCTCAGACCGCAGCGATTCCACCAGTTCCATCACACTGCTACGCTCATACATGACAGCACAGAATAGCGCTACTCTCCCGAAGGCGATAGCGGTCACGAGCCCGGCGGGCAGCGGTACCGCCCTCGCCTCACTCGGCGTCCTCGCCTTCTCCCTGACCTTCCCCGCCACCGCGTGGGGCCTGGAGAGCTTTGGGCCGTGGTCCCTCGTCGCCCTGCGCAGCGTCCTCGCCGCCGTCATCGCCGGAGCCTTCCTGCTGGCCCGCCGGGTCCCGCTGCCCGCCCGCAAGCACTGGGCCGGTCTCGCCGTCGTCGCGGGCGGGGTGGTCGTCGGCTTCCCGCTGCTCACCACCCTGGCGCTGACGACCTCCACCACCTCGCACGCCGCCGTCGTGGTCGGCCTGCTGCCGCTCACCACCGCCGCCCTGTCCGCGCTGCGCACCGGGGCGCGGCCCTCGCGCGCCTTCTGGGTGGCGGCCGTCGCCGGGGCCGCGGTCGTCATGGGCTTCACCCTCGCGCAGAGCGGCGGCGCCCTCTCGGCCGGCGATGCCTGCCTGTTCGGCGCCCTGCTGGTCTGCGCCGCCGGGTACACGGAGGGCGGGCGCCTCGCCCGGACCCTGCCCGGCTGGCAGGTGATCGGCTGGGCGCTGCTCCTGTGCCTGCCGCTCAGCCTGGCCGGCTCCGCGCTCGGGCTCGCGTACGAGCCGGTGCACCTCGGCGGGCACGGGCTGGCCGGGCTGGTCTGGGTGGCGGCCGGCTCCACCTTCCTGGGCCTGTACGTCTGGTACCGGGGCATGGCCGAGATCGGCGCACCGCGCGCGAGCCAGCTCCAGCTCGCCCAGCCGCTGCTGACCCTGGTCTGGTCGGTGGCGGTGCTGGGCGAGCGGCTCACCCCCGCCGCGCCGCTGGCCGCCTGCGCGGTCCTCGTCTGCATCGCGGTCACCCAACGGGTCAAATAGCCCCAGTACGACCTAAACTGCTAGCACCGGATCGGACCGCCACCGAGGAGGTCAGTTATGCGCGCGACCGAGGGCGACCAGCTGGTGCAGCACGGCAGGATCGTCGGACAGCACGACAAGGTGGGCGAGATCACCCAGGTGCTGGGCGAGAACGGAACCCCCCCGTACCGGGTCCGCTTCCAGGACGGGCACGAGGCCCTCATGGCCCCCGGGCCCGACTGCGTGGTCCGTCACCCCGTAGAGCCCGACCAGTGAATCAGCGCGGGGGCACCGCCGAGCCGTAGTGGTCGGCGACCACCCGGGCCATCGCTCCGTTGGGGTCCGCGGCCACCTGCTTCGCCGAGAAGTAGACGTGGCCGCGGACTTCCGGGTGTCCGGCGGCGAACCGCAGGTGCTTCGACAGCTCTCCCGGATCTCGCCAGGCCGCGGTGGTGCTGTCCGCGTCGCAGCGGTACAGCGCCTCCCCCACGTAGAGGTCCACGCCCGTGCCCGCCACCGTCCGCGCCCACCAGGGCACGACGTCGGCGTAGTCGGCGGTCGGGTGGCCGATGTGCCAGTACGCCTGGGGCACGATGTAGTCGATCCAGCCCTCCCGGACCCACTTGCGGGTGTCCGCGTACAGGTCGTCGTACGTCCCCAGGCCCGCCCGTGTCGGCGAGCCGAGCGGGTCCCGGTCCGAGTTGCGCCAGACCGCGAAGGGGCTGATGCCGAACCGGACCGCCGGGCGCAGCGCCCGCAGCCGCGCGGACATCTCCTGGACCAGGGTGTCGGTGTTGTGGCGGCGCCAGTCGGCGCGGGACGCGAAGGAGCCTCCGTGCTCCTCGTACGCCTCGTCGTCGTCGAAGTACTCGCCCTCCGCCGGGTAGGGGTAGAAGTAGTCGTCCCAGTGCACCGCGTCCACCGGGTAGCGGGTGATGGCGTCGAACATGGCGTCCTGTACGAAGCGCCGCACCTCGGGCATGCCGGGGTTGTAGTAGAGCTTCCCGCCGTACTCGACGGTCCAGCCGGGGTTGCGCCGGGCCGGGTGGGCGGCGGCCAGCCGGTCGAGGTCGGTGTGGTTGGCCACGCGGTACGGGTTGAACCAGGCGTGCAGCTCCAGCCCGCGGGCGTGCGCCTCGGTGACCGCCGTGCCCAGCGGGTCCCAGCCGGGATCGGCCCCCTGCTCGCCGGTCAGCCACTGCGACCAGGGCTCCAGCTTCGAGGGCCAGAACGCGTCGGCCGCCGGCCGGACCTGGAGGACCACCGCGTTGAGCCGGCGCTTGACGGCGGTGTCGAGGAGCCGCAGCAGTTCCGTGCGCTGCCGTGCGGCGGAGAGCCCGCTCCGGGAGGGCCAGTCCACATTGGACACGGACGCGATCCACATGCCACGGAACGCGGCGGTGGCGGCCCGGGCGGAGAGCCCGGCGGCCGTCCGCCGCGCCGCCGCGGCGGCTGGTCCGGAGGTGGTGGCCGCGATCACCCCCAGGGCTCCGGCCAGCAGTGCCCGTCGGCCGATGTACGTCATGTGACATCTCCGTTTCGCTGAGTGACATTGCGCGATGTCCGCTCAGCATGCCCGCCCCGGCCCGCCGCCCGGCGCAAGGTCGGGAGTAACGTCGGGGGGCGTGGCGGGCGCCGGAATCGTACGGGGGACCCGCCGACGGAGAGCTGCGAAAGGCACGAAGTGACTGACCTCCCTTCCGACATCACACGGGTCGGCGTAGTGGGCTGTGGCCAGATGGGCGCGGGTATCGCCGAGGTGTGCGCCCGCAGTGGCCTTGAGGTCAAGGTCGCCGAGACCACCGGCGAAGCCCTGGAGATCGGCCGGACCCGGCTTCACAACTCCCTGACGAAGGCCGCCGAACGCGGCAAGATCACGGAGGAGGAGCGGGACGCCGCCCTCGCCCGCCTCACCTTCACCACCGACCTCGGCGAGTTCGCCGACCGTGACCTCGTCATCGAGGCGGTCGTCGAGAACGAGCAGGTCAAGACGGAGATCTTCCAGGTCCTCGATCAGGTGATCACCCGCCCGGACGCGATCCTGGCCTCCAACACCTCCTCGATCCCGCTGGTCAAGCTGGCCGTCGCGACCTCGCGGCCCGACCAGGTCATCGGCATCCACTTCTTCAACCCGGCCCCGGTGCAGAAGCTCGTCGAGCTGATCCCCGCGCTCACCACGGGCGAGGAGACCGTCAAGCGGGCCGAGGCCCTGGTGCGGAACGTGCTGGGCAAGCACGCGGTCCGCGCCCAGGACCGTTCCGGCTTCGTCGTCAACGCGCTCCTCGTCCCGTACCTGCTGTCCGCGATCCGGATGTTCGAGTCGGGCATCGCGAGCCGCGAGGACATCGACAACGGCATGGAGCTGGGCTGCGCCCACCCGATGGGCCCGCTCAAGCTGTCCGACCTGATCGGCCTGGACACCATCGCCTCGATCGCCGACTCGATGTACGCCGAGTACAAGGAGCCGCTGTACGCCGCTCCCCCGCTGCTCCAGCGGATGGTCGACGCGGGCCGCCTGGGCCGCAAGACGGGCGCGGGCTTCTACCCGTACGCCTGATCCCCGCCGCTGCCCCCTACGGCTGACCCAGCCGCAGGTGGTGCAGCAGGAGCAGCCCGGCCGCCATGTTGGCGGCCGGGACCTCCCCGCGCGCGATCATGTCCGGCACGAGTTTGAGCGGGACCCATTCCCGGCGCGAGGACTCGAACGCGTCCTCGGGATGGCCGATGTAGGTGGCCCCCTCCGCCCAGTAGAGGTGGTGGCGGCCGTCGGTCAGCCCGTTGGACGGCTCGACGGTCATCAGGTGGTGGAGCGGGCCGGGCCGCCAGCCCGACTCCTCCTCCATCTCGCGCGCCGCCGCGGCCGCGATGTCCTCGCCGTCCTCGACCACCCCGGCGGGCAGTTCCCAGCCCCAGCTGTCGGTGATGAAGCGGTGCCGCCAGAGCAGCAGCACCTCATTGGCCTCGTTGACGGCCGTGGCCACGGCGACCGGACGCAGCCGGATCACGAAGTGGTCCAGGTGCCGGCCGTCGGGGAGTTCCACGTCGGCGAGATTCACGTCGAACCAGCGGTTCTTGTACACAGTCTGCTCACTCAGGTTCATCCACTGCACGGCTGTGCCACCTTCCGTTCGAGTAGGTGGCAAACATGGCAGCAGCTGACCCGTCACAGCGGAACGCGCAGCGCCCCGTCGATGAGCTGTGCGGTCTCCTCCGCGCCCGAACAACCGCTGGTCAGCAGCTGTTCGCGGACCGCCCGCAGCCGGTCGCGCAGCCGCAGCGACTCCATCCCCTTGGCCCGTTCGGCCATTTCCGCCGCGGACGCCGCCGCCCGGTCCGCCTCGCCCTGGCGCAGCTGGATCTCGCACAGCATCGCCAGCCGGTGCACCCGCCCGCGGTCGTGGGCCGGGGTGCCGACGGCGGCGGCCGCCTGGACCCGGGCCGCCTCCAGATCCCCCAGACTGAGCAGCGCCTCGGCGACCTGGACGTTGACGAGCCCGGGCTGTACGTAGCCGGTCTCGTCGGGTTCGGTGCCCGGGCGGATCCGCTCCGCGGCCGCCTCGGCGTTGCCGATGCAGGCCAGCGCGGCCCCGGTGTCGCCGAGTTGGGCGTACGCCTTGGCCTGCATGGCGTACAGGTCGGCGGTCAGCGCCGGGGTGGTGTGCGGGCCGGCGGCGCGCAGCGCGGCCTCGGCGAAGGCGACGGCCTGGCGGTATTCGCGCAGGTGCAGGGACTGGTTGACGATCAGCGCGATCACGTACGCCCCGAGCCCGCGGTCCCCGCTCGCCTTGGCCAGGCGCAGCGCCTGGTGGAAGTAGCGCTGGGCGAGCCCGTGGGCGTCCGAGTCGTACGCGCAGATCCCCGCCACCGCCACGAGGGACCCGGTGGCCCGGTGCAGCCGGCGGCCGAGGGCGTCGGGGTAGCTTCCGCGCAGCATGGGCGCCGTCTCACTGCCAAGGAACCGGACGATCCGGTCCCGGGTGGCCACCCCGCCGGCCCGGCGGTACATCAGCTCGTAGTGCGCGCGGGCGGCCTTCAGGATCTCGATGTGCTCGGGACCGATCCGGTTCGGGCCCTCGCGGGAGACGTCCGCGTCCTCGGGCGGGTTCTCCCATTCCCAGACCGGGATCACGGCGGGCGTTCCGGTAACCGCCTCGGCGGTGAGCAGCTGGGGCCGGGCCTGCCCGTCGGACCGCCACAGGGCGGCGGCCCGGTCCACGAACCCGCTGAGCGGGGAGGCGTGCAGGGAGACGGGCCGGTCGGCCGCCCCGAGCCCGATGTCGTCCAGTCCGACGGGACGCCGCAGCCGGCCGCCGAGCACCTCGCAGATCAGGTCGGGGACCTGGCCCCGGGGCCGCTGACCCTTCAGCCACCGGGCCACGGCGGTGTGTTCGTAGCGCAGGGCGAGTCCGCGGGTGCGACCTGCCTGGTTCACGTAGGCGGCGAGTCCGGCATGGGACATGCCCGCCTCGGCGAGGAGGGCGTCGAGCAGGACATTGGGCTGCATGGGCCGCTCCCAGGGCTCGTCGATCTCAGGCTAGTGGGTGCGCGGTTCACACGGGGTGTGAACCGAGTACGCGCATAAATGCGATGCGCACTCTGCCGCACGGGCCGCCGTGGGCGCTTCACTTAAGGGCCTCGCCAAGAGGTAGCCCGGGTCGTCGGCTCCCCCTCGTACAGTGCGACGACCCGCACCGCGCCGCCCGTCCTGCTGTCTGCCCGACACTCCACGGCAGGCGGGCGGCGCGTTCCGGCTCCGCCGGCGCCCGGTTGGTCGCCGGGCCCCGGCGGAGCCGGCCCCCGGCAGCCCGCCGGTCAGGACCGGTCGTCGCGGAGCACCAGCAGGGCGACGTCGTCGGCGAGTCGCCCGCCGGTGTGCCGGAGGAGGGCCGCGTGCACGCCCGCGACCAGCCGCGCGGGCGTCCGCGGGGCCGGGGCCCGTGCGAGGACCTCCGCAGGGGGTAAGCACGCGCCGGTGGCGTCCCGGGCCTTCTCGGCGATCGGTGTGCGGGAACAGGGTCTCCCCGGACCGCGGTTCACTCCGCCCTTCTCACTCGAACGAGTGAGGGCGCATCCGGTGGTCCGGATGCGCCCTCAACTGGCCTTTACGCGGGGCGGCTACGCGCCCCGGAGCACCGCCCCGGTCCGCTCGCCCGCCAACGCCACCGCCGCGTCGCGCGCGGCCGTGGACTCCTCGGCGGTCAGCGTCCGGTCGGTCGCGCGGAAGCGCAGCGCGTACGCCAGGGACTTCTTGCCCTCGCCGACCTGCTCACCGGTGAACACGTCGAACAGCCGCAGCGACTCCAGGAGTTCGCCCGCTCCCTTGCGCAGGGCGGCCTCCACGGAGGACGCGGGAACCGACGCGTCGACGATCAGCGCGACGTCCTGGGTCGCCACCGGGAAGGTGGAGATCCGGGGCGCCTGCAGGGCCTCGCCGCCGGCCGCCGCGAGGCGGTCCAAGTCGAGCTCCATGGCGCTGGTGCGGGCCGGCAGGCCCATCGCCTTGACCACGCGCGGGTGCAGTTCGCCGGCGTGGCCGATGACCTGCTCGACGCCGTCGATGGTGACGACCAGCTCGGCGCAGCGGCCCGGGTGCCAGGGACCGTACTGGC
The DNA here is from genome assembly GCF_055563995.1 of Streptomyces sp. NPDC029164. Taxonomy (NCBI): domain Bacteria; kingdom Bacillati; phylum Actinomycetota; class Actinomycetes; order Kitasatosporales; family Streptomycetaceae; genus Streptomyces; species Streptomyces sp. NPDC029164. The sequence continues at coordinate 8,074 of NZ_JBVHWW010000041.1, read as the reverse complement.
CCTGGCGGACGACGAGCCGCGCGCCGGCCTCGACGGCCAGCGAGCGGGCGGCCTGGACCGCGTCCGCCCAGTCGGCCGGGCGGCCCTTGCCCCACCAGCCGGCCTGCTCGCGCGCACCGGCCAGCACGACCGCGGCGTACCGCGGCTGCGCGGGCAGGGCCGCGTTCAGGGTGGCGATCTCCTCGTCCGTGGGACGCCGGTCGACGGGCAGCCGTACGGCGACGCCCGGCTGCGCGGCGGCCCGGAAGACCGAACCGGTCTCGAAGAGCGCGAGGTCGTGGCTGCCCCGGCTGTCGTTGCGGCGCAGCGCGCCGAGCAGACCCGGCAGCAGCGTGGTGCGCAGCGCCGGCTCCTCGTCGGAGATCGGGTTGACGAGCTTGACCACCTGGCGCGACGCGTCGTGCGCCGGGAGCTGGAGCTGGTCGAAGACGCCCTCGCCGATGAAGGGGTAGCTCAGCGCCTCGACGTAGCCCGCGCCGGCCAGCGCGCGGCCGACCCGGCGGTGCAGCTGCTGCCGGGCGGTCAGACCGCGGCCGGAGGGCACCTGCGGGAGGGTCGACGGGAGGTTTCCGTAGCCCTCCAGCCGAATGACCTCTTCGGCGAGGTCGTTGGGCGCGGCGAGGTCGGGCCGCCACGAGGGGACGGTGACGACGAGCTCGTCCTGGCCGTAGACGTCGCAGCCGATCTCCTGGAGGCGGCGCACGACGGTCTCGCGGCCGTACTCCATGCCGGCGACGCGGTCCGGGTGGTCCGCGGGCATGGCGATGGTGCGCGGCGCGCCCGGGGCGATGACCTCGGTGACCCCCGCCTCGGCGGTGCCGCCCGCGAGGAGCACGAGCAGGTCGACGGTCCGCTGCGCGGCCGCGGCGGCGGCCTGCGGGTCGGTGCCCCGCTCGAAGCGCTTGGAGGCCTCGGAGGAGAGCTTCATGCGGCGGGCGGTGCGCGAGATCGACACGGAGTCGAAGTGCGCGGCCTCGATGACCACCTCGGTGGTCCCGGTGACCTGTCCGGTCGAGCCAGAGGGATCAAAAGGTGTGGTGACGGCGTCGGCGATCTCGGTGTTGGCGCCGCCCATGACACCGGCGAGCCCGATCGGGCCGCGGTTGTCGGTGATCACCAGGTCCTCGGCGTCGAGCGTGCGCTTGACACCGTCCAGGGTGATCAGCTCTTCGCCCTGCTCGGCCCGGCGCACGCCGATCGGCCCCTCGATGGACGAGCGGTCGTAGGCGTGCAGCGGCTGGCCGAGCTCGAGCATCACATAGTTGGTGATGTCGACGGCGAGCGAGATCGGGCGCATGCCCGCCTTCTGCAGGCGGCGGGTCAGCCAGATCGGGGAGCGCGCGTCGGGGTCGAGACCGGTCACCGTGCGGGCGGTGAAGCGGTCACAGCCGGCCGGGTCGTCGATCTTGACGGGGTAGCCGTACGAGTTCGGCTGGGGCACGTCGAGCAGCGCCGGGTCGCGCAGCGGCAGGCCGTAGGCGGTGGCCGCCTCGCGGGCGACACCGCGCATGGACATGCAGTAGCCGCGGTCCGGGGTGATGTCGATGTCGAGGACCTCGTCGACGAGCTGGAGCAGCTCGATCGCGTCGGTGCCGACCTCGTGCTCGTGCGGCAGCACGATGATGCCGTGCGTGCCGTCGTCGCCCATGCCCAGCTCGTCGCCGGAGCAGATCATGCCGTGCGAGGTGCGGCCGTACGTCTTGCGCGAGGCGATCGCGAAGTCGCCGGGCAGCACCGCGCCGGGCAGGACCACGACGACCTTGTCGCCGACGGAGAAGTTCCGGGCGCCGCAGACGATCTCCTGCGGTTCGCCGGTGCCGTTGGCCTGGCCGACGTCGACCGTGCAGAAACGGATCGGCTTGCGGAAGCCCTCCAGCTCCTCGATGGTCAGCACCTGGCCGACGACGAGCGGGCCCTTGAGCCCGCCGCCGAGCTGCTCGACGGTCTCGACCTCGAGGCCGGCGTCGACCAGCTTGGCGGCCACGTCACGGCCGGTCTCGCCCGCGGGCAGGTCGACGTACTCCCGCAACCAGGAAAGCGGGACGCGCATCAGATCTCACTCCCGAACGGCCGGGTGAAGCGAACGTCACCCTCGACCATGTCTCGCATGTCTTCAACGTTGTGACGGAACATCAGCATCCGCTCGATGCCGAACCCGAAGGCGAACCCGCTGTACTTCTCGGGGTCCACACCGCAGGCGACGAGCACCTTGGGGTTGACCATGCCGCAGCCGCCGAGCTCGATCCAGCCCTCGCTGGAGCAGGTACGGCACGGGCGGTCGGGGTTGCCCACCGACTCGCCGCGGCATACGTAACACTGCATGTCCATCTCGGCGGACGGCTCGGTGAACGGGAAGAAGTGCGGGCGCAGGCGCGTGGTGGTGCCCTCGCCGAACAGCTCCTGGACCATGTGGTCCATGGTGCCCTTGAGGTCCGCCATGGTCAGGCCCTCGTCCACGGCGAGCAGCTCGACCTGGTGGAAGACCGGCGTGTGGGTCGCGTCGAGCTCGTCGGTGCGGTACACCCGGCCCGGGCACACGACGTAGACGGGGGGCTTGCGCTCCAGCAGCGAGCGGGCCTGCACCGGGGAGGTGTGGGTGCGCAGGACGACACCGGACTCGTCGCCCTCGGTGCCCTCGGGGCCCCGGACGAAGAAGGTGTCCTGCATCTGGCGCGCCGGGTGGTCGGGCGTGAAGTTGAGGGCGTCGAAGTTGAACCACTCCGCCTCGACCTCGGGCCCCTCGGCGACCTCGTACCCCATGGCCGTGAAGATGTCCGCGATGCGGTCCATCAGCGTGGTCAGGGGGTGCCGGGCGCCGGCGGGGACGCGGTCGTAGGGCAGCGTGACGTCCACGGCCTCCTCGACCAGCACCCGCTCGTCGCGCTCGGCTTCGAGCTCGACCGTGCGGGCCCCGAAGGCCTTGTTCACGGCGCCGCGGGCCTGGCCCACGCGCTTGCCCGCCTCGGCCTTGGCCTGCGGGGGCAGCGCGCCGATCTCGCGGTTGGCGAGCGCCAGGGGCGAGCGGTCGCCCATGTGCGCGGTCTTCGCCTCACGCAGCGCGTCGAGGTCGCCGGCGGACGCGAAGGCGGCGAGCGCCTCGTCCCGCATGCGCTCGATCTCTTCCGGTTTCAGTGCCTCGACCTCGACAGGGTCGTACGACTTGTTCGGTGCCGACATCTCTTCCCGTACTTCCGATGGCTGGCTGGTGGGTCCCCGTACGGCACGATCAGACCGATCGACACAGAGACACAAAGGTGCCAAAGGACGAGTCTAAAGGTCGCTGGGGGTGAAGGAGCCCGTGGGCCGTCTGGCGAGATGCTCAGCAGGGCTACTGCGTGAGGTACGCCGGGGCGCTCACGGGCAGGATAAATCGGAATTCGGCGCCGCCGCCGGGGCCGCGGCCGACCGTGATGGTGCCGCCGTGGGCCTCCACGATGCCCTTGACGATGTACAGGCCCAGGCCGGTGCCGCCGCGCTTGCTCCCCCGCCAGAAGCGGGTGAAGACGCGGCCCATCGACTCCTCGGGGATCCCGGGGCCTTCGTCGGACACGGTGACGGCGGTTCCCTTCTCATGCGGCGATACGTCGATGGTGACCGTTCCGTCTCCGTGACGCACCGCATTTTCGAGGAGGTTGCCGAGAATCTGGTCGATCTTGTCCGGATCGGCCCAGCAGTCGGGGAGCGGGCGGCTCACTCGTACGAGGAACCGCTCGGGGGCCTGCCCGTTCGCGGTGAGCGCCTGGACGTGGCGGCCGACGGCGGTGGCGAGGTCCACGGGCTGGCGGCGCACCTCCAGACGGCCGGAGTCGATGCGGGAGATGTCGAGGAGTTCGGCGATGAGGCGGGTGACGCGGTTGGCGTCGGCGTCGACGGTCTCCAGCATCAGCCGCTTCTGGTCGTCGGTGAAGCGTTCCCACTTGGCGAGCAGGGTGGCGGTGAAGCCCTTGACGGAGGTCAGCGGGGAGCGCAGCTCGTGGGCGACGGTGGCGATCAGCTCGGCGTGGCTGCGCTCGGTGCGGCGGCGCGCCTCGGTGCCCCGCAGGGTGACCACGAGGCGGCGCAGCGGGCCGGTGGGGTGGGTGCGGATGTAGCTGGCGGAGACCAGCACCTCGCGGCCGCCGGGGAGCAGCAGGTTCCGCTCGGGCTGTCCGCGGCGGGTGGCGAGGCCGCCGTAGGGGTCGGTCAGCGCCCACCAGCGGCGGCCTTCGAGGTCCTCCAGCGGGAGCGCGCGGTCGATGCGGGCGCCGAGGGCCTGGGCGGGGTCGGTGGCGGTCATCCGGGCGGCGGCCCGGTTGAAGCAGATGACGCGCCCGGTGTGGTCGGCGACGACGAGCCCGTCGGGCAGGCAGTCGGGGTCGATCCCGAAGCCGAGCCCCTCGCCCTCGGCCCGGGAGCCGGTGCCGGCGTCCGCGGGTCCGCCCGGACGGGCGCCGGCCGGGGCCTGCGGCGGGACGCCGGCCAGAGCGTCGGCCCGCGGCGGGACCTGGGCGGCGCCGGGTCCGGCCGGCACCGGTGGACCGGCCGTCGTGCCGGCCCCCGGTGAGCTGTTCGTACCGACGGTCATGTCCCCGTACCCCACATCTCCGAGTAGCGCAGTGGGCCCCCGGGCCGCCACATTACTAGCTGGGGGTCACGGAGCGGCACCCTCCGGGCGCCCGCTGTGCACGCGCGGACGCGTAGAGACACACGGCGGCGGCCGTCGCCAGGTTCAGGCTCTCCGCCTTCCCGTGGATCGGGACCCGCACCACGGCGTCCGCGAGGGCCCTGGTCTCCTCGGGAAGGCCCCAGGCCTCGTTGCCGAAGACCCAGGCGGAGGGACCGCCCATGGTGCCCGCGTCCAGCTCGGCGTCGAGGTCGTCCTCGCCCGCGCCGTCGGCCGCGAGGATCCGTACGCCGGCCGCCCGCAGGCCCTCGACGGCCTGTTCCACCGGGACGCCGACCGCGACCGGGAGGTGGAAGAGGGAGCCCACGGAGGCCCGTACGGACTTGGGGTTGTAGAGGTCCACGGAGGCGTCGGTCAGCACCACCGCGTCGGCGCCGGCGGCGTCCGCGCAGCGCAGCACCGTACCGGCGTTGCCGGGGTCGCGGACGTGCGCGAGGACGGCGACGAGCCTGGGCCCGGACTTCAGGATCTCCTCGAACGGGGAGTCCAGGAAGTGGCAGACCCCGACGAGGCCCTGCGGAGTGACGGTCTGCGAGACCTCGGCGAGCACCTCGTCGCAGGCGTAGTGCACGCGGGCACCCGCGTCCAGGGCGGCGTCGATGATCTCGGTATAGCGCTCGGCCGCCTCGACGGTGGCGAACAGCTCGATCAGGGTCGACGCGCCGGTCGGTCCGCGGTGCTCGACGGCCTCGCGGACCGCCTGCGGGCCCTCGGCGATGAACCGGCGCTCCTTGGTGCGGAAGTTGCGCCGCGCCAGTCGCCTGGCGGCGGCCACCCGCGGGGATCGGGGGGAGATCAGCTCGGCGGGGTGACCCAGGTCAGCCATGGTCTCTGCGGTTCTCTCTCGGGGATGCGGGGCGCACGGGCGCGGGCGGTGCGGAGCGCGCGGAGCGCGGACGGTACGGAGCCCGCGGGCGCCGGCGGTACGGAGCCCGCTGCGCCGGCGGTACGGGCGGTCTGCCCCTGCGGTGCGGGGAAAGCACTCGGACCCGCAGGCGAATCGCCTGCGGGTCCGAGGGTGCCGACTGCTTACGCGGCCGGCCAGGCCTTACGCAGCGGCCTTGGGGGCGTTGACGTCGGCCGGAAGCGCCTTCTGAGCGACCTCGACCAGCGCGGCGAACGCGTTGGCGTCGTTGACGGCCAGCTCGGCGAGGATCTTGCGGTCCACCTCGATGTTGGCGGCCTTCAGACCCTGGATGAGGCGGTTGTACGTCATGCCGTTCTGGCGGGCAGCAGCGTTGATGCGCTGGATCCACAGCTGACGGAAGTCGCCCTTGCGCTTCTTGCGGTCGTTGAAGTTGTAGACCAGCGAGTGGGTGACCTGCTCCTTGGCCTTGCGGTACAGGCGCGAACGCTGACCGCGGTAGCCGGAGGCCGCCTCGAGGATTGCCCGGCGCTTCTTGTGGGCGTTTACTGCCCGCTTGACGCGTGCCACTTTTTAACTCCTTGTAGCGGGGCCGTGGGTGTCTTCACACGGCCCGAATTCGATGGGGTCCCGGTCTTGACGTCCCGCTCCCGCGAGGGAGCGGAGGACATCAGATGCCGAGAAGCTTCTTGATCTTCGCGGCGTCGCCGGGGGCCATCTCCGCGTTGCCGGTGAGGCGGCGGGTGACACGGGACGACTTGTGCTCGAGCAGGTGGCGCTTGCCGGCGCGCTCGCGGAGCACCTTGCCGGAGCCGGTGACCTTGAAGCGCTTCTTGGTACCGCTGTGCGTCTTGTTCTTCGGCATGGCGCCGTTATCTCCTCGTCGGTGGCGCTCCCACCGGTCCGTTGCGGGACCGGCTCACGGGAGCGTCATGTTGTGTCGGTGATCCGAGACGGGCTGCCTCGGGATCAGGCCTCGGCGTTCGTCTCGTCGGCGGGGGCCTCGGTGACGTCGGCGGAGGCGACCTCGGTGGTCTCCTCGACCTCGACGGCGGCGTCCTCGGAAGGGGCCTCGTCGTCGGCGTGGGCGACACCCTGGCGCTCGGCCTTGCGGGCGGCCTGCGCCTCGCGGGCTTCGGCCATCGCCTCGGTCTTCTTCTTGTGCGGACCGAGGACCATGATCATGTTTCGGCCGTCCTGCTTCGGGTTCGACTCGATGAACCCGAGGTCCTCGACGTCCGAAGCGAGACGCTGCAGCAGTCGGTAGCCGAGTTCCGGCCGGGACTGCTCGCGACCACGGAACATGATCGTGATCTTGACCTTGTCGCCCTGCTTGAGGAACCGAACGACGTGACCCTTCTTGGTGTCATAGTCGTGCGGGTCGATCTTCGGCCGGAGCTTCATTTCCTTGATGACCGTGTGCGCCTGGTTCTTGCGCGCCTCACGGGCCTTCATGGCCGACTCGTACTTGAACTTGCCGTAGTCCATGAGCTTGCAGACCGGCGGGCGTGCGGACGCCGCGACCTCGACCAGGTCGAGGTCGTACTCCTGCGCGAGCTCAAGCGCCTTGGCAAGCGGCACGATGCCGACCTGCTCGCCGCTGGGACCGACAAGCCGTACCTCGGGAACGCGAATCCGGTCGTTGATGCGGGGCTCGGTGCTGATGGATCCTCCTCGGTAGCACCACACGACTGCCTGGCAGACAGCCGCTGACGTGTATTTCCGTCAGACCACCACAGCGGGAGAATGAAAAAAGCCCCGCCGGGCACAGGCAGGGGCTCCAATACAACCGGAACACCGTCGCGTGCGAACCGCGGGGCGTAGACTCGGGCAGCTTTCCATCGTCCGTACGGAACGATGGATGCCACCTGACCGGTGACCCGCCGTCCCGGAGGACGATCAGGTGGGAGAAACGGAGCCTCCACTTGTGGGCCGGGCACAGAAGTGTCCGGCCGGTCGATGTACATACTAGCACCCGCGTTGCAAGCCCGCCGCACGGCATATCGTGGGACTCATGACTGACGCGACACCCTCCACCGACCCCGCTGCCGACGGCGCCCCCGACTACGACGCCATGACCCGCGACATCGCGGACGTGCCCGCCGTCGAGGTGATCACCACGGTGGCCGTGCACCTGCTGAGCGCCGCGGCGGTCAACCTGGGCCTGGACAAGCCGGACTCCGAGCACAAGGACCTCGACGAGGCCCGCAAGCTGATCACGGCCCTCGCCGGCCTGGTCACCGCGAGCGCCACCGAGATCAGCTCCTTCCACGCCGCCCCGCTGCGCGACGGCCTGAAGTCGCTCCAGCTGGCCTTCCGCGAGGCCTCGATCGTTCCGGACGAGCCGGGCCAGGGCCCGGGCGAGAAGTTCACGGGTCCCGTCTTCGCCTGAGCGCGCGCGTACGCCGCGTAAGAACGCGAGGAGAACGCGAGGAGAACGCGAGTAGAGAAGAGGGGGGGGGGGGGGGGGGGGGGGGGGGGGGGGGGGGGGGGGGGGGGGGGGGGGGGGGGGGGGGGGGGGGGGGGGGGGGGGGGGGGGGGGGGGG
>NZ_JBVHWW010000040.1:0-78098 GCF_055563995.1 Streptomyces sp. NPDC029164 | reverse complement strand
ACCGTGTACTGCGAGCACAAGCCCGAAAAGCCCGCCCCCACCCCGGAGACCCCGAAGCCCGAGACCCCGGCCCCCACCCCGGAGACCCCGAAGACAGAGACCCCGGCCCCCACCCCGGAGACCCCGAAGACGGAGACCCCGGCCCCGACGACGGAGACCCCGGGCACGGAGACCCCGGGCGCGGAGACGCCGGGTACGGAGACCCCGAAGACGGAGACCCCGAAGACGGAGACCCCGGGTGCGGAGACGCCGGGCGCCGGGACGGAGGCCGCGGACACCGACCCCTTCATCCTGACGACGGAGACCCCGTAGCCCCCCGTGCCCGTACCGGTTCACACGGTGAAGCCTTCACATGGCTGATCAGCCCCTGCCGGGCCCGTCCGGGCCCGGCAGGGGCTTTGGACGCCGGCTGCGCTGTCACATCCCTGAGCCCCCGGTCCCCCTGCGCGGTCCCCATGCGGCCAGTCCTCTACGAGGCCGACATCACCCGATCAAGTTCATCAGTGCGGGAGGTAGTAGCTGAGTACGTCGGCAGTGAGTGGAGGGAAGAGCACCTGGAACAGTTCCGCGTCCGCGGCGTAGACGTCGGGGCGGATGCGGGTCAACCCCTGGAGTCCGTGCGGACCGAACAGCAGGGCGGCCAGATGGTCGGGCGCCAGCCCGGCGCCGCCCACAGCTCCCGGCGACTGCATCGGGCCGCCGGTGACGACCTCACCGAGCCCGTTGGCGAGTACCGGAATCCGGTAGTGGGCGCCGAAGGTGGAGATGACGATGTCTCGGCCGGTGCGGTCGATCCCGGCCGTGGTGAGACGCTGCCAGAACAGCGGACGCAGCCTGTCGAGCAGCGCCGCGACATCCGGGATGCGGAGGTAGTACTGCTCTGCTCTCCCGCGCGGTTCGTGGTCGATGAACTCCTGCCACGCGTTGCCCGTCACGGCCCCTGCCCGATGGACGATCCGTATCCCATCGCCGGGTGCCAGGGCGGCGACGCCGCTCAGGAGGTCCCGTGCCGCCGCCTCGTCGCGTGCCGCGGCCTCGGCCAGGAGCATGTCCTCACCAGGAGGCGTGGTGCGCGCGGTGGCAATGACCGTGTCGGCGTCCTCGAGAACCCAGAGGTTGCTCGACTCGTGCTCCAGGAGCCATCGCCAGCACGCCGCCGAGTGCGGCATGGTCACATCGAACCCGCGCTGGGCCGAGGCTTGCAGGGCAGCCATGGAGGGAATGTCGGAGGCCCGGGCGGCACGGAGCGTGGCCGTTCCCTCGCCGGCCGGCAAGGCCTTCACATGCAGCACCTGCGGGATGTCGATGGCGTACTCATAGCCGAACAGCCGGTAGAAGTACGGGATTCCGATCATCGCCTGGACGAGGTGGCCACGGGCGGCAGAACGCTCGTGCGCCCAGTGCATGAGCGCCCTTACGAGCCCGCGTCCCTCGTATGCGCTGTCGGTGGCGACCAGTTCCACCTGGCCGGCGGGCAGACGGACGCCCCCGATGCACACCTCTTCGTCGAGGAGCGTCGCGGTGGACACGACCCGGTCACCGTCTACGACCACGGCACAGGCGGACAAGCCGGCGTCGGGGTCGGCGACAACCAGCCGGTGGTCGATGGCGTCGTCCGGCTCACCGCGCTCGGACAGGAGCGCGCCGATCTGGTCAAGATCCGCAGGCCTCGCCTCTCGCAGGACGAGGCCGTCGGCCAACGAAACAGCTTCGGAACAGCCTTTGATCATGGTCACAGCCAGACTGTGGCATCACCCGGCCATCGCGTCCAACAAGTTATTCGCAGCTCGTCGTCAGCGCCGACGGGCACGGGGTGGTCAACCACGCCGGCCCGCGCTACTCGCGGATCCAGCCGACACCACCACGCTGACCAGCGTCTTCAGGCTCGCTCTGCACCGGCTGCGGCGTCCCATGGGGGCGGCGTCAGCGACTCCGTCCACGCCGCCAGGCCATCGCCGTCGACGCAGACGATGTCGCAGGCGGCGGCGTACTCCGCGGCCGGCGCGGTGAAGTCGCTGGTGGTCACGACGATGGCCACATCGGCCTCGTGGACGGCGAAACAGGTGCCGCCGAAGCGCTGGAGGTCCTGGGAACCGACCCGGTTGCCCTCGCCATAGCGCTTGCACTGGATGACCACGCGCAGTCCGTCCGCCGTCGTGGCGATCACGTCGGCTCCCAAGTCCCCGGCTCCGCCCACCACTTCCACCTGAGGGCAGCCATCCCGAGCGCACAGCGCGGCGACCGTGTGCTCGAATCCGTCGGCGTCCGCCGCCGTATGGTCCAGGGCGCCGGAGTCGACCTCGGGCAGACAGGCGGGCTCCGGCTCGGGCGCCGACGGAGCGCAGAATGGCGGCGCGTCCGGCCCCGTCGGGCCGGGCGGACCTGGTCGGCGCACGGTGGAGCGGTGCAGGCCTGGAACGATGCTCCACCGCGCCAGCGCCACTCCGGCGGCCAGGAGCAGCACGGTGACGATCGGCAGCACCGGTACGCCGCCGTCCGTCTCCACGGCCGCCTTGACGAAGACGGCCGCCCCGCCCAGGCAGATGCCCACCAGCCCCACCGCCAACACGACGTCCCGTCCTATCGACGCCACTCGGACGCCCCCATCGCGCCGGCGCCCTCCCGATGCCGACATACGGGCCCCTCTCTCACTCGCCATGAGCTTCGCCCCCTCCGCGCGGTCCCTCTCGCCACCCGACACGGCCGGAGCCGTACCGGGGATGACCGACCCGGTGCATCCCTCCTCGTCTGATCAAGATCGCCGGATCCAAACGGCCCCGCCCCCGGCCACTGGCCGAGCTGGAGAAACCGCCGGTCAAAGACGCGTTGCTCCGCGGAGCAGGTCGGCGACTGGATGGCCGGAGGGGCTATTGATCGGCGCTCGGGACGGAGAGGGGGTCGCCCGGGGCGGTCTTCTTCGCCGTTTCCATCTGTTCGCCGAGTTCGGTGAGGCGGTTGCGGCCCATGGCCTTGCGGACCTCGGGGAACCACTCCTTCTCCTCCTCCTCCTCGACGTGGTGGCGGACGTTTTCCATGAGGACGGTCGTCTTCGCGTCGAAGCGCTCGTCGCTCGGGTCGAGATCCTCGGGTTCGGGAGACTCCGATCGCCGCAGGTCAGCCCGCCGGGTACGGAGGGGCCTTGAGGCGGCGGGCGAGGTGGGCGGTGATCCCGGCCAGATCGGCGTCGACAGGATCAGGATGTCGCAGCCCAGGATGGTCTCGCGGATCTCCGGCCAGTCGTCGCCGCCGCCCATGTCGGTCCGCACACGGGCCTCACGTCGTGGTCGGCGATCCGGATGGTCTTCCCGGTGACACCGTGCTCGTGTTGCCGTACGCGCATGAGTGGCGCCGCGGCGGAAAGCCGTCGGGTATGAAACCTCTACCGCACCGAGGCCAGGCCAGTGACCGTGAGCGTGCCGAAGCCGAGCGGAACGCCGACGCGGGTCCGAGCGAGCTGGTCGAGGAGCGGGCCCCCGACCAGCCTTCGGAGCTGCCCGCACACTCATGGAAGGCAGTCCTGCGCGGCACGGTCGAGGAGTTCCGCAACGACGAGCTGGCCGACCGCGCCGCCGCCCTGACCTACTACGGGGTACTGGCGCTCTTCCCCGCCCTCCTCGTCCTCGTGTCCCTGCTGGGCCTGGCCGGGGAGTCGACGACCGCGCGGCTGTTGGACAACGTGCAGCAGCTGACCCCCGGCTCCGCGCGGGACGTGATCAGAGACGCGGTCGAACAGCTGCAGGGCCGCAGCGGAGTCGGGTCGGTGATGGCCGTCGTCGGACTCGTCGTGGCGCTGTGGTCCGCCTCCGGCTACGTGGCCGCGTTCATCCGCTCCGCGAACGCCGTCTACGACATGCCCGAGGGCCGTCCCGCATGGAAGGTGCTGCCGCTGCGCCTCGCGCTCACGGTCACGCTGGTGGTCCTCGCCTGTGCCGGCGCGCTGATCGTCGTCTTCACCGGCGGCCTGGCGCGGCGCGCGGGCACCGCCCTGGGGCTCGGCGACAGCGCCCTGACGGTGTGGTCGATCGCGAAGTGGCCGGTCCTGGTGCTCCTCGTCACCATCATGATCGCGCTCCTGTACTGGGCGGCGCCGAACGCCAAGGGCCGCGGATTCAGGTGGGTGACGCCGGGCAGCGTCCTCGCCCTGGTGATCTGGATGATCGCCTCGGCCGGTTTCGCGTTCTACGTCGCGAACTTCGCCTCGTACAACAAGACGTACGGCACGGTCGCCGGTGTGATCGTCTTCCTGGTCTGGCTGTGGATCACGAACCTCGCGATCCTCCTCGGGCTCGAGTTCGACGCGGAACTGGCCCGCCAGCGGGCGATAGCCGGCGGGCTGCCCGAGGACGAGGAACCCTATGTCCGGCCCCGGGAAACCCGCGCCTGGAGCGACCAGGACCGGCGCCGCATGGAGAAGTGATCGCGTACGCATCTCCCCGCGGGGCGGGTGTTCGTCCGATTACCGGGTAGGCGCGCCACGACAACATCGTGCGCATCGTAAAGGGGGAGACTCCGCATGAGCACAATGGAACGGCAGACCCACAACACCGATGAATCCGTAAGCGTGCTGGTCTCGCGCGCCTCCCAGCAGATCTCGGAGCTGGCCCGCGCGGAGATGCGGCTGGCCCGAGCGGAAATGACGCAGAAGGGAAAGCGCTTCGAAAAGGGCGGTGGCTTCTTCGGCGCGGCGGGCCTGACCGGGATTCTGGCGGCCCAGGCCCTCGTCGCCGCCTGCATCGCGGCCCTCGCGTTGGTACTCCCGGTGTGGGCATCGGCTCTGATCCTCGCGGCGGCGCTGGGCGTGGTTGCCGCGGTGACCGCCCTGGCCGGGAAGAAGCAGATCTCCGAGGCCGGCGCCCCCGTCCCGGAGAAGACCATCGGCAGCGTCAAGGCCGACCTGAGCGCGATCAAGGAGAAGGCGCAGCGATGACCGACGAACCCCGAACCACCCGAACCGATATCGGCACACCCACTCCCGAGGAACTGCGCGAGCAGCTAGAGCACACCCGTGACGAGCTCGGGCAGACCATCGAGGCACTGGCCGCCAAGGCCGACGTCAAGGCGCAGGCGAAGGAGAGGGCAGCCGCCCTCAAGGAACAGGCAACCGAGAAGACCGTCCAGGTCACCGACCAGGTCGCGGGGGTGGCGCGCGCGAACCGCAAGCCGCTGCTCGTGGCCGGCGTCGCTCTGCTCGTCCTCCTGCTGGTGCGGCGCAGCCGCCTGGGCCGATGAACGCGTCCAAGGTCGCCTACAGGCCGGTCGGGCTGGCCCTCGGCGCCGTCAGCGGCTTGATCGCGGGGGCCGCGTTCAAGCAGGTCTGGAAGATCGTCGAAGGCGAAGGCGACGCTCCCAGCGCCACGGACGAAGACCGCTCCTGGAAGCAGATCCTGCTCGCCGCCGCCATCCAGGGCGCGATCTTCGCCGTGGTCAAGGCCGCGGTCGACCGCTCGGGCGCCGTGGCCGCCCGCCGCGTGACGGGCACCTGGCCGGGCTGACCCGCCCCATGACGGGTACCTGGCCGGGCTGACCCGCCGCGGCACCGGCCCTTCCGGTGACCCGGCGCCCGTTCCGTGCCGGCATTCCGGGAGGACGGCTCGTAGGCCCGGCGAGCGCGGGTAGGCGCCGGGCATGACTTCTACGGAAACCCTCGCAGCCCAAGGCCAAGGAGCGTTTTTCCTCATGTTCGCAGGGGTGGTGGTGGTCCTCCTTTTGATCGGCGCTTTCTGGTACGGCAGCCGCCGCAGCGCCCGGCGCCGGCCCCCTGCGCGGCCGGACGAGCAGAATCCCGTGGCGCAGCGGCGCGAGGACTCCTGGCAGACGCCGAATGACAACGCCGGCGACCAGGGGCCCCGTGTGTGAGCCGGCCGGTGTGTCCGGGAGCGACGAGCCTGGTCTACATGGGGTCCATGGTTCCGCTGCCTTGGCCGTACTCCTTCTCGGCCTTCTCCCGGATGCGCATGGCCTTGTCCTTCAGCCGCTGCCGCTCGGCCGGATCGGTGGCGTGCTGTGCCGTCTGCTCCAGCTCTTGAGCCTTGTCGCGCATCTGCTGCGCTCGGTCGCCCGACTGGCTGTCGCCGCTCATGATCACTCCTCGGATGGGGTGCAGGTCCCCTCAGGCAAGCAGCGGGAGGGCTGACGCGCCACCGCAGCCGTCCGGGGCCGGCGGCGGGCAGCCGGCTGTCGGTGCGGCAGCGGGCCGAGGCGGACTCCCAGTCGTGGCAACCGCGCATCCCGTGCCGCATGCAGGGCGCCGCCGGTGCGGATCGCCACCTCCCGTACGTGGGACAGGGAGGAGGTCCGGAAGTTCAGTCGGGGTTCCGTGCGGCATCGCGCCCGCACGCCGGTCCACCACCGCCGGCCAGCCACTGCCGCCCCGCTCCGGCACAGGTCTCAGCGGCTCCCCGGGCGCTGCGTACGATGCCGCCGAGACCAAACCGAGTGGAGGACGGACCCATGGCACAGCACTACGACTGCTCCGAGGCACCCCAGCGCGCTGCCGGACTGCGCGCGGCGACGTCGGCCGTGCGGTGCGGCCGGCTCGTGGTCCTGCCCACCGATACCGTCTACGGCATTGCCGCGGACGCCTTCGACCCGCAGGCGGTGGCCGCCCTGCTCGCGGCGAAGGGACGCGGTCGGCAGATGCCGTCCCCCGTCCTCGTCGGTTCCCCGGCCGCCCTGGACGATCTCGTCACCGACCTCCCCGACACCGCCCGGAAGCTCATCGAGGTCTTCTGGCCCGGCGCTCTCACCCTCATCGCCCGGCACCAGCCGACCCTGAAATGGGATCTCGGAGACACCAACGGCACGGTCGCCGTCCGCATGCCCCACCACCCGCTCACCATCGAACTCCTCGACCAGACCGGCCCCCTGGCGGTCTCCAGTGCCAACCTCACCGGCCGGCCCGCCCCACAGGACTGCGATGCCGCCCGGCGCATGCTCGGCGACACCGTCGCCGTCTACCTCGACGGCGGCCCGACCCCCGCCGCCGTGCCGTCATCGATCGTCGACGTGACCGGCCCCGTCCCCACCCTCGTCAGGGCCGGCGCCCTGACCGCCGAAGAGCTCCGCACCGTCGCCCCGGACCTGCGCGTACGCGGCTGACGGCCCGCCCCTGCCGCTGCGAGCGGCGCGCGGCGGCCGATCGGGTCACACTGGCAGGACGACGCGAGCGGCAGGGAGGCGGGATGAGCTGGGCATCATGGACCACACGCGGGATCTTCACCGGACGCAGCGGGGTCGAGACCGACGAGGCCGGCGAGAGCGGCGAGACCGCCGGGCCGGGGCTCGTCCTCACCGGTGAGCTCGACATCCACACCACCTGGACCGAGGCCGACGGCCTCGCGTACATCACGGTGCAGTACGCCGGGGCGTCCGAGTGGCTCGCGCTTGCGGGAAGCCCCATCCCGTGCCCCAGTGAGGGCGCGAGCCGCGACCTGCACGATGCGGTCATCGACGCCATCCGAGCCGGAGCCGCCCGTCCCCTGGGCGCCGAAAACGCCCCTCGCTGACCCCGCGGCTCCGCGGCGGCCCGACCCACGTGCCCCCGGTGTCAGACCGCCCGGGGCAGCGGCCGCTGCGGCGGGCAGGTGTACGCACCGAGCGGGCGGATCAGCGCGTTGTGCCCGAGCTGCTCGGTGAAGGCCGTACGTCCCCTACCTGGTGTGCACGAGCGGCTGATCTCGTTTCGCCGTCCGATATCTGGAACGCTCTGCCCATTCTTCAGTCCGGCACCCTAGGGTGGACCCCGCAGCTGGTTCGCCCCGTCCGCCAGGCGGGATGCGTCGTAAGAGGGAACCCGGTGGGAATCCGGGACTGCCCCGCAGCGGTAAGTGGGAACGACCGCCGTCATACGCACTGGGACCGGAACCGGTCCTGGGAAGCGACGGCCAGTAGGTGTCTGCCCGAGTGGCCGGCGTGCCCACGAGTCCGAAGACCTGCCCGTTGCCCGAGCGCGAACGATCGCGCCCGGTTTCCCGGTGACCTCGTGGGCGGGTCGGCGTGCTTTCAGGCGGATCCTCCCCGTCGCGTACCCGGACGTACGGGACCACGCGGGCCGCCCGTTCCGGCACCCTTCGCGCCCTCGGCCCCCACTGGGTCCATGGAGACACGCTCGCGAAGGAGAGTTCCGTGACCACCGAGTCCGCAGCCGCGGCAGTACAGGCCACCGTCCACGGCTACCCCCGTCAGGGCCAGAACCGCGAACTGAAGAAGGCGATCGAGGGCTACTGGAAGGGCCGCGTCACCGCGGACGCCCTCCGGGAGACCGCCCGCGAGCTGCGCCGGGCCCACTGGGCCCAGCTGGCCGAAGCCGGCATCACCGAAGTCCCGACCGGAGACTTCTCGTACTACGACCACGTCCTGGACACCACGGTCATGGTCGGCGCGATCCCCACCCGCCACCGGGCCGCCGTCGAAGCCGACGCCCTGGACGGCTACTTCGCGATGGCGCGCGGTACGCAGGACGTGGCCCCGCTGGAGATGACCAAGTGGTTCGACACGAACTACCACTACCTGGTCCCCGAGCTCGGCCCCGACACCGTCTTCACCGCCGACTCCACCCAGCAGATCGCCGAACTCGCCGAGGCCCTCTCCTCGGGGCACACGGCCCGGCCCGTGCTCGTCGGCCCGGTCACCTACCTGCTCCTGGCCAAGTCCGCCCCGGGCGTGGCCGCCGGCTTCGAGCCGATCACCCTGCTGGACCGGCTGCTGCCCGTCTACGCCCAGGTGCTCGCCGAGCTCCGCGCGGCGGGTGCCGAGTGGGTCCAGCTGGACGAGCCGGCCCTGGTCCAGGACCGCACTCCGGCCGAGCTGAACGCCGCAGCCCGCACCTACCGGGAGCTCGGCGCCCGCACGGACCGCCCGAAGCTGCTCGTCGCCTCGTACTTCGACCGGCTCGGCGAAGCGCTTCCGGTGCTGGCGAAGGCCCCGGTGGAGGGCCTCGCCCTCGACTTCACCGATGCCGCCGCCGCCAACCTCGCCGACCTCGCGGCAGTCGGCGGGCTCCCGGGCAAGCGCCTCGTCGCGGGTGTGGTCAACGGACGCAACATCTGGATCAACGACTACCAGAAGTCGCTGACCACGCTCGGGACCCTCCTCGGGCTCGCCGACCAGGTCGACGTCTCCGCGTCCTGCTCCCTCCTGCACGTGCCGCTGGACGCCGGCGCCGAGCGCGACATCGACCCGCAGGTGCGGCGCTGGCTCGCCTTCGCCCGCCAGAAGACGAACGAGATCACCACGCTCGCCCGCGGCCTCGCCCAGGGCACCGACGCGATCACCCCCGAACTCGCCGCGAACCGCGCCGACCTGGCCTCCCGCGCGACTTCCCCGATCACCCACGATCCCGCGGTGCGGGCCCGCACCGCGGCGATCACCGACGCGGACGGGCGCCGCCCCCAGCCGTACGCCGACCGTGCGGTCGCCCAGCGTGCCCACCTGGGGCTGCCGCTGCTGCCCACCACCACGATCGGCTCGTTCCCGCAGACCGACGAACTGCGCGTGGCCCGAGCCGACCTGCGGGCCGGGCGCCTCGACGCCGCAGGTTACGAGGAGCGGATCAAGGACGAGATCCGGGAGGTGCTCGCGTTCCAGGAGAAGACGGGCATCGACGTCCTCGTGCACGGTGAGCCCGAGCGCAACGACATGGTGCAGTACTTCGCCGAGCAGCTGACGGGGTACCTGGCGACCCAGCACGGCTGGGTCCAGTCCTACGGCACCCGGTACGTGCGCCCGCCGGTCCTGGCCGGGGACATCTCCCGTCCGGAGCCGATGACCGTGCGCTGGACGACGTACGCCCAGTCGCAGACGAGCAAGCCGGTCAAGGGCATGCTGACCGGCCCGGTCACCATGCTCGCCTGGTCCTTCGTACGCGACGACCAGCCCCTCGGCGAGACCGCCCGCCAGGTCGGACTGGCCCTGCGCGACGAGGTCAACGACCTCGAAGCGGCCGGCGCTTCGGTGATCCAGGTGGACGAGCCCGCCCTGCGCGAGACGCTTCCGCTGCGCGCGGACGGCCACGCCGACTACCTGGCGTGGGCCACGGAGTCCTTCCGGCTGACGACCTCGGGCGTGCGGCCGGAGACCCAGATCCACACCCACATGTGCTACGCGGAGTTCGGCGACATCGTCCAGGCCATCGACGACCTCGACGCCGACGTCATCAGCCTGGAGGCCGCCCGGTCCCACATGCAGGTCGCGACCGAGCTCGCCGAGCACGGCTACCCGCGCGAGGCCGGCCCCGGCGTCTGGGACATCCACTCCCCGCGCATCCCCTCGGCGGCCGAGGCGGCGGCCCTCCTGCGCAAGGGGCTGGAGGCCATCCCGGCGGAGCGGCTCTGGGTCAACCCCGACTGCGGGCTGAAGACCCGCGGTTGGACCGAGACCCGCGCCTCCCTGGAGAACCTCGTCGCGGCGGCGCGCGAGGTCCGCGCGGAGACCGGCACCGCGACCGTCTGATCCGCGTGCGGGTCGGAACATCCATGACCGGATGTTCCGACCCGATCGCGGGGACGTTCCCGGACACGTCTGGCGAAGGAGAGTTCCGTGACAGCGAAGCCCGCAGCCGCGGCACCTCGCCCGCCGGACGGAGTCCCCGTCATGAGCTCCGTCGAGGGTCTGCCCGGCTGGGACCGCTGCGCGGTCATGGGCGTCGTCAACGTGACCCCGGACTCGTTCTCCGACGGGGACCACCGGTTCGACAGGGCCGCTGCCGTCAAACGCGGCCTGAGTCTGGTGGCCGACGGCGCCGACGGCGCCGACGTCTGCGGCGAATCGACCCGTCCCGGCGCGTCCCGCGTCGAGCCCTCCGCAGGAGGCTGCCAGCGCGTTCGCTCCGTCGAAGACCACGGCGAGTTGCCGGCCGAGGGCCCATAGTGATCGACGGGAGAAATCGGAAACGGGTGGCTGAACCGTGGCGGCCGTCGGGCCCCCGCCCCGCGTAGCGGTCTAGCATGAAGAGCGAGGTTTCATCTCCAGGCCCGGGCCACAGCGGCAGGGAGGCCGGTATGGCGTTCGACACGGCTGGTTTCGAGCAGGTGGACGGCGGCCGTTACATCCCGATCTCCGAGCACGGCCTGATCGGCGATCTCCGTACGACCGCCCTGGTCGGCACGAACGGCACCATCGATTGGTACTGCTGCCCGCGCTTCGACGCGCCCAGCGTCTTCGGGTCCATCCTCGACGCCGACCGCGGCGGATCGTTCGAGTTGGCCGCCGAGGTGCCGAGCCGCACCAGACAGTTCTACTTCCCCGACACGAACGTGCTGATCACACGGTTCTTCGCCGCGGACGGCGTGGCGGAGATCCAGGACTTCATGCCCGTGGTCGACGAGTCGCGCGAGGCGGCCCGGCACCGGCTGATCCGGCGCGTGATCTGCGTCCGCGGAACCCTTCCCTTCCGGGCACGGATCGCCCCCCGCTTCGGCTACGGCGCCGAAGCGCACACCACGCACCTCGAAGGCCACACGGCGGTGTTCCGCTCCCCGTCACTGACGCTCGCGCTGACCTCCACCGCCCCCCTGGAGAGCGACGGCCTGGACGTGTGGTCGCAGTTCAAACTCCTTGAGGGTGAGTCCCACGTGTTCGCCCTCGACCAGATCGGCGACGGCCTCCCGCCCCGGTCCTGCCCACGCGCCGAGGCGCAGGAGCAGGCCGAGGCGACCGTCCGGTTCTGGCGCCACTGGCTGGCCGGTTCCCGCTACCACGGGCGGTGGCGGGAGATGGTGAACCGCTCCGCGCTGGTGCTGAAGCTGCTCACCTACGCGCCCACCGGCGCGATCGTCGCCGCACCGACCACCAGCCTTCCCGAACAGATCGGCGGCGGGCGCAACTGGGACTACCGCTACGTCTGGGTCCGCGACGCCGCCTTCTGCGTCTACGCGATGCTGCGCCTGGGGTTCACCTCGGAGGCCGAGGCGTTCATGGGCTTCATCTCCGAGCGGGGCATCCTGCGGGGCATGGGGGAGACCGGCCCGTTGCAGATCATGTACGGCATCGACGGGCGCACCGACCTGCCCGAGTACGAGCTTCCGCACCTGGAGGGGTACCTCGGCTCCGGACCGGTCCGGGTGGGCAACGCCGCCACCGGCCAGCTCCAGCTGGACATCTACGGTGCGCTGATCGACTCGATCTACCTCTACGACAAGTGGGGGCAGCCGATCAGCAGTGACCGCTGGGACGAGGTCGGCGCCGTGGTGGACTGGCTGTGCGAGCACTGGGACCAGCCCGACGAGGGGGTGTGGGAGACCAGGGCGGGCCGGCGGGACTTCGTGTACTCGCGGCTGATGTGCTGGGTGGCGCTGGAACGCGCGATGCGCATGGCGAACCGCCGCGGTCTGCCGGCGGACCTGCCCCGCTGGCGGGAGTCCCGGGACGCGATCTACCGGCAGATCATGCGGCGCGGCTGGTCGGCCGAGCGAGGGGCGTTCGTCCAGGGGCTGGACGACCACGTGCTGGACGCCTCGCTGCTGATGATGCCGATGGCCAAGTTCATCTCGCCCACCGACCCCAAGTGGCTCTCCACCCTGGACGCGCTCACCGCGGACCTGGTCTCCGACTCGCTGGTGTACCGCTACGACCCGATCGCCAGCCCGGACGGCCTGCACGGCCCCGAGGGCACCTTCTCGATCTGCTCCTTCTGGTACGTGGAGGCGCTGGCCCGCGCGGGCCGCCTGGAGGAGGCCCGGCTCGCCTTCGAGAAGATGCTCACCTACGGCAACCACCTCGGCTTGTTCGCGGAGGAGATCGGCCCGACCGGGGAACAACTGGGCAACTTCCCCCAGGCCTTCACCCACCTCTCGCTGATCAGCGCCGCCTTCAACCTGGACCGTGCGCTGGGCTGACAGGGCATCACCGCCGGGACGTGAACGACGAGTTCGGCATGAGCGAAGCTGGTACGGCCGGAATCCCCGTCATACCCGTGCCCGAACTCCGGTGGGCGTACCCCCCAACACGTGGGGGATGTCGCCCAGCTAATCTCGGCCATGGCGTGAAGTGATACTCACCGAAAGACCGAGGAAATATGGCCACTCGTTTCTCCGCGGCGCGACGCCGTGGGAGAGGTCCAGGTGCGCGATGAGGGTGGCTCCGGCCGTACGGGCCGTCGTGGCGGCCGCCCTGGCAGCGGGCGCTCTCAGCGCCTGCGACGCCGATGAGGAGGTGCTCCAGTACGGGACCGACTACGGCAATCACGAACCGCTGGGCGTGGTCGGCTATCCCAGCTCCGACTCCCTGCGGATCACGCAGAAGCTGATCTGGCGGCTGTCCGACGGCCGGACCGACGAACTGGAGTCGCTCGCGGCCGATGCCGATGCCGACGGGGTGAAGGAGGAGGTCGAGAAGACCGCGCAGAACTGGATCCGGACCTACCGGAAGGGAGCCGGCGGGAAGGTGACCGCGGAATTCTACGACGAGGGTTCCGTGCGGCAGTTCGTCGTCGTGTACTTCCACGACACCGCCCAGATCAAGGGGTTCTCGGTCCGCCTCACCGGTCCCACCGGAGAGGGCGGCTGGCGCGTGGACATGCGCGAGCCGGACCCGAAGGAGGTCTCGGTGGCCCCCGACTGGGTTCCGAAGACCCCCGGGGGTCTCGGCTCGAAGACACCGCTGTGAGATGGCCCGGACATCTCCCGCGCGGGCCGGTTACTCGGAGGGGACGGCGTCCTTCGGGGAGGTGTGCCAGTTGGTGACGACGGGCTTGTCGACGGTGATGCCGGCGACCGGCAGGGAGACCGGGTCGGGGTCGTTGGCGCCCACGGCGACGATGATGCTGTCCAGTTCCTTGCCGCCGTTCGCGTTGGTGCTCTTCGGGTTCACCCCGGCGTAGGCGGTGGTGCTCCCGCTCAGCGTGATCTGCCTGCCGACGGCCTGCTCCGCGGGACCGGCCTCCGTGCCGTCCGAACCGAAGGCCACGGTGGGAAGGGCGGCCGGCAGAACACAGGTGATCCCGGGCTTCGCCTTCGCGATGATCAGGATGTATCCGCCGGCCTGGCTCTCGGACCTGGTGCTCCAGGAGATGTCGTGGGCGCCGCAGACCTGCCCGACCGGCTTCCGCTCGCCGTCGCCGGTGTCGGCTCCGGAGCCGGCCCCGTCCTTGGTCCCCTTGGCGGTCGCCGTCGGCGAGCCGGACGGGGCGGCCGCGCCGGCGGCCGGAGTGGGGGACGAAGAACCTTGCGCGCCGCCGGCGCCCGGGGCCGCGTCCGAAGCCGCGTCCGTGCCCTGGCACGCAGTCATCAGCATCGCTGCGCCCATGAGGGCAGCGGTGATGAGGGAAGCCTTACGACGGTTGCCGGACATGAAATAGGTCCCCTTGTGAGGTCCGTGGTCGCGGGCGGAGCGGTTCGGCCCCGGTGCTGCACGATCACTGTGAGGGACCGCGAGCCGCGGGGACACCGACGTCTTCGTTCCAGGACAACGCTGTCGCCGATCGGTGACGTGATCGCGACGAACGCGGTCGGCCTCGGGGCGCGCCGCCGCGGCTCCTACTTGGCGTCGATCTCGGCGATCAGGCCCTCGATGAGGCGCTTGATCTCGTCGCGGATGGGGCGGACGGCCGCGACGCCCTGGCCGGCCGGGTCCTTGAGCTGCCAGTCGAGGTAGGTCTTGCCGGGGAAGTAGGGGCAGGCGTCGCCGCAGCCCATCGTGATGATGTAGTCGGAGGCCTGGGCGGCCTCGGGGGTGAGGATCTTCGGCTTCTGGCCGGAGATGTCGATGCCCAGCTCGGCCATGGCGGCCACGGCCGAGGGGTTGATCTGCTCGCCGGGCACGGAACCGGCGGAGCGGACCTCGACGCGGTCGCCCGCGAGGTGGCGCAGGAACCCGGCCGCCATCTGGGAGCGGCCCGCGTTGTGGATGCAGACGAACAGGACGGAGGCGGCTGGGGCGGAGGGCATCTGTTCTTCCCTTGTTCTTGCTTGGGGCGAGGCGATCGATGTGAAAGTATCAGCCCATGATGACGTCAGTCGATACTGATCTGATGCGGGTGCTGGCCGACCCGCTCAGGCTCCGGATCGTGACCCTGCTCGCCCGCGAGACGCTCTGCACCACCCACCTCGTGGAAGAGACGGGTGCCCGGCAGACGAACCTCTCCAACCACATGAAGGTGCTGCGGGAGGCCGGGGTCGTGGACACCGAGCCATGCGGGAGGTTCATCTACTACCGCCTGCGCCCGGAAGTCATCGAAGCCCTCGCCGGTCAGTTCGCCGGCCTCGCCCAGACCGCGCGGGCCACCGCCGAAGCGAACCTCAAGCGGTCCTGCCCGTAGCTCTTCGCGAT
This sequence comes from Streptomyces sp. NPDC029164, assembly GCF_055563995.1. Taxonomy (NCBI): domain Bacteria; kingdom Bacillati; phylum Actinomycetota; class Actinomycetes; order Kitasatosporales; family Streptomycetaceae; genus Streptomyces; species Streptomyces sp. NPDC029164. The sequence goes on along the minus strand of NZ_JBVHWW010000040.1, from coordinate 62,834 downwards.
GTGTCCCACCTGCCCGAGGAGAACCTGCCTTGACCGTCACCGAGCCCGCCGGCATCCCGATACCTGCCGGCGAGCCCCAGCCCGCGCCCGGCGCGACCCCGCCCCGCTCCTCCTCCCGCTCCCCGCTGATCGCCCGCGCCGCCGCCGAGCTGGTCGGGACCGCGGGCCTCGTGGCGGTCGTCGTCGGCTCGGGCATCCAGGCCACGAAACTCACCCAGGACGTGGCCCTCCAGCTGCTGGCCAACTCCACCGCCACCGTCTTCGGGCTCGGCGTCCTCATCGCACTCCTCGGCCCGGTGTCCGGCGCCCACTTCAACCCGGCCGTCACGGTGGCCGAGTGGTGGACCGCCCGCCGCGGCGGCGCCGGGGTCAACGCCCGCGAACTGTCCGTGTACGTGCTCTCGCAGGTCCTCGGCGCCATCGCGGGCGCGATCCTGGCGGACGCGATGTTCGGCGAGCCGCTGGTCAAGTGGTCCACCCACGACCGCTCCGCCGGGAACCTGCTGCTGGGTGAGGTCGTGGCCACCGCCGGTCTGATCCTGCTCGTCTTCGGCCTGGTCCGCACCGACCGCCTGCGCTTCGCCCCGGTCGCGGTGGCCTCGTACATCGGCGCCGCGTACTGGTTCACCTCCTCCACCTCCTTCGCCAACCCGGCCGTCACCATCGGCCGCGCCTTCACCGACACCTTCGCGGGCATCGCTCCGGCCTCGGTGCCCGGATTCGTGGGCATGCAGCTCGTGGGCGTCGTGGTGGGCCTGGCCCTCGTGGCGGTCATCTTCATGCGCGGCAAGCCCGCGGCTCCCGCAGCCCCCACGGCATGACGCGGCGCACGGCCCGTCCCGTCGAGCTCGGACGCGAGACGACCGACCTGCTCATCTAGGGTGTGGCGCATGGAGTCCTACACCATCGGCCAGGCGGCCGACTTGCTGGGCGTGAGCATCGACACCGCCCGGCGCTGGGCGGACGCCGACCGGTTCCCCACCCGCCGCGAGGGCAAGCGGCGCATCGTCGACGGGCCCGACCTCGCCGCCTTCTGCGTCGAGTTCGCCCAGGAGGGCGTGGGGGACGAGGACGCTTCGTACACCTCGGCCCGGAACGCCTTCCCCGGCATCATCACCGGCATCAAGGTAGGCGACGTCGCCGCCCAGGTCGAGATCCAGGCCGGCCCCCACCGGGTGGTGTCTCTGCTGACGCGCGAGGCCGTCGAGGAGCTCGGGATCGAGGTCGGGATGCGGGCCACCGCACGGGTCAAGTCGACGAGCGTGCACATCGAACGCGGCTGACCCGCGGTGGAGCGGGGGATCGGGTCGGCGGCTGCTGACCGAAGCGACCGCGGTCGCCAGCCCGGGAGCGTGGGGCCGGGGCACGGGTGTGAAGGTGCGCGGAAGTCGGCTACCTTCCCGGGATGGAGCACCAGGACGAGACCAGGGCGGCCTACGACGGGGTCGTCGAGCTGTACGCGTCGTTGTTCGCCGATCGGCTGGAGACGCAGCCGTTCGCGCGGGCCATGATCGGCACCTTCGCCGAGCTGGTGCGCGGGACGGGGAACCCGCGGACGGCCGACGTCGGCTGCGGGCCCGGACATCTGACGGCGATGCTGCACGAGCTGGGTCTGGACGCCTTCGGGCTCGACCTCTCCCCGGCCATGGTCGCCCACGCCCGGCGGGCTCATCCGGCGCTGCGGTTCGACGAGGCGCGGATGGAGGCCCTTCCGGTCGAGGACGGCGCGCTCGGCGGCGTGCTGGCCCACTACTCGATGATCCACACCCCGGCCGCGGAACTGCCCGCGCTGCTCGCCGAGCAGGTGCGTGCCCTGGCGCCGGGGGGCCTGCTCCTGGTCTCGTTCTTCGGGACCGACGGCCCGGACCCGGTGCGCTTCGACCACAAGGTGACGCCCGCCTACAGCTGGCCGGTGAATCGTTTCGCCGCGCTGCTGGCCGGCGCCGGCCTCGTCCCGTTCGCACGGCTGCTCCACGACCCGGCCTCCGAACGGGGCTTCCTCGACGCCCACGTGATGGCCCGCCGCCCGTAGGGCACCCGACCCGGTCCTCGGCCCGTCAGGCGACCGTTCCGCCCGCGTTGCGGATCAGCTGCTGAAGCACCTTCACCGTGGTGACGTAGTCCGCGTCGGCGATGCCCTCGTGGAGGGCGGCGCGGATTCCGGGAGCGTTGCGCGCGAGGTCGACGCGGGCCTGCTCCCCCTCCTCGGTGAGCCACAGCCGGTCCTCGGCGTCCCGGGTCAGCCAGCCGCGCTCCACGAGCACCGCCGCCTCCGCCGCCAGATCGTCCTCGGGCCGGATGTAGGAAGCCATGGCCTCCCGCAGCTCGGGCACGGTCATCCCCTCGCCGTCGGGCGAGATGTCGTTCTCCGACAGGTTGCGCAACAGCCAGAACTGGGGCTGGGTGTAGCCCTTCGCGGCCTGCTGGGCCCGGGTGTACGCGATGAGCGCCTCGTAGGCGACACCGGTCCAGTACGCGGCGGGCTGCCCGGCGAGTTCGGCGTCGGAGATCTGCTGAGTCGTCATGGGGTGTCCCCTCAGGGTACGTCGGTTCGGAGCCTGCGCGCCCGCAGGTCATACGGAGAACGTATGACCTCAAGTGCGGTTGAGGACAAGCGCGTGATCTGCTCGTCGGCGATCCGGTGTCCGGCGCGCAGGACCTCTTCGCCGGAGGTGCGACGCCTCGTGGCCCGGCACCTCCTTGCGGAACAGGGAGGTGCCGGGCCACTGCCGCATGGACGCCGCCGCAGGCGGCTACTTCGGCATGAGGACGGTGTCGATGATGTAGACGTTGGCGTTGGAGGTCTTCACGTTGCCGCACACCACGCCGGCGGTGCCGTTGACCTTGTAGGCCTCGCCGGAGCCCTTCGTCGTGACCATGCCCTTCTGCAGGGTCTCGAAGGAGCCGTTCTCCAGCTGCTTCGGGGTCAGCTCCTGGCCCACGACGTGGTAGGTGAGGATCTTGGTCAGCAACTCCTTGTCGGCCAGGACCTTGTCGAGGTCGGCCTTCGGGATCTTCGCGAAGGCGTCGTTGGTCGGGGCGAAGACGGTGATGGCCTTGGCGTTGTTCAGGGTGTCCACGAGCCCGGCCTGCTTGACCGCGGTGACCAGGGTGGACAGCGCGGGGTTGTTGGACGCCGCCGTGGCGACCGGGTCCTTGGCCATGCCGTCGAACGAGCCCGCCCCCTCCCGCGGTACGCCGGCACAGGCCGGGCCGAAGGGCTGGTCCGCCGTGATCGTGTCCCCGCCGGGGGTGCTCGCGCCGGACCCGGCCGAGTCGCCGGCGGTGGCGCCGGGCGCGGCGGCCGTGGTGTCGCTGGAGGAATCGGAGCAGGCGGCCAGGGAGAAGGGCAGCAGGACGGCTGCGGCGACGGCGATACCGGCACGGCGGATCTGAATGCTGTTCATGATCGGTTGCTCCTTGGGAGAGGGGTCGAATCGCTGGGGCGGTCGGGCGGTCGGGTAGTCGGACGGTTGGGCGGTTCTTGCCGGACCGTGCTCGGGTGAGGCCGGTCCGGTGGTCTCAGGAGGGGGCTCAGGGGACGGTGACGAAGACGCTGTGCCAGCCGCTCGCCCCGTCGGGGATGGTCCGGGCGCGCTGCTCGCTCTGCACCGCTCCCGTGCCGTCGGTGGCGCGGACGGCGAGCGTGTGCCCGCCCGGGGTGGCCTGCCAGCGGTGGGACCACTGGCGCCAGGTGTCGAGGGTGTCCTGGGCGGCGAGGTCGGCGTCCTGCCAGGGCTCGTCGTCGACGCGGACCTCGACACGGGTGATGCCGCGGTGCTGGGCCCACGCGACTCCGGCGATCACGACGGTGCCGACGGCGGGGCGGCCGAACGGCCTGGGGGTGTCGATGCGGGACTGGGTCTTGATCGGTGCTCGGCGGGCCCAGGCGCGTTTCACCCAGTACGGGTCGTACGCGTCGAACGTGGTGAGCTCGATGTCGGTGATCCACTTGCACGCGGAGACGTATCCGTACAGGCCCGGGACGAGCATGCGGACGGGGAAGCCGTGGTCGAAGGGAAGGGGCTCACCGTTCATTCCGACCGCGAGCATGGCGTCGCGTCCGTCCATGACGTCCTCGACGGGAGACCCGAGCGTCATGCCGTCCACGGAGCGGGCGACCAGCTGGTCGGCGCTGCCGCCCTTCGACGGCGGCCTGACACCGCATTCGGACAGCAGGCCGGCCAGCGGAACACCGAGCCAGCGGGCGTTGCCGACGTACGGGCCGCCCACCTCGTTCGATACGCACGCGAGGGTGATGTCCCGTTCGATCAGCGGGCGGGCCAGGAGCTGGTCGAGGGTGTAACTGCGGGGGCGGGGCACGCCCTTGCCGTGAACGCGCAGCCTCCAGGTGCCGGCATCGACCTTCGGGACGACCAGGGCGGTGTCGACGCGGTAGAAGTCCCGGTTGGACGTCGTGAAGGCGCTGATCCCCGGAACCTTCAGCGGTGCTCCGGGCGGAACCGGGGGAGCCGGCGAGGCGGGGGCGGGCAGGGCGAGACGGTCGCGGGACGCGAGGGCGCCCCGGCCTCGCTGCCCGGACAGAGCGCGGCCCAGCGCACCTGCGCCGGTGGCGGCCAGGGCCGTCGCGGTCGCCGCGGTGAGGAACCCCCGCCGGCTCCAGCCGCCCCCGGTGCCCTCATCACCCGGCGGGGAGCCGGCGGGGGTGGCCTTGCCCGCCAGAACGTACAAGACGGCAGCGCCGGCGAGCGTGCCCGCGAGCGAGGGCAGCACATCGGCAACCCCCGCGGAATCGGGCCGGCTCAGAGCCGCGGCCGCGCCGACGATCCCGAACACCAGGACCCCGGCCGCCCCCGCACGCCGATTGCGCAGGGCCAGAACACCCAGGGCGACCGCGAAGAGGGCCAGCACGAGCAGGATGCCGAGCTGGAGGACCCTCTTGTCGTTCTCGCCGAACGTGCGGATCGCGAAGTCCTTCACCGCGGCCGGGGTGCGGTCGACGACGGCGCCACCGACCACCGTCACCGGTCCCGCGGCCGGCCGCAACAGGCCCGCGACCAGCTCGGCCACGGCGAGGGCGGCGAACCCGGCCACAAGCCCGGCCAGTGCACCACGGGCGGTGCGGACGATGGTGTTGCGGAAGCTGCTCACACCCCGCATTCGGCTCCGCCCACCCGGCGGATGGGTCTGTCACCCGAACGAGTGGCAGCCCCCGTTGCGGCAATGATTCCTGCATCCCCATGCCGGACATCGAGGGCAACGAGTTCTGCATCGGCTGAGCACGCGATGTGGCCGTCGACGGTGCAGTTCCCCGATCGGGAAAACAGGTCGGGCCGGATCAGGGCAATCTCCGCCCATCCGCACGCGCGTCCGCTACGAAGTACCGGGCAGACACCCATACGGACCTGTGGCCGGACCGCCCCACGGTGGCGGGCCGGACCGCTCTAGGACAAGGACTGCCATGCGATGGACACCCCACCCCGGGGCGGCCGGCTCCGGCCGCCCCTTCGCCTGGTCGCCGCGGCCGGAGTTCTCCCTATGAGTCAGCCCCTCCCGTCCGGTTCCGCGGCACGCACCGGTCGCGGCGACCTCGCCGTCCTCGCCGAGGTCATGCAGAGGGTCGCCCACGGTGACAAAGAGGCCTTCTCGGCCCTCTACGACGCTCTCGCGCCCATGGTCTTCGGGATCGTGGTCAAGGTCGTGCGCGACCGGGCCCAGTCGGAGGAGGTCGCGCAGGAGGTCATGATCGACCTGTGGCGGCAGGCCGCCCGCTACCGGCCCGAGTCCGGCAGCGTGAGTACGTGGGCGGCGACCATCGCCCACCGGCGGGCCGTCGACCGGGTCCGCTCGGCGCAGGCCGCCGCCGACCGTGAGCACGCCCAGGCCGCCCGCGAGCACCGCACGGCGTTCGACGAGGTCGCCGAGCAGGTCGAGACGCGCCTGGAGAGCGAGCAGGTCCGGCGCTGCCTGCGCCGTCTGACCGAGCTCCAGCGTCAGGCCGTGACCCTGGCCTACTACCGGGGACTGACCTACCGTGAAGTCGCCCAAACGCTTCGCACGCCGCTTCCGACCATCAAGACACGCATGCGCGACGGGCTGATCCGGCTTCGCGACTGCATGGGGGTGACCGCGTGAAACACCACGCAACCGATGTCCACGACCTGGCGGCCGCGTACGCGCTCAACGCCCTGGACACCGACGAGCGCGAGGAGTTCGCCGCGCACCTCCCCGGGTGTGAGACATGCCGGCAGGACGCAGCCGACTTCGAGGCCACCGCCGCTCGCCTGGCGGCTGCCGCGGCCCAGACCCCGCCCACCGCGATGAAACAGTGGACGATGGCGGCCGTCGACGGCGTCCGCCAGCTCCCACCCCGCGTCCCCACAGCCTCCCCGGTCTCCTTCCGCGGCCTCCTGCGCCGCAAGGCGGTCCCTCTCGCGCTGGCCGCAAGTCTGGCCGCCGCCGCGTCATTTGCCGGCCTGGCGGCGTGGCAGAACCAGCAGAACCGGCAGCTCGAACAGCGGGCCCGGCAGAGCGAGCAGCGCCTCGACGCCGTGAGTACCGTCCTGGCCGCTCCGGACGCACGTACCGTTCACGGACGGGCCGGCAACGGAGCCCTCACCACCGTCGTCGCCTCCGACCGGCAGAACGAGGCCGTCTTCACCGCCACCGGCCTGCCCGCCCCGGCCGCGGGCACGACGTACCAGCTGTGGCTCGACCACGACGGAACGTTGAGCCCGGCCGGATTCATCCGCCAGGACGGCACCGTCCTGCTCGACGGGAACACCGCCGGTGCCCGCGCCGTCGGCCTCACCCTCGAACCCGCCGGGGGATCCCCGCAGCCCACCACCACCCCCTTGCTCCTGATGCCCATCCGCGCCTGAACCACAGGTCTTCCGGGCGGACGTGGCGCCTGCGCCTTGCCAGCCAAGTAGTCGCCGCCGCCGCGCTCACCAGGCCCGCCATCGCGGGCGGCGCCTACGTCCTTCACCGGACCCGAAGCCGTATCCCACCCCGAACTCGCCCGTCGGATCAGCGCATTGACCGGACATCAGATCCGCTACGTGCACCTCGCCCCGGACGAACCGCGCGCCGAACTCGTCCACCGCGCCCACATGCCCGCCTGGCTCGCGGACCACGTGACGGAGATCCGGCAACTCGCCATCGCCCGGCACCCGGCCCGACCCGACGCGCGCAGGCGAACGCGACCTGGAGGTGTCACGGGGCCGCGTCGGCTGAGCCGTACTCCTGGGGCAAGGTGTCAGGGTGTCGCCGAGCGGGCGTCCCGGGCATCGCCGAAGTCCCACAGGCAGACCACGGACCGGTCGCCGCCGGTGGACCGGACCGGGGCGTTGACCTCGGACAGGAAGGAGGTCAGGTACGGCTGCCGGCCCGCCCACCGGGCCGCGAACCACGAGCCGACGTCGTCGCGCAGCAGCAGCTCGGCCATCGGCGGGCTGCACACCGCCAGCACGTCGCCGGGCAGCGTGGTCAGCCGCGCCCAGCCGACCCGCGCGGCGTCGGCGGGCAACCGGCCCGATGTGAGCTGATGTAGGCCAGTCTGGGCTGGTCTGGGGCGGTGTGGGCCGATCCGGGCCGGGTGTGGTCCGGCTGCGGGGCGGGGGAGGGCCGGGGAACGGCCGGGGAACGGCCGGGTGAGAGGGCTCAGCCCGTCTCGGACAGCGGGCCGTCCTCGTCCGGCGCCGCCGCCGGCGCGGGCACCGGGCCGTGCGCGGCCAGGGGTGCGCTGTAGGGCCCGGTGGCCGGTTCGGCGCGTGGCGGGCTCGGTTCCAGCGGCGGCCGCTTCGGCCGGGGCTGCCGGGGTCCGCGCGGGATGGGGGCTCCCGGGAGCAGGGTCCCGGCGGCCGGCCAGCCGCTCTGCCCCGCGATGGCCCGCAGGATGCCGGGCTCGCGGACGATGATCCCCCGGTACTTGGTGGCCACGGCGCCGGCGGCGCGCAGGCTGCGCAGGGCACGCTGCACGCTGGCGTCGGAGATCCCGGCGAGGGCGGCGAGGTCCGCGTGGCTCAGCGGTACGTCGATCCGCAGGCCTTCCGGGACGGTGCGCGCGTAGCTGCGTACCAGGTTGTCCAGGGTCCGGGCGAGACGGACCGTGGCCGTACCGCTGCTGGAGTCGATGCGGTGGCGCGTGGCCCCGCGCAGCTTGCCCGCCACCGACCGCTGCACGACCTCCGACGCGGTCGGGCTCTCCCGTAAGAAGGAGCGGAAGGCGGCGGCGGTCAGGACCCGGGTGGCGGTGGGCCGGACCGCGACGACGGTGGCGGACCGCGGCTGGCCGTCCAGCGCGGAGATCTCGCCGACGAGTTCGCCGTGTACGCGCAGGGCCAGCAGCACGGTGGCGCCGTCCTCGGCGCCGCCGAACACCTTCACGCAGCCCGAGGTGATCAGCAGGGCCGTCGTCTCGGGGCCTCCTTCCCGTATGAGGGCCTCCCCGACGCCGTACGTGACGATCCGGCCGAGGCCGACCAGGGTCTCGCGGTCGCCGGCCGCCAGATTGGCCATGACGGTGCCCCGGGGCCAACGACTCACTGCGGTCGTGTGGTTCCCGGAGCTGGACTGGGTGTGTGTGCGCATGGGAGCCCCCTCGGCTTTCACGCCCGCTCGTGCACGGGGCGGTGCCAGTGCGAGGAACTTAACGCACCCGGAAGTTGTCCGGGGATGAGATGGACAGACCGGATCAGGTAACGCCCCGGGCTGGTGGAGCGAGACATTCCTCATCTGCACCACAGGCCGCGGTCCGCCCCAACCAGGCTACTCACCAGTCACGTTGTGGCGACCGCAGGCCCCTCCGGCTCCTTCGGTGCCGCCGGATCCCCGCGACCCGGGCGCGCGCCCGCATTCCCTCACCTGACCGGTTCTCGACTGCCGCCCTCCGCCACGATGAGGCTCCCGGCGCGGGGAGCGCCGGGCCAGGGAGCGGGACGACATCACCCGGGGGGAGTCGTGGCCAACGGCAGGGGCACCACCCGTGCGGGGCGAGGGGAGCGGGAGTGGTCGCTCGCCGTCGACTTCGGCACCTGTTTCACCACGGCGGCCACGTCCGGGGACGAGGCCGCCGCCGGTGCCGTCGGCCCCCGCTCCCTGGAAATCGAGAACAGCCGCTGCCTGCCGGCCCTGGTCTGCCTGGACGACAGCGGCGCCCTCCTCACCGGCCGGGCCGCGCAGCAGCGCGCGGCGCACCACCCCGACCAGGCCGAACGCGCCCCCAAGCGGGCCCTGGCCCGGCAGTCGGCGGTGCTCCTGGGCGGCCGGCCCGTCCCCGCCGCGGAACTCGCCGCCGCGGTCCTGCGCCGCGTGTACGCCGAGGCCCGCGCCGCGCACGAGGGCCGCGCGCCCTCCCGTACCGTCCTCACCCACCCCGCCCGCTGGGGCACGGCCGAACGAGGCAGGCTCGCCGACGCCGCCGCCCGCGCGGGCATAACCGACCCCGGCTTCCTGCCCGAACCGGTGGCGGCCGCGCTGCACCACGGCCAGGTGCACGCGGTCCCCGAGGGCGGCGCCGTCGCCGTCTACGACCTCGGCGGCGGCACCTTCGACACCGCGGTGCTGCGCCGTACCGCCCGCGGGTTCGACACCGTCGCCATCGGTGGTGACCCCTACCTCGGCGGCGAGGACCTCGACGAGTGCCTGCGCGACCTCCTCGCCGAACGCGCCGCCGACCGCGACCCCGACCCCTGGCACGCCCTCTGGGAGGACCCCGGGCCGCCCGCCGCGGCCCAGCGGGCCGCGCTCGGCCGGGAGTTGACGGCGGCGCGCGAAGCCCTCTCGCAGACCGGCTCGGTGGACCTCGCCGTGCCCGGCTACCCGCAGCCGTTCCTGATCCGCGCGCACGAATACAGCGCCGCCGCCGAGCCCCTGCTCACCCGCAGCTACGAGCTGCTGGCGGCCACCATCGCGGACGCCGGGCTCGACCCCGCCGACGTACACGAGATCGTCCTGACCGGCGGGGCCAGCCGCACCCCCCGGGTGTCCGACCTGATCGCCGAGCGGACCGGGCGGCTGCCGCTGCTCACCGCCGACCCCAAGTCCGCCGTCGTCCTCGGCGCCCTGGCCGTCCTGCCGGTGACGCGGTCGCCCGGATCGACGGAGGCGGCGCAGCCGCCGGACGCGGACGGCGATGCGGCGGCCCCCGGCGGGCGCGTCCGGCGCTATCTGAACCCGGACGGGGACCTGGGCTTCCGCTTCGTGCCGCATCCCTGACCCGCCCGTATCCCCGACACCGCTTTCCCCACGAGGCCGAGGGAGCCCGATGGACATCGTCATGCTGGGCCACAGCGCGGCAGGCAAGACCACCTACGTCTCACTCATGTACGCCGCGATGCGCGACGGCATCCAGGGCTTCAGCCTGCGCACCGACGACCTCCACGTCCACGGCGCGCTGACCGCCGCCGCCGAGTCCGTGCTGCGCGGCCGCTACCCGGGCATGAGCAGCAGGCGCCAGGTCTTCGAGTTCGTCCTCCAGTACCAGGGCCGCGACGTGCTGCCCTTCCGCTGGCGCGACTACCGCGGCGGTGCCCTGACGGAACGCCAGGCCGACAGCCCGCAGGCCGGGCAGCTCCAGCAGGACCTCGTCGAGGCCCAGGGCATCGTCGTGTTCGTCGACGCCCACCAGCTCCTGACCGACAGCGGGTCCCACCGCTACACGCGCCGGATGACCGTCCTGGTCCAGCGGGCATTGGAGGCCCGCGGCGACCAGCTCACCCCGCTCGTCCTCGCCTTCACCAAGAGCGACCTGCTCGACCTGGACCGGCCGGGACTGCTGGACCGGCTCGTGGAGCCCTTCGACGCCCTGATCGCCGGAGTGGCCCGGACCCAGCACCTGCGCGGCGCCGTGGCGCTGGTGGCCTGCGGCCCCGAACCGGTCAACGTGGCCGTGCCCGTGCTGTGGAGCCTGCACTACGGCATCGTCGGCCGGGGGCTGGCCCTGCACTCCTCCATCGAGGACGCCCTCGCCTCCGCCCGGCGCGCCGCCGCCAACGACACCACCTGGGACCGGATCTCCAGCTGGTGGAAGGAGGAGAGCTCCTGGGCCGAGATCAGCGCCCGCCACGAGCACACCGCCCAGGCCGAGTACGAGCTCCTGGAACCGCTCTTCGAACCGGCCGAACGCCTCGCGGGCCTGCTGGAGGGCGTCCCCTGCTTCTGAGCCCGTTGCCTTCGAACCCGTGTCCGTCCCGCGCCACCGAAACGGGAGAACTCCACGCATGAGCGACCACCGGATCACCATGACCATGCTGGGCGCCACCGGCTCCGGCAAGACCACCTACCTGCACGGCATGTACGCCACGCTCTCGATGGGCCTGCGCGGCTACTTCATGTACGCCACCGACCCGGACACCGACCTCGACCTCGCCGAGGCCTGGGAGAAGCTGTGCGCCGACGGCAGACTGCCGGCGCCGAACAACGAGGACCCGATCGACTACGAGTTCGTCCTGCGGCACGGTGTGACCTCGCTGGTCGACTTCGACTGCCAGGACTTCCGCGGCGGCGCGGCCACCCAGCGCGGCGGCGAGGGCGCCCCCGCCGACATCGCCGCCCTGACCGAACGCCTGGAGCGCTCCGACAGCATCTTCCTCGTCCTGGACGGGCAGCACGTGGGCCGCTGGGTCGCCGACGACACCCCGGCCCACCTCAACCCCGCCGCCGACCCCATGAAGATCGCCCGCTTCTCCCGGGCCATCTCCAACGTCTGCGACCAGCGGCGGCAGCGGGGCGAGCCCTCGCCCTCGATCGTCGTGCTGGTCACCAAGGCCGACCTGCTGGGGACCATCTCCGGACTGGCCACCCACGAGGCCCTGGAGAAGACCGCGCGCAACCTCTCCAAGCTGGTCAAGGTCATCGACGCCGAAGGGGTCACGGCCATGCTCTGCCCCGTACAGCTCGGCAGCTTCGGCGGCGCCTCGCCCGTCACCGTGGACCCGACGCTCGTCGACCCGCAGAACCTGCACCACCCCATGATCTTCGCCCTGCTGCACTACCTCGACGAGGGCATCGTCCGACACGGCGAGGAGCACGTACGCGACGTGGAGCGGCAGCTCGACGAACAGGCACAGGAACTGGCCGGGCTGCGCAGCGGCGGCAGGATCAGGAACTACTTCAAGAAGAGCGAGATCAACCGGGTGGACGCCGAGATCGCCGCGGGCCGAGAACTGCACGGCGAGGCGCAGGCACGGGTCACCGCCGCCCGGGTCCGGGCCGAACAACTCGTCGAGGAGCTGCGGTACATGCCCATTTACCGCTCCGGCAAGCTCCAGATCGGCTGACGGCGATGTCCACGGAACACACCGAAGGGCACGACGGCCCCGGACCGCGGCCGGGCGGCGGCTGGTCGGCCGTCGTCTACGGCCGTACGTACCGGATCGACCGCTGGTGGCGGGCGCTGCCCGACGGGGCGACGCCCGGGGGACCGCTCGGACGCACGGTCCTCGCCCTCGTCGCCGGCGGTACGCGGCTCGACGTCGCGCCCCGCTTCGTCCTGTACCGGGGCGCGTACGGCGTCCTGGTCGGCGTCGCCTGCCAGGTGCCGCTGCTGGGCCCCGAGATGGCGCACGACGAGCACGGCAGGCCGCTGTACGGGTTCGTCGGCTGGCACCACCCGGACCGGGCGCCCGCGCACGACCTGCCGGGCCTCGGCGAACTGGAGGCCTCCTTCCCGCACTGGGCGGGCGCCACCTACCGGGCCTGGGCCGCACCGGTCTGGGACATCGCCCTCGCAGCGGACGCGGAGACGCTCACCAGCACCGCGGCGGCGGCTCCCTGGGAGGGGCGCGGGCGGACGGCCGACCCCGCCGCCGCGCGGCACTGGCTGCCGGCCCTCTCCGCGGACGTCCACCTGTTGCCGGCGGGGCACGCGCACGAGCTGTGGGACGCCGCGCTCGCCGCCGGACCGATGGCGGACTGCGTCCTGACCACCGGCTGGCAGCGGTCCCGCGACGCCCGCGAGCCGGGTCTCACGCACGCCTGCTGCGCGGACGTCACCGAGCACCGCCGTACGCCGCACACGGCCCCCCCGGCCCCTGCCCACGCGCCTGTTCCGGCCCCCGCCGCGGTCCCGAAGCAGGTGCGCGGGGCGGAGCCGGAGCGCCGCCCCCGAGGGAAGGCCAGGAAGAGCCTCTGGACAGGGGCGACCGAGCTGGTGACCGGGGCGGCGAACGAGGTGTGGCGGTTCGTGGCCGATGCGGGCCGCTCCGACGAGCGGCCGCCGGCCCAGCGCCCCCGGCCCGCGCCGCAGCATCGTAGCCCCCGTCGTCCTGCGGACACCGAGTCGTACCTGACGGGCGGCGCGGCGTACGAGCCGGAGCCGCCCGCCCCGGGACTCCTCGGCCGCCCCCGCGAGGTGGACGCCGAACAGGCCTCGTTCGAAGGCTACTTCGACGCGTTCCGCCCACCCGCTGCCGACGCCGCGCCCTCCGGCCCGGTCGGGTTCGCCCGCCCCGGGACCGCCTCCGCGGCCGACGGCTCGGCCGCCGGAGGCACCGGCGCGACCCCCGCCCCCGGCAGCCCGGCAGGCCGCGCCGCCGGTACTGGCACGCCGGTCGGGACCGACGGGCGGTCCGGCCACGGCCCCGGCACCCCGCCCGCCGCCGAGGCCGACCCCGATTCCGGCCCCGACGACCCGCACCGCTCCCACCCAGGAGGGTCCGCATGACCGACAACCACCGTGCCCACCCCCGCGCCGCGGAGGTGCTGCGCCTCGTCGGGGACGCCGCCGTCCTCCTCGACCGCGCCGCCCGCTCCGACGCCGCGGACGGCCCCTACGGCTCGTCCCCCGACGGCGCGCCCGTCTCCCCGGAACTGGCCGTCGCCGTCCGTGCCGAGGCGGCCCGCATCCGGTCCGGCGCCGCCTCCCTCGTCGTCGTCGGTGAGAAGAAGCGCGGCAAGAGCTCCCTGATCAACGCCCTGATCGGGCACCGGGGCCTGCTGCCCGTGGAGGTCGACGTCGCCACCGGCGTCCACCTCGTCGTCCGGCACGCGGACACGCCCACCGCCGTCGCCCACCTGACCGACGGCTCCGCCCCGCTCACCATCGATCCGGCCGACATCGCCGAGTACGCCGCCGTCGACCCGGTCACCCAGACCGCCCGCCGCGACGACGTCCACCACGTCGAGGTCGGCGTCCCCGCACCCCTGCTCGCCTCCGGGCTGACCCTCGTGGACACCCCCGGCGTCGGCGGGCTCGTCGCCGGCCACGCCCGGATCACCATGGCGACCCTCTCCCAGGCCGACGCCCTGGTCTTCGTCGTCAACGGTTCCAGCGAGCTGACCGCGTCCGAACTCCGCTTCCTGGAACAGGCCACCGAACGCATCGCCGAGGTGGTCTTCGTCCTGACCCAGACCGACAAGTACCGTGAGTGGCCCGCCGTACTGGAACGCAACCGCGCGCTCCTCGCCGAGCACGCCCCCCGCTACGCCGCCGCCCCCTGGTTCCCCGTCAGCAGCCGGGCCAAGGGGGACGCGGACGCGGCGACCGCCGCCGGTGACCGGGAGACCGCCGCGCGCCGCCTGGAGGCCAGCGGCTTCGGCCCGCTCACCGAGGCGCTGTCCGGCCGGATCGCCGAGGAAGCCGCCGGACTGCGGCTCGCCAACGCCCTGCACGTCACGCTCTCCGTGCTCGCCCCGCTCGCCGCCGTACAGGAACGCCGGCTGCGCTCCCTCGCCCAGGACCCCACCCTCCAGGACGAGGTACGCGGCCATCGGGACGCCCTGCGCGCCCTCCAGCGCTCCGACGCCACCTGGCGCGGCAACCTCCGCCAGGCGGCCCGGGAGCTGGAACGCCGGCTCCGCGTCGGCTTCCAGCGCAACGTCAACGACCTGCGCCAGCTCGCCGAGGAGAAGACCGCCGCGTCCTCGGGCACCGACCTCGCCACCGAACTGCCCCGGGACCTGGAAGCCGGCGTCGAGGCCATCTGGCTGGACCTGGACAACGCGACCCGGGACGGCATCGCCCGGCTCGTCGCCCTCATGGAGCACCAGTGCAGGCTGGACGCCGGACCGGCCGTCGCCGAACTCGCCCTCGCCCGCCCCGAACGGCTGGACGCGCTCCCCACCCTGGTCAGCACCGGCCACGACAACAGCGGCGCCCTCGCCCTCGTCGAGCGGGTCATGCCCGCCTGGGGCGCGGGCGGTCTCGCGGCCACCGTGACGGCGCTCGCCACCGGCGGCGTCCTGCTGCCGCTCGCCGCCGGATTCGGCATGATCGCGCTGCTCTCCAACCGCCGCAAGCGCCGCACCGACCTCGGCCGGGTACGCGGTGACGCGATGCGTTACGCACACCGGATGGTGGCCGAACTGACCACCGAGATCCCTCCGGAGATCACCCGCACCGTCGACGACGTCAGCGAACGCATAGCGGTCCGCATCACCGACCAGGTCTCCGCCCAGCGGGCGCTCCTGGAGGGCGAACTGGAGGAACTCCAGCGCAACCTGGCGGCCGACCGGGAACAGCTCGCCAAGGAACGCGAACGCGCCCGGCGCCGCGCGGCCGCCCTGGGCGAGCTGATCACCCGGGGCCGCGATCTCGCCGCCGCCATCGGCCACCCGGCGGCAGCCGCGGCCGCCCAGGCCGAGGGGATCGTCGTACCGGCGCCGGAGACCGCATGACCGCACACCTCAATGGCCCCGCCGACCCCGCCGACCCGACCGCGGCGGGGCCGGCGGGGTCGACGGGGTCGACGGGCCCGCCGGGCGAGCTGTGCGGGCGCGTCGACGTCCTCTGCCGGGCCGCCGCCCCGCATCTGCCGCCCGGCGGGCCCGTCGCCGCCGTCCTCACCGCCGTACGGCTGCGCCTGGCCGAACCGGGCCTGCGCATCGCCGTCGGCGGCCGTATGAACGCGGGGAAGTCCACGCTCGTCAACGCCCTGCTCGGCCGCCGCCTGGCCGCCACCGGGGCCACCGAATGCACCACGCTGGTCGCCTGGTTCCGCGGCGGCGTGCAGAACCGCCTGGAGGTGCGCCGCACCGACGGCCGTTGCTACCACGTACCCGGCCGCCCCGGCGGCGGCATCCCCCGCGACGTGACCCTGCTCGGCTCGGCGCGCGAGGAGATCGAGGAGATCGTCGTCGAGACCGCCGGCGGCCGGGACCCGAGCAGACCCTGGACGGTGGTGGACACCCCGGGCATGGACACCCTCAGCGGACTCGACGGCATCGCGCTGCGCGCGCTCGGCGCCGCCGACGCGCTGCTGTATGTCATGCCGCACCCCGGCGCGGGGGACGCGGAGGCCCTGGAGGCACTGCGCCGCCAGGCCCACGGCCGGATGACCGCCCTCAACGTCGTCGGCGTCCTCAGCCGCATCGACGAACTCGGCGACGGCACCGGCGACCCCTGGCCCCGGGCCCGCCGCGTGGCCGCCACCTACTCCGCCCGGCTGACCGGCCTGCTGTCCGGTGTCGTGCCGGTGGCGGGACTGCTGGCGCAGACGGCGCTGGGCGAAGAGTTCACCGAGGCCGACGCCGCCTTGCTGGGGCGGCTCGCGACCGCGCCGCGCGAAGAGCTGGGCCGGGCGCTGTACTCCCCGCAGGAGTTCCTGCACTGGCCGGACGGCCCCCTCGACGCGCCCGGCCGAGCCCGGGTACTGGACCTGCTCGGCTGCTACGGCATCAGCGCCGCCGTGGCCGCCGTACCCGCCGTGGCCGGTCCCGCCGCCCGGCCCCTGCTTGCGGCGCTGCGGGCGGCTTCGGGCATCGACGCGCTCGTGGGCGAGATCCAGGAGCGCTTCGTCGCGGCCGCCGACCGGCTGCGGGCCGCCGCCGCCCTCGGCCTGCTCGACGAGGCCGCGCGCACCGCGCTCGCCGGCGACGCCCTCGCCCCGGCGGCCCGCCGCGCCCTCGACGACCTCCGGGCCGGGGTCGCCGCGCTGCGCCGCCACCCGTTGCTGCGCCAGACCGAACTCGCCCCGGCGCTGGCCGACTTCGCCGCCGGACGGCTGCGCCTGTCCGGGCCGGACACCGAGGCCCTGCTCCGCCTGGCCACCGGCACCACGACGGCCGCCTGCCTCGGCCTGCCGGAACCGGCCCCCGGTACGACGGCATCGGCATCGGCATCCGCGCGCGCGGCCCGTACGGCAGCCGAGGCGGCGGCCCGGTGGCGGCAGCTGGAATCGGGGCCGTCACGGGTCCTGCAACGCCACGCCCGTACGGCCCGCGAGCTGTGCGAGGAGATCTACTTCAGGGCCGCCTCCACCTGATCCTCACCACCGGTCGTGGCCGTGGTCGTCGTCCCAGTCCGCTTCGGGACGCGGGTCGGGCTCGTGGCCGTTCTCGCCGTGCACGTAGTCCGAGACCGAGGTGTAGCCGGTCCCGTCGGCCGACTCGATCACCTCGCTCCCGGTGAGGTGCCCGTCGTCCCAGGTCTGCCCACCCTCGTGGCCGTCATGGCTCATGTCCGCCAACTCCTCGCCGATCCGGTGGTCGTGCGGGTCGTGTTGGTCGTGCTGGTCGTGCCGGGCCTGCGGGGCGTCATGCCGGTCATGGCTGTGCGCGTCCGTCGAGTGGCCCTCGGGGTCGTCACCCTGGTGCTGTGCCCTGACCAGGATGTACGTCCCGGACACGCCGAGGGCGGCGCCTCCCGCCCGTACGCCGCGGCCGCGCGGGGCCGCTTGCGTGCCCGGCGGGGGGACCGCCACCCCGAGGGGAGCCGTACGGCCCCGGGGCAGCACACTGATCCACGCGTCCGAGGAGAACCGCTTCTCCGGGATGTCCACCCGCACCGGACGGAACGCCGAGCCGGTCAGACCGCCCGCACCGGTCGCGAAGGTGTCCGCGTACAGGTCGGCCGACACGATCAGTGCCATGTCGCTGCCCGCCGACTCCGCGAGCGCCGTACGCAGTTCAGCGGAGTCCAGCAGCCGCGACGCCAGCTCCACCGACCAGGCGACGAAACCCAGCGGTGCCCGCTGCACCGACCCCTGCGCGAGCGCGGCGCGCAGCCGGATCTGCTCATCGGCCGCCGCCCGCGAGTTGAGCACGGGCAGCATGTCCCGCAGCCCCTGCACCAGTCCGGGCACGGCCTTCGCCTCGTCCACCCCGGCGGGCAGCAAGAGGAGTTGACCGTCACCCCGGTCCTGCCGCGCGCACCCCTGCCAGCGCACTCCGCCCCGCTCACAGGCGTAGTCCAGCGCGTGGGCGAGCCCGTCCTGCACCCGCATCTGGGCCTGATGCCTGCGCCCGCTGTACTTCTCCACGTCCACGATCAGACACAGTCGGCGCTGTCTGCCGCCCTGTGCGCCCATCCCGCGGCCCGCCATCGGCACCCCCCGCATCGAGCGTCCGGCAGGCTCAGGCTAGCGCCCCGGCACGACCCCGCGGAGCCCTTTCGGCCCAGGCGCCGCCGCTCAGCAGGCCGGCCCGCAGGCGAAGCCGAACGGATCCCAGGGCCGGGCCGACGGACGAGGAACTGACCCGCCGGGCGCAGGCCCGTGAGACGGGAGCCCTCGGGCTGCTGCCGGCCCGCCATCAGGCGTCGATGCGCGCGGTGGCACTGAGCCTGCTCGGAGACCGCCTCGGCCAGCCGGTTGCCCAGGGGCCGCCTCGGACTTACTCGTCTAGCCCTGCTTGATCGCGGAGATGTCGAACTCCAGGACGACCTTGTCGCCGACCAGGACGCCGCCGCCTTCCAGGGCCGCGTTCCAGGTCACGCCGTACTCCTTGCGGGAGATGCTCACCGATCCCTCCAGGCCGACGCGCCGGTTCCCGTAGGGGTCGACCGCCGTGCCCGTGTACTCGAAGTCGATGCTGACCGGGCGGGTGGTGTCCTTGATGGTCAGGTCGCCGGTGACGCGGTACTCGGCGTCGGAGCGCGGCTCGACCGAGGTGGTGCGGAAGGTGATGTCGGGGAAGGTGGGAGCGTCCAGGAAGTCGTTCGTGCGCAGGTGCTGGTCGCGCTGCTCGACGCCGGTGTCGATGCTCTCGGCCTTGATCACCAGCTGGGCGGTCGAGCGGGCCGGGTCGGCGCCGTCCAGGTGGGCAGTGCCGTCGAACTGGTGGAACGCGCCGCGGACCTTGGTCACCATGGCGTGGCGGGCGATGAAGCCGATCCGGGTGTGGGCGGGGTCGAGGACGTAGTCCCCGGTGAGATCGGCGAGGGCGGGGGACGTGGTCAAGGGTGCCTCCGTAGGGCCTGGATCCCGGCGGCGGTCCGCCCGGATCGTCTCCCGGGCCACGCTAGGGCGTGATCGGTTCGAGGCTCGGCCTGACGCACGGGGCGGCGGCACAGTGCACCCTGCCGATCGATCCCGCGGCGAGCCGGCCGAGAGTCGGCCGAGAGCCGGGGCTGCGCGGCGCCCCGTAGCGCGGCGGGGTCAGGAGGGTGTGACGCTCCGCGAGATCCCCCGGACGGCCGGAGCCGGGCATCCTGTCCACCGAGGGGCCCCGGCTCGTCACCGGGGCCCACATGCCGTACGCGGCGGCTCTGGCTGCTCAGCCCACGCGCTCGACGCGTGCGCGGCGGATGAGGTTCTTGCCCGGCTCGCGCACCTTGTCGAAGGCTGCGTTGTTGAGGAGGACGCAGCTTCCTGAGGGGCCGTTGACCGTGACTGTCGTGGCTTGGCCGTTGTCGAGGTTGGTCACCTTCAGCTTCGTTCCCACCGGGAACGTCCCGCTGGTCGCCGCCGGCGGGCCCGCCTCGCCCGACAGCGTCACCGTCGACCCCGGACACACCACCTCACCCGTGGCCGGCGGCGCCTGGCCACCCGCCGCGCCTGTCGTGCCCGCCGCACCCGTCGCGCCCGTCTGGCCTGCGGTCGGCGTGCCGCCGCCACCCACGCGCTCGACGCGTGCGCGGCGGATGAGGTTCTTGCCCGGCTCGCGCACCTTGTCGAAGGCTGCGTTGTTGAGGAGGACGCAGCTTCCTGAGGGGCCGTTGACCGTGACTGTCGTGGCTTGGCCGTTGTCGAGGTTGGTCACCTTCAGCTTCGTTCCCACCGGGAAGGTTCCGCTGGTCGCCGCCGGCGGGCCGGCCTCGCCCGACAGCGTCACCGTCGACCCCGGACACACGACGTCGGGAACGGAGGCGTTGCCGGTCGCCACCGTGGCGATGACGCCTCCGGTCACCAGGGTTCCCGTGGTGACAGAGAGCACGAGCTTCTTCATGGCACTCATAGTCCGTTTGCGGGACATGGACACTCCTCGATCCGATGGACGCTGTCTCCCCCGTCCTGCATACGCCCGCCGCCACACGCCAGTTCATTCCTTGTCGCGGCATGACAAATCCAGCGGTGGGGAGGTCCCGGGGTGCTGTGCGGGGGCACGCCGCGGTCGCTCGAGGCTCACGGAGTACGTGCAAAGGCGCAGGTGGACGCCGTCCCACTGAGGGTGATCGACGCGTACAGCGCTCAGGTCGACCCTCTTGACCGACACGGAGACGTGGGGAGCGAAGGCAGCCTTAAGGTCCGGTTGATTCCCCCTTAATGCTCCGCCGGGCCTCTGCGCATTCCCGTCGATCAGGCGAGCGGAAGGTTCTGTTCGGACCAGACGGTCTTGCCGCCCCTGGTGTAGCGGCTGCCCCAGCGGTGCGAGAGCTGGGCGACGATGTACAGGCCGCGGCCGCCTTCCTCGGAGTTCCTCGCACGCCGCATCCTCGGCTGCGTGTTGCTGGCGTCCGAGACCTCGCACGTCAGGGTGTCCGCCCGGATCAGGCGGAGGCGGACCGGGCCGCCGGCGTGACGAATGGCGTTGGTGACCAGCTCGCTGACGATGAGCTCCGTGCTGAAGGCCAGCTCGTCGAGGTCCCAGGCGGTCAACTGGTCCAGGACGAGATGGCGTGCGTCGCCGACGATCGCCGGGT
The DNA here is from genome assembly GCF_055563995.1 of Streptomyces sp. NPDC029164. Classification (NCBI taxonomy): domain Bacteria; kingdom Bacillati; phylum Actinomycetota; class Actinomycetes; order Kitasatosporales; family Streptomycetaceae; genus Streptomyces; species Streptomyces sp. NPDC029164. The sequence goes on along the minus strand of NZ_JBVHWW010000040.1, from coordinate 42,073 downwards.
CGGCTTCGAGCCACCAGGTCGCGAGGGAGCCGGGATCCACCACCCGGGTACGGGCCAACAGGAGGGTGACGTCGTCCCGCAGCCTGCCCGGCGGCAGCCCTTCCACGATGTCGTGCCGGGCCTGACGCAGCGGCCGGCCCAGTACGTCCGCGCGCAGCAGCCGCTCCGCCAGGTCGTCCATGCCCTGGTCGATGTCCCCCTCGCCGCGTTCGATCAGGCCGTCGCTGTACAGGGCGAGCACGCTCCCCGGCGGCAGTTCGCGTTCGACCGGCTCGAAGGGCCAACCGCCGACCCCCAGGGGCGGGCCGGGGCTCAGCTCGACGTACTCCACCGTTCCGTCCGGGCTGACCACGGCCGGCGGCGGGTGCCCGGCGCTCGCCATGACGCACGTCCGGGTGACCGGGTCGTAGACGGCGTACAGGCAGGTGGCCCCGGCCGGTCCGCTGGGCACCGGTATGCCCGCGTCGCCGTCCTCCGGGTCGTCGCTCTCGGCCTCGGCGGCGACCTGGAGCACCATGTCGTCCACGTGCGCCAGCAGTTCCTCGGGTTCCAGTTCCAGGTCCGCCATCGCGCGTACGGCGCTGCGCAGGCGGCCCATCATGGCCGTGGCGTGCAGCCCGTGACCGGAGACGTCCCCGACCACCAGGGCGACCCGGGCCGACGACAGGGGGATCACGTCGAACCAGTCGCCCCCCACGCCGCTGTCCGCGTCGGCGGGCAGATAGAGACCGGCGGCCTCCAGCGCGGGCCTCTCCGAGGTGGCGGGCGGCAGGAGGCTGCGCTGGAGGCCCACAGCGGTGCGGCGTTCCTTGGTGTAGCGCCGCGCGTTGTCGACCGCGACGGCCGCACGGGCGGCGATCTCCTCCAGAAGTGCCAGATCGTCGTCGTCCGGCGGGGGAGAGTCCCCCGTGCGCCAGAGCGTGAGCCTGCCGAACCTGATGCCCCGTGCGCACAGCGGCGCCGTCATCGCCGCATGCGCACCCGGGACGGTCGTCGCCCACTCCGGGGCCGCGTCGTCCCCGGGCCCGGTGGGCGGGGTTCCGAGGCCGGTGATCAGCTCTCCCCGGCACCCCCGCCCCTCGGGCGGACTCGTTTCGCGCCCGCCCGCCTCGGTCGCGTTCGGGTGGGGAACGGCCGCGGCCAGAGGAACCGGAAACTGGGCCGTCCCCGTACGCAGCGCCGCCGATTGCGCTCCGGCGACGGCCAGCCGGATCAGGGGCAGCGTGAGCCGCCCGTCCGCGGGTGGTTCACCTCCGGTCAGAACGGTCTCCGCGAGATCCACCGCGGCGCAGTCGCCCAACGCGGGCGTCAGAACCTTGACCAGGTCCTCCACGGTGCGCAGGACGGAAAGCGAACCGCCCAGCGCCCCGGTCGCCCGGTACAGCAGGTCCAGGCGCCCCCGCGACCGCTCGTGGTCGGTGACGTCGGTGAACACCGTCGCCACACCCATCGGATGTCCGTCGGGTTCCTGCAGCCGGAACGCCTGGATGGTCACGACCCGGCCGCCTCTCGGGTCGTCCAAGGTGCGCACGGTCGTATTGAGACCGATCAGGGGGACCCCGCTGCGCATGACCTCCCGCAGCCGGTCGTCGATGATCCGCGCGTCCTCCGCCCACAGGAAGTCGGCCAGGCGCCGGCCGGACAGGTCGACCGGCACGCCGGTGTACGGCAACAGGTGCGAGTTCGTCCGCAGCAGGCGCAGGTCCGCGTCGAAGACGGCCAGACCCACGCGGCCCTGCAGGAACAGTTCCTGCGTGAAGGCGTGGTCCTGCCGCCAGCGGGCGACCAGCTCCAGCGGCGCGCCGAGTACGAGGCAGCGGGCCGTGCCCTCGCGTGCGCCGTCGTTCAGCGGGATGACGCGGAAGCCGATCTCCAGCTCACGTCCCGAGCCGTGCCGCAGCGTGGCCCGGCCTTCCCAGCCCGCCGGGCCTTCCCGGCCCTCCAAGCCCTCCCGCTTTTTCTGCCCGCTCTGGGCGAGAACGGCTTCCCAGCTGCCCGCGTCGGCCAGGAGGTCCCGTGCCGGCCGGCCGCACACGTCCGCGGACCGGCGGTCCAGGAGGGCTTCGGCCGCCGGTGTCCAGGCGAGGACCGTCCCGGAGTCGTCCAGCAGTGCCGCGGCCGCGCTCGTGGCAGCGAAGGGATAGTCCTGGTTGTTCTCGGTGGCGCGCATGCGTGCCCATCTCGTCCGCCGGTCCCACTGCCCTCATGCTGATCGATGTCCGGAACGGGAGCCAGAGGCGTTGCGCCATCCGGTTCCGCTTCAGGCGTCGGTCACAGTGTCTCGCGAGGGTGCCCCGGGCGGGAAGGCCGGCGCCGCGGACGCCGGTCCCGCCCGGCGCAGACCTACGGGCAGCTGATGCGGGCGTCGCCCGGGTCGGTCGTGCAGGTGTCGGTGCCGAGGCCGCCGTTCGCCGTGTCGTTGCCGGTGACGGCGTCGACCGTGTTGAGCCGGTCGTTGCCGTAGTTCCTCAGCAGGGTGTCGTTCCCGGCGCCGCCGGCCAGCGTGTCGTCGCCGTGGCCGCCGTCGATGTCGTCGTTGCCCGCACCGCCGTGGACGGTGTCGTTGCCGTAGCTCGGGCGGATCGTGTCATTGCCGCCGAGACCGCAGATCACGTCGGTGCAGTAGCCGCCGTTCAGCGTGTCCGCGCCGCTGGTGCCGATGATCGTGCAGCCGCGGGCGTTGTTCACGGTGGTGTTCGCCGTGGCACTGTCGTTGCCGGGCACGGGGTCGGGCTCCGCCGCGTCCGCCGTGGCCGTGTCGGAGAGGGTGCCGGTGCTGCGGGGCGCCGGACTCGCACCGCCGGAGACGGTGGTTCCACCCGGCCGCCGTACACGACATGCGCGGCCTGGTCGGCGGTGATGCCGAGCTGCCTCGGACGTGGCCCGCCGGTGGACGCCGCGTGGGCGTCGGAGATCTGGGTCAGGGGGTGGGCGGTGGTCTCCGCGACGCGCAGCTCGCCGGAGGCGACGAGGCCGTCCGGGGCACCGTCAACGACTCCTGCCCGGCATGGCGGCGACCCGGCACGCTCATCCGCGCGGAACGGGCCCGGCACGCAGTTCCCGTGCGGCGACCACGCGGAACGGGTTCGGCGGGCGGCCGGTGAGGCGCTCGACGGTGTCGGTGGTGCGGTCCTCGGCCCCCTCGGCGATGGCGCGGTCCATCGCGGCCAGCATCGCGGCGAACTCCGGGGGTATCACCGCGGCCAGACGGTCGCGCATGTCCTCGTAGGCCAAGCGGTGGTGGACCACGGGGTGGCCGGTGACCTGGGTGACGATCGCGGCGATGTCGTCGTGGCTGAGTGCCTCCGGGCCGGTCAGGACCAGGTCGGTGTTGGGCGCCCGGTCGTCCGTCAGGGCGCGTACGGCGACGGCGGCGATGTCGTCGGCGTCGACGAAGCCGACCCGGCCGGCCCCGGCCGCCGTCCGGATGAGCCCTTCGGCGCGGATGCTGTCGGCGTGCGCGTGCGTGCCCGTGAAGTTCTGCATGAACCAGGAAGGCCGCAGGACCGCCCACTGCTCGAACAGGCCGGGCAGGGCCTGGTGCACCGCCCCGACCGCGGGCCCGCCGGCGGGGATGGCCGAGGAGCTGAGGAGGACGGCGCGGCGCACGCCGGCGGCGCGGGCCTCGCGGAGGAAGGGCATCATCACCGCGGCCGGGTCCGGGTCGCCGATGGGCGGGACGAGGTAGGCACGGTCGACCCCGTCGAGGGCGTCGCCGAAGGTGGTGGCGTCGTACCAGTCGAAGCGGACCGGGTCCGCTCCGGGGAGCGGGGTGGCTCGACGGCCCGCGGCCCGGACGCGGTGGCCGGCGGCGATCAGCTGCGCGGCGGTCCGGCCGCCGGTGGTGCCGGTGGCGCCGGTGACCAGAGCGGTTCCGGTGGGGTTCATCGGGCGCCGCTCCCCGTGAAGTCCATCCCGGGCGCCTGGACGGCGAGGGGGTTCCAGTAGTCGCGGTAGGAGGTGAAGCGTCCGTCGCGGACGGTCACGACGGCGATGTACGTCATGTCGAAGGGGCTGTCCGTCGCGACGAGCCGGCCCACACCGCGCATCTCGACCACGATGGTCCCGGCCTCGGTGCTCTCGTGGACCCGAACGTCCGGGAAGTCGTGCAGGTCGATGTGGTCGGGGTAGTCGCGCATGTAGGCGGCGATGGCTTCCCGGCCGTCCAGCCGTTCGGGCCATCCCGCGGGAGCGAAGGGGAACTCCATCACGCCCTCGTCGGCCCACAGGCCGACCCAGCCGGGAATGTCCTTGGCCAGGAGCAGGCGCAGGCTGTGGCGGTACAGATCCGCCGGTGCGGTGGATGTGGGCATGGGGGTACTCCGTCCCGTACGATGCGGACCAGTGGTCCGCTTCTTCGGCGAACGATACGGACCGCCGGTCCGCATCGCAACCGGAGGATCCCCATGACCGAGCAGCGCAGTCCGCGCAAGGACGCGGCCCGCAACCGGGCAGCCGTCTTCGCCGCCGCCGACGACCTCTTCGCCCACTGCCGGAGCCCCGAGGACGTGACGATGGCCGATATCGCGGCAGCGGCCGGCGTCGGCAAGGGAACGCTCTTCCGGGCCTTCGGCGACCGCACCGGGCTGATCGGCGCGCTGTACGAGGCACGGCTCGAACCGGTCAGGAGCGCCGTTGAGGACGGTCCGCCACCGCTGGGGCCCACGACCCCGCCGCTCCGGCGCGTACCCGCCCTGCTGGACGCCGTCCTGTGCTTCAAGCTCGACAACCGCCACCTCGCGCTGGCCCTGGAGGGAACCGGCGCGGACAGTCCCTACCGGACGGCGCACTACGAGCGGTGGCACGCCCTGCTCCGGGACCTGCTGGAGCAGATCCCGGGCCCGGCCGACACCGGCTTCACCGCCCACGCCCTGCTCGCCGCCACCCGGGCCGACCTCGTCGCCTACCTGGCCGGAGACAAGGGGGTGCCCCGCGAGGAACTGCGCGAGCAGCTGGCGGAGTTCACCGCCGGGATCCTCGACACCCGCTCGCGACGGGGCTCGTCCGGCGCACCGTGAGGCCCACGCTCCGTGAGGCCCACGCTCCGTGACGCCGTGCACGTGACGCCGTGCACGTGACGCCGTGCACGTCCGGCGGCCGGGCGCGGCGCCCTTCGCGACGTCACAGCAGCCAGTACGTGCCCGTAAGGGAGTCGACGTGCACCACGTGCGGGCCGACGCGCACCACGTGGTGGTCCGGTCCGGACCAGGAGCCGGTGACACCCTCGGCGCCGGGCAGCGGGGTCCAGACCTCCAGGAAGGTGCCGCCGTCCGGATTGGTGCCCCATTCGACGAGGTTCGCACCCTCCCGCCGGAAGGTGCCCGTGTCCTCGCCCGGCTCGCCCCTGAGGTGGCGGAAGCGCACCCGCGAGCCGTCGAAGGACGTCGTACCGGCGAAGCCCCGGCTGTCGGCGTAGTAGGGCCCGGCCTGGAGCCACACCACTTCGCGGTCCTCGATCAGGGGGCCGCCGTCGCGGCTGATGCCGCGCCGCAGCCAGGCGCCGTACTCGGGCACCGGCACGCCGGGTCCACCCGGGACGGGCGCCGCCGCCGGCCCGGGCTCAGGCACGGTCGTCGTCGGCGGGGTCGTCCACGGCCAGCAGCGTCAGCGGTACGTTGCCGCGTACGGCCTGCGCGTAGGGGCAGACCGCGTCCGCGCGGTGCAGCAGGGGCTGGAGGTCCGCCGCGCGCCACCCCGGCAGGCTGACCGTGAGGGCCACCGCGAGGCCGTAGCCGGCGGGCGTGTCCGTGGTGCCGAGCTGCACTTCGCAGGCCACGCGCGCGGCGGTGGCGTCCGCCCCGAACTCGGCGGCGACCTCGGCGAGCGCGGAGGTGAAGCAGGCGGCGAAACCGGCCGCGAACAGCTGCTCCGGATTGGTGGTCCCGGGCACCTTCTTGCGCGGCGGGGCGAGGCGGACGTCCAGGCGCCCGTCGTCCGTGCGGACGGATCCGGTACGGCCTCCCGCGGCATGCGCGGTCGTCCGGTACAGGCTGCTGGTGAGTGGCACGGTCATGGCGTTCGGCCCATCCTGCTCGACGAGGACGCTGCCCGGGTGCGGACAGCGTAAGGCGCTGCTCGTGCAGCACCTCGCGCGTCGTCGTGCGTGACCGGGTACGGCGCATCTCGTCCGGGGCCTTGGATCCGGCCGCCGGACAATCTAGCAACGCGCGCGGTCGGCCGGCGCCCCGCCTGCGGTGAAGTTCCTCACCCGCCGCCGGCCGCGTCGCGACCCGGGGGCGCGGGCCGGTGCCGGCTGCGGTACGCCCCGGGAGGCATGCCCTCGAAGGTCGCGCTCGCTGACCCCCGGCTCACGGACCTCGGGTTCTCCTGGCTGTCGCCCTGGCTGATGACCCGCCGTGCCGAACTGGCCGCCTACCGGCGCCTCACCGAGGACCCCCATTTCCGCGCCCCCTCCTCGTACGCGGAGTACGCGGAGTACGCGGCGTCCGCGGACGTGGACCCGGCCGCCATCACGGGCCTCTTCGTACCCGGCGGCCACGCCGCGGGCATGCGGACGCTGCTCGAGGACGCCACCGCCCAGCAGCTGTTCGCCCGGCTCTTCACCCAGGGGCTGCCGGTGGGAGCCGTCTGCCACGGCGTGCTGCTCGCGGCCCGGGCCAAGGATCCCGCCACCGGGCGCTCGGTCCTCCACGGCCGGCGGACGACGGCGCTGACGTCCCTGCTGGAGCTGACCGGATGGAACCTCACCCGGCTCTGGCTGGGGCGCTACTACCGCACGTACCCCACCACCGTGCAGCAGGAGGTCACCGCGGCGCTCGCCGACCCGCGCCACTTCCTCGCCGGCCCGCCGCTGCCTTTGCGCGACACCGCAGCCCGGCCCGGACGCGGCTTCACCGTCAAGGACGGCAACTACGTCTCCGCGCGGTGGCCCGGCGACTGCCACCGCCTGGCGGCGGACTACCTGGCCCTGGTCCGCGCCCATGCGGCGGGAGCGGTGCACCGGGCGGGCTGAGCCCCGCCCCCGGATCGCGCGGGCCGGCGGCCGAAGACCATCTCCGCAGTGTCCTGAACGCTTCGTGAAAGGGACGGGTATGGATCGACGAAGCGTCTTCGGACGAAGCCGGTACGTCTTGATCGGCCTGGTCCTCGCGATGGTCACCCTGGTCCTCGGCCGGCGCCGGGTACGGCATCGGCACCGACATGAACGGCTTCGCCTGGCTGCCCGGCCCCCGGGCCGCGGCCGCACACCCCGTCCGCACACCCCGTCCGCTACCCCTTCCGCAGCCCCGACGGCGGCTCGGTCCTCGACAGGCAAGTCACCGGCCGGCGCGTCTGGGACGTCAACACGGACGGCGGCGGCACCCACTACGGCCTCGTACCGGACTGGATCGAGGACATCCGGGTCACCGGCGGCCAGGACGTGGTGGACGAGCTCATGCAGGGCGCCGAGGGCTACCTGCGCACGTGGGAGCGGGCCCGCGGTCACTCCGGCCCCTACGCACCCCTGGTCCGGCGGCTACCGCCCCCACGCCGGGCACCTGGCCTCCTCACGCCCCCTGCCCGCCGGCTTCACCCACGAGGCGGTCTGGAACGTGCTGCGCGACCCCGCGCCCGGCACGGTCCGGCTCTACGAGTGCAAGGTGGCGGACCACTCGCTCCTCACCCCCGACCCGGGGTGCGAGGGCCACCAGCCCCTCGGCCCGGTCGGATACGTGCACACGAAGCCGCTGTCGGGCTCGGTGCCGCTCTACCGGTGCTACATACCGTCCGTCTTCGACCACTTCGTCTCCAACAGGGCGGACTGCGAGAGGCCGTACGTGAAGGAGGGCCTGCTCGGCCACGCCATGGCCGTGAGCGGTCCGTAGCGGCGGACGCAGGGGTGCCCCCGGCACGTGCGGTCCGGGGGCACCCCTCAGGACCGGGCGCCTTCGAAGGTCCGGAGCAGGTCCGCCGCCACGCTCAACGCGATCGTGGCCGGTTCCTTCCCGGCGATCCCGGGGATCCCGATCGGGGTCTTGATCCGGTCGATGGCGGCGGTCTCGTGGCCGCCCTCGGTGGCCAGGCGCCGGCGGAACCTCGCCCATTTGGCGGCCGAGCCGATCAGCCCGATCGAGCCGAGACCGGCGGTGCGCAAGGCGGCGTCGCAGAGCGCGGCGTCCTCGGCGTGATCATGGGTCATGATCAGTACGTGCGTGCCGGGCGGCAGCTCCCCGAGCACCTCCTCCGGAAGCAGCGGGGTGTGGTGCACGTGGATCTGCGCCACCGCGTCCGCGAGCACGCCGAGCCGTTCGCCGGAGAGCATGTCGGGGCGGCTGTCGATCAGGTGCAGATCGAGGTGGTGACGGGCGAGGATGCGTGCCAGCTCCAGTCCGACGTGCCCGACGCCGAAGACCGCCACCGCCTGGACCACCGGCAGCGGCTCCAGCAGAACGGTGACGGCACCGCCGCAGCACTGCACGCCGTGGGGGCCGGTGACCTTGTCGTTGAGGGCGAACTCCATGAGCTCCGGCTCCGGACGGGCCGCGCCGTTCAGCTCGCGCGCCCGGTCGATGGCGACGGCCTCGATGTTGCCGCCGCCGATCGACCCCCAGGTCTCGGTCCGTCCCACGAGGAGCTTGGCCCCGGCCCGGCGGGGCGCGTGGCCGCGCACGGTCGCGACGGTCACGAGCACGCCGGGTTCCCGGCGTTCCCGCAACCGCGCGACCGCGGCCACCCACGTCATGTCAGGCATGACTCAAGGCGCTTGCCTCGGCAGGGGTCTCGCCGGCGCCGGGAGCGTGACCGTCGTGCCGCGAACCGCCCGCGCGGACCGCTTCGATCGCCCAGTACACCGCCTCCGGAGTCGCGGGGGAGGCGAGTTCCACGCTGACTCCCGCGGGCCCGAATGCCCCGGCCGCCTGCCGCAGGGCTTCCCGCACCGAGAACGCCAGCATCAGCGGAGGCTCACCCACCGCCTTGGACCCGTAGACCGCGCCCTCCTCGGTGGCGTTCTCCAGCAGCCTGACGTGGAACTCCTCGGGCATCTCCGAGAAGCTCGGCAGCTTGTAGGTGCTCGCCGCCTGGGTCAGCAGCCGGCCGCGGTTCGGGCCGTCTCCGGCGTCCCACCGCAGGTCCTCCAGGGTCAGCCAGCCCGCGCCCTGCACGAAGCCGCCCTCGACCTGACCGATGTCGATCATCGGGGAGAGGCTGTCGCCGACGTCGTGCACGATGTCCACCCGCCGGATCCGGTACGCGCCGGTGAAGCCGTCCACCTCCACCTCGGTCGCGGCGGCGCCGTAGGAGAAGTACTTGAACGGGGAGCCTTGAAAGGCCTTCGCGTCCCAGTGCAGGCCCTCGGTCCGGTAGAAGCCGGCCGCCGACAACTGGACCCGCTGGAAGTACGCGGTGCGCACCAGCTCGTCCCAGGCCAGCTCCTTGTCGCTGCCGAGGACGCGCGCGACGCCCTCGACGATGCGCACGTCCGAGGCGTTCGCACCCAGCTGGGTGCCGGCCACCCGCAACAGCCGCTCGCGGATCTGCTCGCAGGCGTTCTTCACCGCCGCGCCGTTGAGGTCCGCCCCGGCACTGGCCGCGGTGGCGGAGGTGTTGGGCACCTTGTCCGTGCGCGTCGGGGCCAGCCGCACCTTGTGCAGCGGGATGCCCAGCGTGGTCGCGGCCACCTGCAGCATCTTGGTGTGCAGGCCCTGCCCCATCTCGGTGCCGCCGTGGTTGATCAGGACCGAGCCGTCCTTGTAGACCAGCACCAGCGCGCCGGCCTGGTTGAAGGCGGTGAGGTTGAAGGAGATGCCGAACTTGATCCCGGTGAGCGCGAGCGCCCGCTTGGTGTGCGGGTGCGCGGCGTTGAAGGCCGCGATCTCCTGCCTGCGCTCGGCGAGGGCGGCGTCCTCCCGGACCTGCCGCCATACGGTGGAGATCCGTTCGGGGTGCAGGACCGGCTGTCCGTACGGCGTCGCCTGGCCCTGCCGGTAGAAGTTGCGTTCGCGCAGCTCCATCGGATCCAGGCCGAGCAGCGGAGCGCACCGGCCCATGATGTCCTCGATCACCAGCATGCCCTGCGGTCCGCCGAAGCCGCGGAAGGCGGTGTTGGAGACCTTGTTGGTCCTCGCGATGCGGCCGGTGACGCGCGCGTGCGGGATCCAGTAGGTGTTGTCGATGTGACACAGCGCGCGGGCCACCACGGGCTCGGACAGGTCCAGGCTCCAGCCGCCGTCCGCGGTCAGGGTGGCGTCCAGGGCCTGGATGCGGCCCTCGGCGTCGAAGCCGATCTTCCACGTGGCGTGGAACCCGTGGCGCTTGCCCGACATGGTCAGGTCCTGGGTCCGGTTGAGCCGCACCCGGACCGGCCGGCCGGTCAGCCTGGCGCCGAGAGCGGCGATGGCCGCGAACCCGTGCGGCTGCATCTCCTTGCCGCCGAAACCGCCGCCCATCCGCAGGCACTGCACGGTCACCTCGTGGCTGTGCAGGCCGAGGACGTGCGCGACGATCTCCTGCGTCTCCGAGGGATGCTGGGTGCTGCTCTGGACGAACATCTGCCCGTTCTCGTCGACGAGGGCCAGCGCCGCGTGCGTCTCGAGATAGAAGTGTTCCTGATCGGAGAACTGGAACTCGCCGGTGAACACGTGCGCGGAGTCGGCGAAGCCGGCGTCGACGTCACCGGTCACCATCACCGGCCGGGCGCCGTGGAAACTGTCCGCCGCGATCGCTTCCCGCAGCGTGATCACGGAGGGCTGTTCGTCGAGTTCCACCTCGACGGCCGCCGCACCGAGCCGGGCCGCCTCCAGGGTCTCGCCGAGCACCCAGGCGACGGCGTGGCCGTGGAACATGACCTCGTCGGGGAAGAGCGGTTCGTCGTGCTTCATTCCGGCGTCGTTGACACCGGGTACGTCGGCCCCCGTCAGCACGCGGACCACACCGGGCACGGCGAGCGCGCGCCCGGTGCGCAGCGCGGTGATCCTGCCGTGGGCCTTCATGACCTGCACCGGGTAGGCGTGCAGGACGTCCTTGGTGCGGTGGACCAGGTCGTCGGTGTACAGCGCGGCGCCGGTGACGTGCAGGGTGGCGCTCTCGTGTGGCATCGACAGCCCGACGACAGGCTTTTCGGGACGCTGGGACAACTGGCTCATGACGACACCGCCTCGGTGGTTCGCGCGTACAGCTTCAACAGGCTCTGGCCGAGCATCGCCGAGCGGTAGCCGGCGCTGGCGCGGTGATCGTCCATCGGCGTGCCCTCGTTCCGCAGCACGCGGGCCGCGGCCTCGGCGGTCGCCGCCGTCCACGGTTCGCCCTCCAGGGCCGCCTCGGCGGCGAGGGCGCGGATCGGGGTGGCGGCCACGCCGCCCAGGCCGATGCGTGCCTTGCGTACGGTCCCGTCCTCGATGTCGAGCGCGAAGGCGACCGCCACGCTGGAGATGTCGTCGAAGCGCCGTTTGGCGATCTTGTGGAAGGCCGTGACCGGCGACAGCGGCAGCGGGACGCGCACCGCGCGGATCAGCTCGCCGGGGCGGCGCACGCTCTGCCGGTAGCCGGTGAAGTAGTCGCGGAGGGGGACCTCGCGTTCACCGTCGACGCCGGCGAGCACCACCGACGCCTCCAGCGCGAGCAGGACCGGCGGGCTGTCACCGATGGGGGAGCCGGTACCGAGGTTGCCGCCGAGGGTGGCACTGTTGCGGATGAGCCGGGACGCGAACTGGGGGAACAGCTCCGCCAGCAGGGGGACGCTGCCGTCGAGGCGGCGTTCGATCTCCGTGAGCGTCTGCGCCGCCCCGATCTCGATGTGGCCGGACTCGACGCGCAGTTCCCGCAGTTCGGGCAGCCGGTCGACCGCGACCACACAACCGGCGCGGCGGGAACGGATGTTCACCTCCACGCCCCAGTCGGTGCTGCCGGCGACGACCACCGCGTCGGGCCGCTCGCGCAGGAGCCGCAGCGCGTCCGACAGGGTGGCCGGCCGCAGGAACGTGCTGTCGTCCCGGGTGTACGCGGTCGCGACGGGTGCGGGCGGGGACTGCTCGCGGCGCCGCGCCAGGGGGTCGTTCTCGGCGGGCGCGCCGACGGCGAACGCGGCATCGCGGATGGGGCGGTAGCCGGTGCAGCGGCACAGGTTCCCGCTCAGTGCGTGCAGATCGAAACCGTTCGGACCGTGCTCGGAGTCGGAGTCGGAGCCGGAGTCGGTGGCGTCGGCCGCCTCTGCCTCCGCCTTCGGGTGCGCGCAGCGGTCGGGCCGGTAGTACTCGGAGGCCATGCTGCAGATGAACCCCGGTGTGCAGTAACCGCATTGGGAGCCGCCGCGGACTGCCATCTCCTCCTGTACGGGGTGCAGCCCGGCCGGCTCGCCGGACGCGCCGGCGGCGGCGAGGCCTTCGGAGGTGATGACCTCCTGGCCGTCGAGCGCCGCGACAGGGACCAGGCAGGCGTTGACCGCCACCCAGTCCGTGGGCTTGTTGACCCCGGGACGGGCCACCAGGACCGAGCAGGCGCCGCACTCACCCTCGGCGCAGCCCTCCTTGGTGCCGGTGAGGCCGCGCTCGCGCAGGAAATCCAGCACCGTGGTGTGGGGTGCGGCCGGTGAGATCGGTGCTTCGTTCCCGTTGACCGTGATAATCGCCATGTACAGGAGCTTTCTCTCTTCGTGGTCGCAGCCCGGCATACCGCAGCGCGACACATCGGCACACAACGAAGTGCCGTAAGTGATGACAGAGATGAGAAGGTGCCGGGGCCGCGATCGGGCACGCCGGTGAGGGGGCTGTTCAGCAGCCGTGTGCCACGCGACCCGGAGCCCAGGCGATCTGGTGTGCGGAGCGAGGCAGTTCGGAGATGGTCGACATCCGGCTTCGCTCCTTCCAGCGGCTCGTGGGCGGGTGCGGTCGAAGTTACGTTGCCGCAGGTTGATCGGTCAAGCCGCTGTGGGTGGATTCCACGAGGGCCGGCCTCCCCGTGTGGCGGGTCTTCGTACGCGCAACCAGTTGTGTCCCCATCGAACCCGATGCATCCTTCCCGTCACGCTCGCTTCACGCAGCGTAGCGGCGTCCGGCCCTCCGGACCGCGTTCCGACTCGCCCGAACCGTCCCGTGCGGGACAGCATGGAGGGAGAGGGCGTGCCGCGGGATGCCCTCGGCAGGAGGCGACACGGACGGTGACCAGACATCGCTTTGCGTTCTGCGGGGCCGAGCTCGCCGCTGTCTACGTGGTCGCCGACCAGCACAGGGAACTCCATCTGGCCGAGCTGACCGGAAACCGCGGGGTCCTCTACGGACTGCCCGCGATCCTCGCCGTGGCCGGTCATTCGCCCGCCGCCAACGCCTTCCGCTCCGGCCGCCCCCTGTGGCTGACGCCCAAGGAACTCGCCGCGTTCGTCGAGGACGACCCCCACCACTTCCCCACCCGGGTCGGGAACGGCGCCCCCCAGTCGCCGGCCACGATCTCGCTGGGCGCGCTGCCGCTCGGACACGGCGACCAGGAGCTCGGGTGCCTGGTCGTCGCCGGCGAGGTGGGGGACGGCTTCAGCGCCGACGACCGCAGCCTCCTGGAGCTCTACGCCGATCAGGTGGCCGCCGGACTCGAATCGGTCGCCGCTCGGTTCGCCGGGCGCAAGGCCCCGCAGGCGCATCTGGGCCAGTCGCTGGTGCCCGACCAGGGCGGCGCGTTCATCCTGGATCTGGGCACCGGCCGCATGGAGGCCCACGCGCACGTGCTCGAACTGCTCGGTCTGCCCCCCGACCAGTTCGACGGGCAGGTGGAGACCCTGCTCGCCTGCGCCGTTCCCGACGACATGCCCGCACTGATGGCGATCGTGGAGCCGGACCGGCTGGCCGCCGCGGCCGGACAGCAGCTGGCCTTCCGGATCCGCCGCCCGAACGGCGAGCTGCGCTGGCTCGGGCTGCGCTGCCGGGTGGAGGTGGACTCCGCCGGCACCCCCCGGCGCGTGCTGGGCGTGGTGGCCGACGCCACCTATCTGCGCCCCAGCGCCGACGAGGTCTCCGTCGTGCAGCGATTGTCGGCCACGCTGGCCGGGGCGGCGACCATCCGCGAGGTCAGCCGCCTGGTGGTCGCCGCCCTGCGCGAGCCGCTCGGCGCCTGCCGGGTCGCGGTCGGCGAACTGGAGCTCGAACGGCTCCGGGTCACCGCCCTCGACCCTCCCGAGCCCGACGCCTGGCCCGGGATGTGGCGCGCGGAATGGCGGTCCGAGTGGCCCGACGTATCGCTCAGCGACCTGCCCACCCTGCAGAGCGCGCTGCGCGGCGGACACATGAGCCTGTGGCCGCCGGGCGCGGACCTCGAACCCGGTCTCCTGGGCGTCGGGCCCGGCGGTCTCGCGGTGCTGCCGCTGCCCGCCGAAGGCCGGATGATCGGCGTGTGCCTGGTGGGGTGGGCCACGGAGCACCGGTTCGGACCCGAGGAGCGGTCCCTGCTGACCGCGACCGCGGGGCTGGTGGGGCAGGCGCTGGTCCGCGCCCACGCACTGGACGCGGGGCACGAACTCGCCACCATGCTCCAGCGCAGCCTGCTGCCCCGTAAGCTCCCGGAGCTGCCGGGCGGGGTCGCGGTCGCCCGCTACCTGCCCGCGACGGCCGGGCTCGAGGTCGGCGGCGACTGGTACGACGTCATTCCGCTCGGCGACGGTCATGTGGCGTTCGTCATCGGAGACGTACAGGGGCACAGCGCGGGAGCCGCCACCATCATGGGCCAGATGCGGACGGCGGTCAGGGCCTACGCGGTGGAGGGCCACCCGCCCGACGTGGTGGTCGCGCGGGCCAACCGGCTGCTCGTCGGCATGGAGACCGACCTGTTCGCCACCTGCGGGTACGTGGACCTGGACATGGAGGAGGGCATCGCCCGCGTCGTACGGGCCGGCCACCTGCCGCCGATCCTGCGCCACCCCGACGGCGTCACCGAGGAAATGGTGGTCGAAGGAGGGCCGCCCCTCGGCGTGCTGGAGGAGGCCGAATTCCCCATGACCGAGATCGGGTTGCTCCCCGGGACCCTGCTCATCCTGCTGACGGACGGGCTGGTCGAGTCCGCCAGGCTGCACGTGGAGGAGGGCATGCGACGGGTGTGCGACGTGGCCGCCGAGGCCGACCCGGTCGATGTCGGAGGGCTGGCCGACGAGTTGGTCATGCGCGTGGGCCGCCGCGACGACGACGTGGCGTTGCTCCTGCTGCGCTACGACGGCACACGGGGCCGGCCGAAGCGGAGCCACTGGACGGTGTGGCGGCTGCCCAAGGCGGTCCTGCACGCGCGCCGCTTCACCGCGCGCACCCTGCGGTCCTGGGGAGTGGTGGAGGAACTCGACACGGCTCTGCTGATCGTGTCCGAGCTGGTCACCAACGCCATCGCGCACACCCAGGGCGAGGTGGGGATGGATCTGACCCTCTCGACGGACCGGCTGCGGATCTCCGTGAACGACGCGTCGCCGCGCAGCCCCGTCAAACCGGTGTCGGTGAGCTGGGAGGCGACCGGCGGTCGCGGGCTGCTCATCGTCGAGGCGACGGCGATGTCCTGGGGCTCGGTGCCCCTCAGCGGCGGCAAGCAGGTGTGGGCCGAGATCCCCTGGCGGCGCGCGGACCCGTCTCAGTGAGCCCGTTGTCCCGGGGCTGTGTGCGGGCGAGGCGACGATGACCTCGGAGGTGGGGCCGTCGGCGACGATGTCGCCCTCGGCCATGACCACGACGCGGTCGGCGGCCCGGGCGACGGACTCCACGTGGTGGGTGGAGATCACCACGGCCCGGCCCTCGGCGTGCGCTGGGGCCTGATCCCCCGGGTGCGTGGCCCGTACGGGGGCCACGCATCCGGCCCCAGCCGGCCGGAACCGGCCGGTGGCGTACGAGCCGTCGCCCGCCCGCGCCCCTGAGGGGCGGCGCTACCGGAGGGCCTCGAAGGAGGCGACCAGGTCGGTGGGGGAGGGGAGCGCGGATATCTCGGCCTGGGTGGTGGCGGCGGCCTTGCGGAGGTCGTCGTCGGTGAGCAGCCGGCCGAGCAGGTCGGCGTCCACGCTGTCGCCGCTCGCGCGCAGGGCGAAGCCCAGGCCCGTCGCGGCGTCGACGTTGATGAAGTGGTCGGCGCCCTGCGGGAGGATCAGCTGGGGGACGCCCCGGGCGGCAGCGGTGAGCATGGTGCCGGAGCCGCCGTGGTGCACGACCGCGTCGGCGGTGTCCAGCAGCTGGGCCAGCGGCACCCACGGCAGGGGGCGGACATTGTCGGGGAGGGTGCCGAGCGGGCTCAGGTCGGTGTCGCCCACGGCGAGCAGGAACTCGGCGTCGACGGAGGCGGCTTCGGCGATCACCCGGCTGACCGGGTCGACGCCCGCGAAGGCCGTCACGACCGTACCGAGGGTGACGGCGATCCGGGGCCGGGAGCCCCGGGCCACGAGATCGCCGGGCACCGTGCCGCCGCCGTTGTACGGCACGTAGCGGACGCGCAGGCCGGTTCCGTCCCCGCCGAGTGAGGCGGGTACGACATCGAGGACGGTATGGGTCGCCGGGCCTTCGAGCTCACGGGCCCGGTACTCGTCCGCCAGGACGCCGGCGAGCCGGCCGACCATGTCGAAGCCGGACATCACACCGAAGTTGTGCACCACGGCGGGTATGCCGAGGGCCGCCGAGACCAGGGGTGCGGCGGCCTGGAAGGCGGCGTGGACGATGAGGTCCGGCTGCCAGGCGGTGGCGACCGCGAACAGGCCGTCGATGGTGACCCGGCTGTGCTCCGCGAAACCGGCCGCTGCCTGCCGCTGCATGTCCTCCTCGCTCTTGCCGTCCGTGACGAACTGCGGCTCGGTGTTGTCCGAGGCGCGCCGGAAGGCCTCCATCAGCGTCGAGCCGTCGCCGATCTCGACGGTGGGGATGCCGGTCTGCCGCAGCTGGTCGAGCGGGGCCGAACCGGCGAACAGCACCTGGTGCCCGGCGGCCTGGAGCGCCTGGGCGGTGGGCACCATCGGGAACAGGTGGCCTGCGGCAGCGGGGCCGGTGAACAGTACGCGCACGGCGTTACTCCTTGGGTGGAGCTCCTTGATTCTTCTTCCAGATCGTCGAACGTGTGTGCCGCAGCGTCTGTTTCCGCTGGCATGGGCGAGTTTCAGCCGATTCTGATCCTCGCGGACCCGGCGCATATCGTGGACGTATCGAAAACCGCATACGCCCCCGCAACGGCCCTCCGTCTCCAATGAGGGCATGAACCACACCGCATCCCTGTCGGCGCCGTCCCGCCGCACGCGCAGGACCGTGCTCCTCGGCCTGGCGCTCCTCGCCGTGGCGAGCGCGCTGTTCGTCGTACGGCGGCCGCTCATGATGTCCGCTCCGACGTGCATGGCCGGGCGGTGGCACGGCTGCTTCGACACGTTCAACGGTGTGGTGCTGATGACGCTGGTCGGGCTGCCGCCGGCGGTGCTGGTGGCATGGGCGCTGACCCGCCGCCGGCGCGCCGCCGGCCTCGCGTCGCCGTGGCGGATGTCGCTGGCCGAGGTGGGCATGGTCCACGGGACGGTGCCGTTCGTATGGATGACCATGATGCCGGGCTCCGGGGCCGGCATCGTGCCGGGCCGGGTCAGCCTCGTACCGCTGCGGGACCTGGTCACGATGGGGGCGCTCGGGACCGTCGGCAACCTGCTGGTCTTCGCGGCGCTGGGGTTCTTCGCCCCGATGCGGTTCGCGGCACTGGCGTCCGTGCCGCGGATCCTGGCGCTCGGGGCGGGCTGCTCGGTCCTGGTCGAGACCGCTCAGTACGTCCTGCGGCTGGACCGGGTGTCCTCCGTGGACGACGTCCTGGTCAACGCCGCCGGCGCCGTGCTGGCCGGGCTGGCGTCGCGCCGCTGGTGGCGCACGCCCTCGCGCACGCCTGCGCGGACGTCGGCGACCTGTCCTGTTGCTTAGGGTTCGGACATGCGCGTACTGATCGTGGAGGACGAGCCCTACCTGGCGGAAGCGATCCGTGACGGTCTGCGGCTGGAGGCGATCGCCGCCGACATCGCCGGCGACGGCGACTCGGCCCTGGAACTGCTCGGCGTCAACTCCTACGACCTCGCGGTCCTCGACCGCGACATCCCCGGCCCCTCCGGCGACGAGGTCGCCCGGCGGATCGTCGCCTCCGGCAGCGGCATTCCGATCCTGATGCTCACCGCCGCCGACCGGATCGACGACAAGGCTTCCGGCTTCGAGCTCGGCGCCGACGACTACCTCACCAAACCGTTCGAGCTGCGCGAGCTCGTCCTGCGGCTGCGGGCGCTCGACCGCAGGCGCGGGCACGCCCGGCCCCCGGTCCGCGAGATCGCCGGCCTGCGGCTCGACCCCTTCCGCCGGGAGGTCTTCCGCGACGGGCGCTACGTCGCGCTCACCCGCAAACAGTTCGCCGTGCTGGAAGTCCTCGTCGCCGCCGAGGGCGGGGTCGTCAGCGCCGAAGAGCTGCTGGAACGGGCCTGGGACGAGAACGTCGACCCGCTCACCAACGCCGTGCGCATCACCGTCTCCGCCCTGCGCAAACGGCTCGGCGAACCGTGGATCATCGCCACCGTGCCCGGCGTCGGCTATCGCATCGACACCCGACCGGAGGCCGGACACGAGGGAGCGGACCGTGGATAGGGCGCGCGGGCTGAGCGTTCGCTCCAAGCTCACCCTCAGCTACGCCGGATTCCTCATGCTCGCCGGCGTCCTGCTGCTCGCCGCGGTGTGGGTCTTCCTCCTGCGCTACGTCCCCGACCGCGCGCTCATCGTCCCCGGCTCCACCGGCAACCCCACCCACGGCGTCTTTCCCGTCCGGTCCAACCTCCTGCGCGTGTTCGCCCCGAGGGCAGCGGCGGTACTGGTCCTCCTGCTGGTGCTCGGCCTCGTGGGAGGGTGGCTCCTCGCCGGCCGGATGCTCGCACCACTGACACAGATCACGCACGCGGCACGCATGGCCGGGAACGGGTCGCTGTCCCACCGGATCCGCATCACGGGCCGCCAGGACGAGTTCCGTGAACTGTCCGACGCGTTCGACCTGATGCTCGAACAACTCGAGTCCCACGTCGCCGAGCAGCGGCGGTTCGCCGCGAACGCCTCCCACGAACTGCGCACCCCACTGGCGATCTCGCGGACCCTCATCGACGTCGCCCGCAAGGACCCCACACGGGACCGGGGCGAACTCATCGAACGCCTGCACGCCGTCAATGCGCGGGCGATCGACCTCACCGAGGCCCTCCTGCTGCTCAGCCGCGGCGACCGCGGAAACTTCCGCCGTGAGGGCGTGGACCTCTCCCTCATCGCCGAGGAAGCCGCCGAAACGCTGCTTCCCCTCGCCGAAGAGCGCCGGATCACGCTCGACGTCACCGGCGGGGCGGCCCGGACCAGCGGCTCCGCGGAACTCCTGCTGCGGATGGCGACGAACCTCGTCCAGAACGCCATCGTCCACAACCTCCCCGCCGGCGGCACCGTGACCGTCCACACCGAGGCGCACGGCGACACGAGCGTGCTGCGGGTCGAGAACACGGGCCGTCCGCTCCCACCGGAACTGGTGCCGACCCTCATCGAGCCCTTCCGGCGCGGAACGGAACGCGTACGCACCGACGAGCACGCCGGCGTCGGTCTCGGCCTGGCCATCGTGCACAGCATCGTCCGCGCCCACGGCGGGACCCTCGACCTGGTCCCCCGTCCCGCCGGCGGTCTCCTCGTCACGGTCCGGCTCCCCGGCGCGCCGTAGGCATCGTCGCGCGGTTGCCGTCGCCCGCGAAAGCCGCGACGAACAGCCTGAGTTCGCGGCAGCTCGGGAAGTCAGGGGCGGCGGCGGGTGTTGAGGCGGGCGGCCTGGCGGGTGAGGTGATCGCGCTCGGCGGTGTTGGGGGCCTTGTGGGCCGCCTCGGCGTACAGGCGTGCTGCCGTCGCCAGGTCGCCGTCGCGCTCGTGGAGGTACGCCGCCACCGCCGTGTGGCGGGGCAGCGCCTCGTCCAGCTCCGCGAGCGCCGCCAGGCCCGCGCGCGGTCCGTCGGCCTCGCCCACGGCCACCGCGCGGTTGAGCCGGACCACCGGGCTGTCGGTCAGGCGCGCGAGCTCGTCGTACCACTCGACGATCTGCACCCAGTCGGTCTCCTCGGCGCTGCGCGCGTCGGCGTGGAGTGCCGCGACGGCGGCCTGGGCCTGGAACTCGCCCAGCCGGTCGCGGGCGAGGGCCGCCTGCAGGATCACGACCCCCTCGGCGATCGAGGCGGTGTCCCACCGGCCCCGGTCCTGCTCGGCGAGCGGCACCAGACTGCCGTCGGGCGCGGTCCGGGCGGCGCGCCGTGCGTGGTGGAGCAGCATGAGGGCGAGCAGCCCCGCCACCTCGGGGTGGTCGACCGAGGCCGCGAGCTGCCGGGTGAGCCGGATGGCCTCGGCGACGAGGTCGACATCGCCCGAGTACCCCTCGTTGAAGACCAGGTAGAGCACGCGCAGCACGGTGGCGACGTCGCCGGGCTGGTCGAACCGCACGCCCGAGACGGTGCGCTTGGCCCGGCTGATGCGCTGCGCCATGGTCGCCTCGGGCACCAGGTACGCCTGCGCGATCTGGCGGGTGGTCAGCCCGCCCACGGCGCGCAGGGTGAGCGCGACCGCGGACGACGGCGTCAGCGACGGGTGGGCGCACAGGAAGTAGAGCTGGAGCGTGTCGTCCACCTCGGGCGCGGGGCCGGGCGCCGGCTCCTCGTCGACGAGGTCCTCGCGGCGGCGCCGGGCGGTGTCCGCCCGGGTCGCGTCGAGGAACCGGCGCCACGCGACGGTGACCAGCCAGCCCTTGGGGTCCCGCGGCTGGTCGGCCGGCCAGACGCGCAGCGCCTCGACCAGCGCGTCCTGTACGGCGTCCTCGGCCGCCGCGAATTC
The DNA here is from genome assembly GCF_055563995.1 of Streptomyces sp. NPDC029164. NCBI lineage: Bacteria > Bacillati > Actinomycetota > Actinomycetes > Kitasatosporales > Streptomycetaceae > Streptomyces > Streptomyces sp. NPDC029164. Next base: position 21,299 of record NZ_JBVHWW010000040.1, on the reverse strand, counting down.
GGCTCCGCGGCGGACGAGGATCCCGAGCACGCTCGGGGTGAGGCTCCTGAGCAGGACCTCGTCCATCAGTGGCAGGACTCCGTGATGGTGGGGGGCGCGGCCAGGAACGGGCGCAGCTCCAGCCACTCGTGGATCGGCTCCCCGCCCGCCCCGGGGGCGGCCGACAGCTCCCCGGCCAGCTCGACGGCGCGCTCGTAACTGTCGACGTCGATCACCATCCAGCCGGCGATGAGGTCCTTGGTCTCGGCGAACGGGCCGTCGGTGACCGGCGGCCGGCCCTCGCCGTCGTACCGGACCCACGCCCCCTCGGGGGCGAGCGCCTGACCGTCGACGAACTCGCCGCTCTCTTCGAGCCGGGTCGCGAAGTCACGCATGTACCGCACGTGCGCCGTGATCTCCTCCGGCGTCCACTTGTCCATGGGGACGTCGTTGCGGGCAGCCGGGGCGCCGCGGTAGTGCTTGAGCAGCAGGTACTTGGCCATCGTGATTCTCCTCGGTGCTGTGCGACCCATTGTGGTCGCCTTCACCCCTGGGACGGAGCCGGTCACGGGTTCTCGACATCCCCGCCCGAAGTTATTTCCGGCTTTCCCGGCCCCGCGCGTCTAGCATGCCGAAATGGAGATCAGCGTGGGCCGGGTGCCGGTCCACTACGTGCAGCACGGGACCGGCCGGCCCGTGCTGGTGCTCCACGGCGCCGGAGTCGACCACCGCGAGACCGAGGCCTGCTTCGAGCCGGGTTTCGAGGGCGCCGCGGGGCTCCGGCGGATCTATCCCGACCTCCCCGGAATGGGCCGGACGGCCGCCCCCGGAACGCTGCGCGGCGCCGACGACGTGCTCGACGCGCTGCTCGCCTTCGCCGACGAGGTCACGGACGGGGCCGCGTACCTCCTCGCCGCTCACTCGGCGGGCGCGTACTACGCGCAGGCGATGGCGGCGAGGCGCCCGGCGCGGGTCGCCGGTCTGGCGCTCGTCTGCCCGTTGGTGCCGGGACTGCACGACGTACCGGAGCACCGCGCCGTCGTCGGATCGGGGGAGCTCGGTGACGACGTCTTCCGGAGCTACTTCGTGATCCAGACCCCGGAGATGCTCGAACGGTACGAGCGGTACGTGGCCCCGGCCGCCGCGCTCGTCGACGAGGCGGCACTGGAGCGCATCGGCGAACGGTGGGCCCTCACCCCCGATCGCGCGCCGGCCTATGCGGGGCCGACGCTGGTCGTGGCGGGGCGGCTGGATTCCACGGTCGGGTACGCCACCGCCGTCGACCTCCTCGACCACCACCCGCACGCCTCGCTCGCCGTGGTCGACGACGCGGGACACGCCCTGCCCCACGAGCAGCCGGACCTCCTGCGCGCCCTCCTCGCCGAGTGGCTCGTACGCGCCGAGCGCTGACCCGGTCCGCGGCCCCGCCCGGCCGGGCGCACCGACGCCCGGTTGACACGGTCCGAAGGGGTGGCAGGGTGGTAGGTGGGGTCATTCCCGGGAGGTTCCGCATGGCATTCGGTTGGGCAAGGGATTCCCTGGCGCGGCAACTTCCGCTCAGGCTCACGGCCGGCGCGTTCTTCCTGAGCTCCGGCCTCTCGAAGCTCGATGCGGACGAAGCCACCGCTGAGGGACTGCATCAGTTCGCGGCCGGCACCTACCCCTTCCTGGGTGAGCAGGACGCCCGGAAGTTCGTCCGGCTGCTCTCCGCCGGGGAGCTCGCCATCGCCACGGCGCTGCTCCTGCCTGTCGTCCCCGCCGCCGTCGCCGGGGCCGCGGTGACGGCCTTCTCCGTCGGCACCCTCGGGCTGTACCTGCGTACGCCGGGGATGCGGGAGGAGGGCAGCCTGCGCCCCACCGAGCAGGGAATCGCGCTGGCCAAGGACGTATGGCTGCTGGGCATGGGCGTGTCCCTCCTCGTCGACGGCGTCAACGGACACCGCTGTCACCGCTGTCACCACGGTCACCACGGTCACCGCTGTCACCGGTGACATCGATGACGGACCACGAGCACGTCGGCCAGGAGCGCGCATGGCGCTGACCAGGTGGTTCTTCGAGCCCGGTCATACCGCGGCCGAGTTCCGCGCCAGACACATGATGGTCACCCACGTGCGCGGGCAGCTCAAGAACGTGCAAGGCCTGCTGGAGTTCGATCCCGACAAGCCGGAGGAGGCGCGGATCGAGGCGACGGTCGACGCGACCCAGGTCTACACCGGGCAGCCGCAGCGCGACGCGCACCTGCGCAGTGCCGACTTCTTCGACGTCGAACACCACCCGACCTGGACGTTCGTCGGATCGCGCGTACACCAGGTGAGCGGCACCGAGTTCGAGGTCACCGGCGACCTCACCGTACGCGGCGTGACGCGCCCCGTGACCTTCGACGTCACCTACCTGGGACAGTGGGAGACCCCGTGGTGGGAGGAAGGACGGGACCTCGGGCCCCGGCGGCGCGCCGGTTTCACCGCCACGACGCGGCTCAACCGGCACGACTTCGGGGTGAGTTGGAACGACGTGGTCGACCACGGCGGGGTGGTCGTCAGCGCGACGGTCGATGTCGTGGTCGACGTCGAGGCCGTCCTCGGCCCCGGCGAACAGGCCGCCTGAGCACGAGCCGGCGCGGACCGCGCGCGGGGTGCCGCCCCGGCCGTCGCCGACGGCCCGCCGCAGGTGCCTCTACGCGCGTCAAAACGGCCTGTCGCACGTCGGAAACCACAAGCGGGAAACCTTGCGGTTGGATCATCGACCACACCTGCGCCGGGAGTGGAATCAATCACTCCAACATCAGGAGATGATTCCGGCCACCGGGCCGCGGGGCACCCGCCCTTGGCCGGGGTGTGCGACGAGCGGCAACATCCGAGCGACATCAGGGGAACAGACCCGTGCGACGAAAGACCTTCGGCACGGCCGCCACCGCGGTCGTGCTCGGCCTGCTGATACCACTGTCCGGATGCGGCAGTCCGGGAGACGCTGCGGGCGGCGGCGGTACGCTCCGCCTGGTGGCCGCCGAGTACGGCGATACCCCCGCCACCAGTTCCAAGGCCTACTGGGACAAGGTGACCGGCAACTTCACCGCGGCCAACCCCGGCGTCAAGGTCGAGGTCCGGCTGCTGCCGTGGGCCGACATCGACCGCGAGGTCTCCCGGATGGTCAAGGAGGGCAAGGCGCCTGACGTGGCGCTCATGGGCTCCTACTCGGACTTCGCGGCCCAGGGCAAGCTCTACTCGGCGGAGGAGCTCCTCTCGGTCGGCGCCGAGGCGAACTTCCTGCAGCCGCTCGCCGAGGCGGGGACCGTCAACAGCCACCTCTACGGACTGCCGTTCGTGGCGAGCAGCCGCCTCCTCTACTACAACGAGGCGCTCTTCGCCAAAGCCGGCGTCAAGAAGGCCCCCACGACCTGGTCCGAACTCAAGGCCGCCGCCAAGGCACTCAAGGACAAGGGCGTGAGGTTCCCGTACGCCATGCCGCTGGGCCCGGAGGAGGCGCACGCCGAGGCGTTGATCTGGGAGCTCAGCAACGGCGGCGGCTACGCGGACAGCAGCGGCAACTACAGCCTGGACTCGGAGAAGAACATCAGTACCTGGCAGTGGGTCAAGGACAACATGGTCACCCCCGGCCTGGTCGGGCCCACCCCGCCGTCCCGGCTGAACCGCGCCGACGCCTTCGCCGCCTTCCTGCGGGGCGAGGTCGGCATGCTCAACGGCTACCCGTCCCTCGCCCACGACGCGGCCGCGAAGGGCATGACCGTCGGCACCGTCGCCATGCCGGTCTCGGACTCGCTCGGCTCCGGCGAGAACCCGCCGACCGTGGGCGTGGCCGACTGGATGGTGGCCTTCAAACAGAACGGCAAGGGCGCCGAGATCGGCAGGTTCCTGGAATTCGTCTACCAGGACAAGAACCTGTCGGACTTCGCCGGCCGCTACCACCTGCTGCCGGCCACCGCCTCCGCCGCGCGCACCCCCGCCGGCGGCGGCCTCAGCCGGACCGACGAGGACTTCCTGAGCGCGCTGCGCACCGCCCGGCTCTACCCGGTGAACGACCCGTCGTGGGTGACGGTAAGCGACACCATCAAGCGCAACATCGGCCGCGCCGTGGAACCGGGCGGCGACCCGAAGGCCGTCCTGGAGGAGATCGCGAACAAGGCGGCGGAGGCCGGCGACAGGAGCTGAAAGGCCACCTAGGGGAGACGCCCCTAGGCGTTCGCGATGACCAGGAGGGTGCGGGCAGCGGAGGGCCCAGCCAGGCGGCAGCGGTGCGGGGCGTCGCCCCGGTGGTGGGCGCTCTGGCCGGCGCGCAGGGTCAGCGGTGCCTCGCCCTCGACCTCCAGGACGACCTCGCCCTCCAGGACGTAGAGGAAGTCCTCGCCGGGGTGTTCGAACCAGCCGCGCTCGCCCTGGCCGGGCTCGAAGTGGTGCTCGTACGCCTCCATCAGCGCGCTGCTGCCGCCGGGGATGAGCACCCGCGCGACCTGCCCCGCGGTCTCGTCCACCCGGATCACCTGCGGATCGCTCTCGTGGCTGACCGCTCCCGGGTGGCCGGGCGGCCTGAGGAAGGTGCCCGGCGTGACGTCGAGCGCCTCGGCGATCCGGTAGATCGAGCTGAGGCTGGGGGTGGCCAGCCCGCGTTCGAGCTGGCTGAGGAAGGGCTGCGAGAGGCCGGAGCGGGCGGCGAGGGCGGCCATGGAGACGCCGCGCTGCTTGCGACAGCTCCGGATCACCCGTCCGACCTCGATCGCCTCGGGCGTGGGTTCGGGTCGAGGCACGCAGCTGAACGTACCGCATCACCGATCAAGGACCGGGGCCCCGGAGAGGTTTCGCACTGCCGCAACACTCCCTTCATAAGCGTGGTCAATTATTGACCTCACTTATCGACGACGGAGGAGCCGCCCCGTGCAAGCCATCCCCTCACCACCCGGCCGGGCCCTCGGCCGACTGGGCCCGGCCCTGGGCGCGGCAGGAGCCGTACTCGCGCTCTGGCACCTGCTCGCCTGGTCCGGCGCGGTGGCTCCGGGACTCCTGCCCACCCCCGCCGAGACCCTGGCCGCGCTCGCGGACAGCGCCCGCAGCGGCCTCCTGGCCGCCGATCTCGGCGCCAGCCTGGCCCGCGCGGGACAGGGCTTCGCGCTGGGCGCCCTCGTCGGCAGCGCACTGGGCTTCGCCACCGGCTACCTGCCGAGGCTCTCCGCCGCCGTCACCCCGGTCGTCTCCTTCCTGCGCCCGATCCCGGCCATCGCCCTGGTACCGCTCGCCACCGCCTGGTTCGGCATCGGGGAGACCGCCAAGCGCCTGCTGATCGCGTACGCCGTACTGCTCGCCGTATGGCTCTACGTACACGACGGGGTCTCCCGGGTCCCGGTCTCCCACCTGCGGGCGGCCCGGTCACTGGGTGCGCCGCTGCACCGCCGGTTCACCGAGGTGCTGCTGCCCGCCGCCGCACCCGCCCTGCTCGCGGCGCTGCGCTACGGGGCCTCGGTGGCGCTGCTCGCCCTGGTGGCCGCGGAGCTCGGCGGAGCGGACAGCGGACTGGCGTACCGGCTCCAGGTGGACGGTCAGTTCCTGCGCGTGGACCGGATGTTCGCCGGACTGCTCGTCCTCGGACTGCTCGGTGTGGCGGTCGACCTCGTCCTGGCCGCGATCGGGCGCCGGTTCGTGCACTGGAGCACGTCATGAGCCTGGCTGTACGACTGGAGGGGCTGACCCTCGGCTACGGCGCCGCCCCCGTGCTGGAGCGGACGGACCTGGAACTCCCCGCGGGGTCGTTCACCGCCCTGCTCGGGCCGAGCGGTTGCGGCAAGTCGACGGTGCTGGGCGCCGTGGCCGGCTTCGTACCGCCCGCCACCGGAAGGGTGACGGCCGGAGCGCGGCCGGTCCGCGGTCCCGGACCGGACCGCGGCGTGGTCTTCCAGCACTACGCGCTCTTCCCCTGGCGCACCGCCCGCGGCAACGTCGAGTTCGCGCTCAAGCGGCTCGGGCTGCCGCGCGCGGAACGCCGTCGGCGCGCCCTGGAGGCGCTCGCCGAGGTCGGCCTGGCGGACGGCACCGACAAGTACCCGGCGCAGCTCTCCGGCGGCATGCAGCAACGCGTGGCGCTGGCCCGGGGGCTGGCCGCCGAGCCCGAAGTCCTGCTGATGGACGAGCCGTTCGGGGCCCTGGACGCCCTGACCCGGACCCGCATGCAGAGCCTGCTGCGGGAGCTGTGGCAGCGCCGGGGCACCACCGTGCTGTTCGTCACGCACGACATCGACGAGGCACTGGCCCTCGCCCAGCGGGTCGTCGTCCTCGGCGGCTCCCCCGGGCGGGTACTGGCCGACCACCGGGTGCCCGACGGGCCCCCCGACCCGGACCTGCGCTCACTGATCGCACGTCACCTCGGCTCCGACTGAAGCCAACTGAAGCCAACTGAATCCAACTGACGCCCTTCGACTCCTCGTCGCGCGATTCCGCGATTCCGCGATTCCGCCACTCCCACCCCACCTCCGTCCCCGGAAGGACTTCCCCATGCCCAGACTCCGCGCGGCGGCCCTCGTACCGATGGCGGCGCTGCTCTGCGTGCTCACCTCGGGCTGCGCCGGCGGCTCCACCCCCACCGGCGGTGACCGCCCGGCCGTCTCCCTGGCCGGCAGCGACCACCTCGGCGGGGCGCCCGTCTACGTGGCCCAGGAGCGCGGGCTCTGGTCCGCCGAAGGCATCGACGCCGCCGTGACCACGCAGCCCACCGGACGCGACGCCCTGAACGCCGTGCTCGGCGGCCAGGCACAGCTCGGCGTCGTGGGGGACCTGCCCGCGGTCACGGCCGCGCTCGGCGGGCGCGACCTGCGGATCGTCGCCGACCTGTCCCGCTTCTCCGACTGGCGCCTGCTCACCCGGACCGACCGGCAGATCACCGGCTTCGCCGCGCTGAAGGGCCGCAAGGTCGGAGTCCCGCAGGGCACGAACGTCGAGTACGCGCTCTCGCGCATGCTCGGCTCCGTCCAGCTGACGGCCGCCGACGTGACCGTGGTGAACCTCGCCCCGAACCAGGTCACTCCGGCACTGGCCCGGGGCGACATCGACGCCGGCGTCACCTTCCCCAGCTTCTACGACGCCGCGCGCACCACCCTCGGCGAGCGGTACGCCGAGCTCCCGTTCGCCGGCTACACCGCACGGACCCTCTTGATCGCGGGCCCCAAGGCGAGCGAAGAGACCACCGCCGCCGTGCTCCGCGCCCTGCGGCACGCCCAGCGCGAGATCGGCGAAGACCCGGCCGGCGCACGGCAGGCCCTGGTGGCCCAGTCCAAGGGCGCGCTCCAGGCGGGCTACGTCGACACCTACCAGCCCCGCTACACCTACGGCGCGACCCTCACTCCCGAGCTGCTGGCGCAGTTGGAGGAGGAGGCCGCCTGGGCCAAGGCCGCCCAGAACCTGCCGGGCGCCGCCGACCGCACCGCCCTGCTGCGGTACCTGAACCCCGGCCCGCTGACGGCGGCCGACCCCGCCGCCGTCACCGTCCGCTGAACCACACCCACTTCCGCTGAACCACACCCGCCCAAGGAGATCCCGATCCTCATGACCGTCGACCAGAACACCCTGCGCCGCCGCGGCGTCGGCCTGATCGCCCACGACCCCGAGCGCAGCCACGGCGGCCACACCCTCTACACCCCGATCACCAGCGCCGGCGAGATCCACCTCGTCGACATCGAGGGCCGGACCGTCCACATCTGGAACTCCCCGCACCCGCCCGGCCGCCAAGCGCAGCTCCTGCCGAACGGGAACCTCTTCTACGCCGCCAAGGACACCGACGGCCCGACCCTCTTCCCCATCTGGGACGTCTACCACGGCGGCATCTTCCAGGAACTGGCCCCCGACTCCACGGTGATCCGCGAGGCGAGGCACCCCTTCCACCACCACGACGCCTCGATCCTGCGCAACGGCAACCTCGTCATCACGGTCGTCGAACCGCTGGACCCGGCCGACGCGGCCCGCATCCGGGGCGGTATCCCCGGCTCCGAGGCGCCGGGCGGGGTGATCTACGGGGACGTGGTGTACGAGCTGACCTGGGACGGGGAGGAGGTGTGGCGCTGGGCCGCCATCGAACACCTCGACCCGGAGGAGTTCCCGCTCAACCCGCACTTCGCCCGCGAGCACTGGCCCATGGCCAACACCGTCAACGAACGCGCCGACGGCTCGATCGTGGTGGGCTTTCGCAGCGCGTCCTCCACCGTGGCCGTCGACCGCGCCGACGGGTCCGTGCTGTGGCACATCGGCCCCGACGTGCTGGCGCAGCAGCACCACCCGCACGAGCTGGCGGGCGGCAACATCCTCGTCTTCGACAACGGCACCTACCGCGACAGCACTTCCGTTCCGTACTCGCGGGTGCTGGAGCTGGACCCGCGCACCGGCAAGGAGGTGTGGTCCTACCAGGACAACCCGCCGCAGAACTTCTACAGCCCGTACATGTCCAGCGCGCAGCGGCTGCCGAACGGGAACACCTTCATCGCCGAGGGCTCCTTCGGACGGCTCTTCGAGGTGACGCCCGACGGCGACGTGGTCTGGGAGTTCGTCGTTCCGCAGTTCCGGTCCTTCGGCGAGGGCGTGGGCCTGGAGTCCTCGGCGGGCGCCCAGAACTCCGTCTTCCGCGCCTACCGTTACTCCGCGGACCGGTTCCCCTGGCTGACCGGAAGGCGTCCCGCGCAGGACGGATGAACACGCCGTCACCGGCGCGCCGGCCGGGGGCTCGGAGCCGGCGGCGCGCCGCATCGAGGCTGTCCCCGACGCCGGTGTTGAACGCGATGGCCGCCCGGGCGCGTGGCGGCGGATCAGATGGACGATCTGCTCGAAGAGCGGGAGCCGCCACGACCGACGCCCATTCGACGGCCACCGTCTGCGCGCCCTCCCGCTGCTCGCTGCTGATCGGCCTGCACACCGGCCACTCCGCCGTCCGCGCCCACCCGAACGGCGCCGACCACGGGCACGCGCACGAGTACTACCCACAGTCCCCGTGCCACAACGGCGCGAAGGGGCAGTCCGGGCTGTGTCAGTTTCATTGACAGAAATTGAACACAGCTTGATCCTGAGAGCGCTCTCAGTCGTCAATAGTCGTCAGGAGGAAGAATGTGTTCCGCCTATCGAAAGTGATCGCATCCGCTGTCTCGGCGCTGGCCGTCGTCGTCGGCGTGATGGTTTTCGGTCCGTCGCCGTCCGCGGAGGCCGTACCGGCCACCATCCCGCTCACGATCAAGAACGCCTCGGGTCGGGGCGAGCCGGTCTACGTCTACAACCTGGGCACCGAGCTCGCGACGGGCCGCCAGGGCTGGGCCGACGCCAACGGCACCTTCCACCCGTGGCCGGCGGGAGGCAACCCCCCCACCCCCGCGCCCGACGCGTCGATCGCGGGCCCGGCCAACGGACAGACCAAGACGATCCGGATGCCCAAGTTCTCCGGACGCGTCTACTTCTCCATCGGTCAGAAGATCGTCTTCAAGCTCAGCACCGGCGGCCTGGTGCAGCCCGCCGTCCAGAACCCCTCCGACCCCAACCGCAACGTCCTGTTCAACTGGTCCGAGTACACGCTGAACGACGCCGGCCTGTGGATCAACAGCACCCAGGTCGACATGTTCTCGGCTCCCTACGCGGTCGGCGTGAAGGCGGCCGGCGGCGCGGTCCGCACCACCGGGCGGCTGCGGCCCGGGGGCTACAACGCCGTCTTCGACCAGCTGCGTTCGGCCGGCTGGGGCGGACTGATCCAGAACCGCCCCGACGGCACACCGCTGCGCGCGCTCTCGCCCGGTCACGGCCTCGAGGCGGGCGGGATCCCGGCCACCGCCATGAACGACTACGTCAACCGGGTCTGGAACAAGTACGGCTCCTCCACGCTCACCGTGACGCCGTTCGCGAACCAGCCGGACATCAAGTACCACGGCCGGGTGTCGGGCAACGTCATGAACTTCACCAACGCCTCGGGAGCGGTGGTCACCAGCTTCCAGAAGCCGGACTCCGACAGCATCTTCGGCTGCTACAAGCTCCTGGACGCACCCAACGACCTCGTCCGCGGCCCGATCTCCCGCACCCTGTGCGCGGGCTTCAACCGGTCGACGCTCCTGACCAATCCCAGCCAGCCCGACCCGAACGGCGCCGGCTTCTACCGTGACGCCGTCACCAACCACTACTCCCGCGTCATCCACGCACAGATGGCCGACGGCAAGGCGTACGGCTTCGCCTTCGACGACGTGGGCGCGCACGAGTCGCTGGTGCACGACGGCAACCCGCAGGAGGCCTTCATGACGCTGGACCCGTTCAACTAGCTTCTCGGCTCCGTCCCGGTCCGGTCCTGTCCCGGCTCCGGCTCCGGTCAGTGGTCGTGGCGCGCGCCGTGTTCCAGTGACCGGGGCCGGCCGGTGCCGGCGCCGGCACCGGCATCAGGGCCGAGGGGCAGCGGGGGCGCGTGTTCGCCGGGCCCGGTCGCGGTGAGGGCGATGCCGAGGCTCTGGCACATCCGCTGCGCGCGGGCCAGCGCGCTGAAGGTCATGGGGGAGGGGGCGGCGGTCGGCAGCTCGACCGTGACCCGCGAGGGGCGGTGCTCGTGGACGAGGGATTCGATCTGCAGGGCGGCCGCGGACCGGTTGGTGACGTCCAGCTCCTGCAGGATCCGCACGTACAGGGTGTCCTCGGCGATGCGGTGACTGATGACCATGCTGCGCCTCCCGCCCACCCGGATCCGGACGGCACCAGCGGTATGCGGTGCCTGGCCACCAGTGTGGGGCAGGCGATCCCGCACCGCGCGCCCCGGACAGGCTTTAGCGCATTTCCGTCCGGGACGCCACCGCCCGGCAAAGGGGCGCGGCCGGATCCGATCGGAGGGTGAGCGCCGGTTTACCCGCCGTGTGCGGCGCCGGCACCCCGTCGACCTCCCACTACGCCGCCGCGCGGCGCGGAGCGGGCTCCGTCGGCGCCCGAATCCGGCGCTGACCTTGGCGCATATCGGTTCCTCCGGTCCGATGAACTCCAACGAAACCACGCGTGCGGGAAGTTGGGCGTAGTTATGCTCCCGCCCACCGGTCAGAAGGTCCCCCCTTTTCGATAGTTCGAGGACGCCGATGGAGCAAAGAGACATTCCCCCCGAGAGTGCCCACGTGGAGGGGAGAGCAAGCCGGATGATGCCCACGATCGCCTTCGTGGCCGCCGCCTGCCTGGTCGGCGCACTCGCCTCCTCCGCGGCACCGGCCGGCACCGCGCTGATCGCCGTGGCCGCCGTGTGCACGGCAGCGGTGTTCGTCGAGGCGTTACGGCGTGGCCGCGCGCTCGCCGCCGAGCGCGCCCAGGTCGCGGCCCTCCGGCACGCCCTGTCCCGGCAGGAGACCGAGGCGGCCCGCCTGTCCCAGGCGGTACTGCCCGAGGCCATCGAGCGACTGCGCAGGGGCGAGCTGGCCGAGGAGGTGCTGACCGCCCTGGGCGGACGCGGCGGACAGGGCAACCGCTGGGGCAACGACGAGGCCCTGACCCCGCCCTTCCGCGCGGCCCTGCAGGCCGTGCTGTCCCACGTCATCGACGCCGTCGACAACGAGGAGAGCCTGCGCGACTCGGCGCAGCGGGCCTTCGTGAACGTCGCCCGCCGCGTGCAGGCGATCGTCCACCAGCAGGCCCACGAGATGCGCGAGATGGAGGACCGGCACGGCAGCAACCCCGACGTGTTCGGCGACCTCCTGCGACTGGACCACGGCACCGCCCTCATCGGCCGGCTCGCCGACTCCATCTCGGTCCTCGGCGGTGCCCGCCCCGGCCGCCAGTGGAGCAGGGCCGTCACGCTGTACAGCGTGATGCGCGGCGCCATGTCGAGGATCATCGACTACCAGCGGGTGGAGCTCCACTCCGTCTCCGAGGTCGCCGTCGTCGGCCCGATCGTGGAGCCGCTGATCCACACCCTGGCGGAGCTGCTGGACAACGCCACCCGGTATTCGCCGCCGCACACCCGGGTCCACCTCACGGCCGTCGAGGTGCAGTCGGGCATCGCCGTGGAGATCGAGGACGGCGGCCTCAGCATGAGCGAGGAGGCCCGCGGCCGCGCCGAGAAGATGCTCGCGCAGGCGCAGTCCGGGATCGACCTCAACGACCTGGGCGAGACGCCGAGGCTGGGCCTCGCGGTCGTCGGCCGGCTGGCACAGGCGTACGGGTTCCAGGTCTCCCTGCGCTCGTCCGCGTACGGAGGCGTGCGCGCCGTCGTCATCGTGCCGCAGCACCTGATCACCACGGCGTCCTCGGCGACGGGTCTCGCCCACGGCATCGGCTCCTCCTCGGGGCCCAGGGCCGTGGCCGCCACACCGCGCGAGCACCCCTTCGACCGCTCGCCGGCCGGAGTCTCCGCGCCCCGGCAGGCACCGGCTCCGGTGCCCAGGCCGGCGCCCGCCGGCGGCGGGCAGCCGGACACCGGACGCACCGCGACGGGCCTGCCGCAGCGACGCCGGAAGGACCGTGCCACCACCTTCGACGTCCGGCCGGCCGCGGAGCCGCAGCCGGCGGACGACCAGGGCCCCGGAATGTGGCTGGAGGCCTTCCACAGCGGACTGTCCGGCGCGCCCGGTCACGACGCGCCGGGCGCCGAGGGCGCGTCGGGTTCAGCGACCAAGGGGGCGTAAGCAGTGATGACTCAGCGAATCAGCAGCATGGACTGGATGCTCAAGGACCTTGCCGCCGGAGTGCCGCAGACGCGGCACGTGATCGTCCTGTCCGCGGACGGGCTCTGCGTGGCGCAGTACGGAGCCGAGACCGACACGGCCGACCGCCTGGCGGCGGCCTGTGCGGGCCTGCAGAGCCTCGCCGGAGCGGTGGCGGCGGAACTGCCCCGCTCCGAGGGCAGGATGCGCCTGGTCGTGATCGAGATGGACGGCGGGTTCTTCTACCTGATGGCCGCCGGCGACGGATCCTACCTCGCGGTCCTCGCCGACGAGGGCGTGGACGCGGGCCTGATGGGCGCGCAGATGCGCAACCTGGTGACCCGAATGGGGGACCACCTGAGCAGTCCGCCCCGACATGACGGGCAGCCCGCGTGAATGAGCCGCCCCTCAGCTGGGAGGACGGCAGCCCCGAACGGCTCTACGTCATCACCGGCGGACGCAGTGGACCCTCCACCGCCGTCCATCTGGACCTCGTGACCTTAGTCGTGGCCAAAGGGCACGCCCGGCCCGAGATGCAGCCCGAGCAGGCGTCCATCCTCCGGATGTGCCGGTCACCGCTGTCGGTGGCCGAGATCGCCGCGTACGCCGGCCTGCCCGTGAGCGTCGTCACCGTGCTGGTCGGAGACCTGATGGCCGCTCAGCGCGTATACGTCCGCCCGCCCGTTCCCGCCGCGCAGCTACCCGACCTTGCTCTGATCGAGGCAGTGATCGATGGACTTCAGAAACTCTGACCCGCCCGCCGGGCCGCGCGAGGCGGACATACTCCCGCAGACGGCCGCGGCCGCCGTGAAAGTCGTCATCGTCGGCGGCTTCGGGGTGGGCAAGACGACGATGGTCGGTGCGGTCAGCGAGATCAAGCCGTTGACGACCGAGGAGACCATGACCCGGGCCGGCGTCGGTGTCGACGACACCTGGGGCGTGGCCCGCAAGATCACCACCACCGTGGCCATGGACTTCGGCCGCATCAGCATCAACGACGAACTCGTCCTGTACCTGTTCGGAACACCAGGTCAGGAGCGCTTCTGGTTCCTGTGGCGCGGACTCTTCGAGGGCGCGCTCGGAGCGGTCGTACTCCTCGACACCCGACGGCTGGAGATCAGCTTCGACGTCATCGGACGGCTGGAGGAACGGGGCGTCCCCTTCGTCGTGGCCGTCAACTCCTTCCCCGGCGCGCCCGAGCATCCGGTGGAGGAACTGCGCCAGGCCCTCGATCTGCCCCCCGCCGTCCCGATCCTCGTCTGCGATGCCAGACGGCGGGACTCGTCCCGCGATGTCCTGCTGACCCTCATGCGCTACCTGCACTCCCAGGCAGCCACCCAGGAGGCAATGTGAGCACCACCCCCACCCCACCGCCCGAGTGCCCCGCCCACGCCGCGGCGGCGACGGCGGGCGGCCTGTACCGGCTCCACGGAGCGGAGGCCCAGGCCGACCCCCTCGCACTGTACGAGAAGCTGCGGGCCGAACACGGCCCGGTGGCCCCCGTACTGGTGAGTGGTGACCTCCCGGCCTGGCTGGTCCTCGGCCACCGGGAGAACCTGGACGTGGCGCGCACGTCCTCGCGCTTCGCCCGCGACCCCCGGGGCTGGCGCGACATGAGAGAGGGCCGGGTGCCGGCCGACACCCCGCTCGGCCCCATGGTCTCCTGGGTGCCGGTCTGCAACTTCACCGACGGGCCCGTGCACGAGCGGCTGCGCTCGGCCGTGGTGGAGTCCCTGGAGCGCTTCGACAAGCGCGGCATCCGCCGCTACGTGACCCGCTTCGCCAACCAGCTCGTCGACCAGATCGCGGGCGAGGGGTACGCCGACCTGGTGTCCGCCTTCTCCGACCAGCTCCCCATGCTGGTCATGACGCAGCTCATCGGGGCACCCGACGAACACGGACCCCTCCTGGTCAACGCGGCACGCGACATGCTCCAGGGCACCGAGACGGCCCTCCAGAGCGACCGCTACGTCACCGCCACGCTGGAACACCTGGTCGTGGAGCGCAAGGCCCGGCCCGCCCGTGACCTGGCCTCCTGGCTGATCGAGCACCCCGCGAACCTGAGCGACACGGAAGTGCTGATGCACCTGCGCGTCGTGCTGATCGCGGCCTACGAGACCACCGCCAACCTGATCGCCAACACGCTGCGGACCGTACTGACCGACCCCCGCTTCCGGGCCAGCCTCTCCGGAGGCCACATGACCCTGCCCGACGCCCTGGAACAGGTCCTGTGGGACGACCCGCCGATCAACACGATCATCGGGCGCTGGGCCACCGGTGACACCCTGCTCGGCGGCCAGGAGGTGAAGGCCGGCGACATGATCCTGCTCGGCCTGGCGGCGGGCAACGCCGACCCGCAGATCCGGCCGGATCCCCAGGTCTCCGTCCACGGCAACCGATCCCACCTGGCCTTCAGCAGCGGACCGCACGAGTGCCCGGGCCAGGACATCGGGCGGGCCATCGCGGACACCGGCATCGAGGTCCTGCTGGACCGGCTGCCCGACCTCCAGCTGGCCGTCGACGCGAGCGAGCTCCAATGGCGGGGCACCCTCATGTCGCGCCATCTGCTGTCGCTGCCGGTACGGTTCGCCCCGCGCTCCGTGCCGGTCCCGCAGCTCCAGGAGGAGCAGCCGGCCGGGCATCCCGTACACGCGCTCATCCCGCCGCAGCCGGCGGCGGCGCCCGCGGTCGGCGGCCGCCGGCGCCGTGGCGTCAGCTGGTGGCGCCGGCTGTTCGGCCGCCGCTGAGGGCGGCCGTCCGCGCCAGGGCCCCGGCCGGTTCGGCCGGGGCCCCGACTGTGTTCAGCCGCGTACCTGCCGCCACCAGGAGGCGAGGGCCGGCAGATCCGGCGGCTCGGTTCCGCCGACGCTGGGGGCGTCGGCGTACCGGAGCGCGAAACGGGCGTCCGCGAGCGGCAGTTCGTGCCGGTTGCGGGGGCTCGCGTACCGGGGGGCGCGGCTCTGCCACGCGATGGAGCCGGCCACGTAGTGCCCCAACGCGGCCAGATGGCGGCGCAGTTCTCCCTCCATACCGTTCGCCGTGTCCGTGCTGTCCTCACACTGGGCCCGCAGCCTGGTGAAGAGGACCATCACCCGATCACGCAGGGCCACCGCGAGCGGCACCGCCTCGGCGGGGGAGCAGTTCTCCTGGTGGGCCAGGACGTTGACGAGGTTCACCTCGCGCGGCTCCAGGTGGTCGTCCTTGTCGTAGGAGAACAGGTCGTTGTCCGCGCTGACGACGAATCCCGCCGCGTCCGTCAACGCCGAGAGGGCGGGGGAGCAGAGCACGTCCGCCGGCAGGCGGTCCCCGCGTGCGACGTCGGACCAGGTCAGCGAGAAACGCGTACCGTTCGCCAACGGCCCCATGGCGACGAAGTCGTTCAGCCCCGGCATGGTCCCCGCCTCGGCCTGGGCGGCGCGCCAGGCCGCACCGAGCAGCCAGTCGCGCGTCCCCTCGGCGAACCGGCGCAACTCGTAGGGGGTGAGCATGGCGTGGGTGCGGCCCACCAGGTCCAGGAGCGCGCGGGTCATGGGACCTTCGGGCAGCACCGAGGCCCCCGGGTCCTCGATGGTCCGCAGCAGCCGTGCCCCGTGTTCGACGACGGCGGCCGTCCCCACCTCGTCGGAGCCCGAGTCCTGCCAGTCGTCGACGGCGTTGGCCCAGTAGTTCCACTCGGTGAACAGCAGGAGGGCCTCCGCGTTCCCGACGGGGATGATGCGGCAGGAGAAGTCGGCGCTGTGGGTGGCGAGACCCCACGCCCGCTCGACCGGATCGGGGTACAGGCCGAAGGCGTCCAGCCACTCGACCGCCCGGGCCTCCACCTGCTTCGCCTCGGGATGGAGGAGGTCGCGCTCCAGGGGGCAGTAGAACGACGGCAGGCGCGCACCGAGGAGCGAGGGGCGCGGCGCCGGTGAGGGTGACGCCTTCATCGGCCACCACCCAACCGGAAGCACAGCAGCCGGGTGTGCACCGCGTGGTCACGCCAGAGCCGGAAGAACCTGCTGTGCGCGAGCGTCGACTGTTCGAGCCGTTCGCGGGTCCACGCACCGCGCTCGACGTGTGCGCCCGCCCGGAGCCGGTCGAGTTCGGCGGTGTTCCACGCCATGGACTGCACCCAGAACTCCGCCACCGAGTCCGTCACGTCCTCCTCGTGCACGAGTTCAAAGCCGGCCGCCTCGGCCGCGGCCAGGTATTCCCCGCGCAGCCCCAGCCGCGTTCTGTAGTAGTCGTCGATGAACTCCCGCCACTCGGAGCGGCCCGCGAAGTGCTCCTGGATCCCGAACCATCCGCCGGGCTCCAGTGCCTTGGCGACCACGTCGAAGAGCCGGGTCCGGTCGGTGTAGCCGCTGCTCTCGTTGGCGTAGACGGCGTCGTACGCACGGGTCTCGTCCAGGTCGTGCACGTCCGCCAGTACGGGATTGACCCGCCCGTCGACCCCGGCGTGCCGGGCGAAGTGCCGGACGATCGGGATGTGTTCCCCGGCGAGGGTGAGGCTGGTGACCGATGCCCCGTGCTCCTGCGCCCAGTACAGCGACGTCCCGCCCAGGCCGCAGCCGACGTCCAGCAGTCGCCGGGGAGGTACCTCGTACGCACCCCAGGACCGGGCCGCGTGCTCGACGATCCGCTCCTGGGCGTCGAGCATGCGCTGTTTGAGCATGTTCTGGGAGACGGTGGTGTCCGGCGGGCCGTCCGGGTACAGCCCCACGTGGAAGTGGACGCGGGGGCCCGGACCGTACTTCTGCAGGATCTCTTGTGTCTTGTGGCTGTAGTACAGCCGTATGTCGTCCGCGGCTGAGCCCTGCTCGCTGTCTAAGGACGATACGAGGGGTGCGACGCGCATGGGGTGTCCGCCCTTTCGTGGGGTAGGGCTGCCACCGGGACGCGCTGTCACCGCTCTCACCGCGTCCCGAACGGCACACTGTTGAAGCACGGACCATCGTGGCACTTCAAGAGCCCCACGTCAGCCCACTGGAGCAACACGAGCCGCATCCGGGTGGGTTGACCGGCCGGGCGGGTCGTTCAGCCCTTCTTCCGCGGCTCCTCGGCGTTGCGCCAGACGGTCAGGTCGAGGGTCACGTACTTGCTCGGATCGCTCCCGCCCGACGCGCCGCGGTACGTCGCCAGCGCGATGTGTCCGGCGTCGCTCAGCACACAGAACTGTGAGCCGTCGCCGAGCTGGTCGAGTCGGATCGACTTGGCGTAACGGGTCTCCGAGCGGCAGGTGTCCAGGGAACCCTGCTGCCCGCCGGCCAGCAGCACCAGCTTGCCGTTGCCCGTGCCGATCTCGTCGCGGTCCACCACGTTGAGCACGCGCGGCTGGTAGAACAGGTCACTCTTGCTGCCGAAGGTGGAGCCCTTCCTGTCGGTGGGGCGCGGCGGGTTGTCGGCCAGCATCACGAAGTAGTTCTCGGTGAGGTCGATTCCCTTGTACTCGGCGGGCTGGGGGTCGGGCCGCTTCCCGCCCGAGGAGGCGGCGGAGTTGCCGGCGGTGGGCTCCCCCGAGCCGTCCTTGCCCGAGCCGTCCGGCAAGAGCGAGTTGAGGACGATGAGCCCGGCCACCGCTGCCGTCACCGCGCCGGCGATGAGCAGGCCGCGGCCCTTGCGTCGCTGCGGTGGCTGCGGTGGCTGCGGTGGCTGCGGTGGGCCCCATCCCTGCTGCCCGTTGGCGGCGGGCGGTGGGGTGGGCGGGAAACCGGGGCCGGCCGGAGCCGCCTCCGGCCTGACCGGTGCCGTCCGCGTGGGCGCGGACGCCGGCCCGAAGCCGGTCGGCGCGTACGGGTCGACCCCGCCGTGCTGCGGGACGTGCGGGGAGTACGCGGTGGGAGTCGGCGCGGCGGGCGGCGGCGTACGGGCGGGCTCCGGGAGTCGTTGGCGGGCTGTGAGGGACCCGGCCAGTGTCTGCGGCAGCCAGTCCTCCCCCTGCCGCAGCGGTTCGGCGGAGAGGGCGTGACATTGCTCGATGATCTCGGTCAGGGCAGGCCGCCCGGCCGGCTCGCGGCTGAGGCACCGGGCGATCAACGGCCGTAGCTCGGAGGGCAGTCGGCTGAGGTCCGGGTCCTCGTGGACGATCCGGTACAGCACGGCGTGGGAGGGCCCGTCGCCGTAGGCGGGCGCCCCGATCGCCGCGTAGGCCGCGATCTGGCCCAGGGCGAAGACGTCGGTGGCGGGCGTCACCGCAGCGCCCGCCGCCTGTTCGGGCGCCATGAACGACGGCGTCCCCACACTGACGCCGGTGCCGGTGAGGGCCGTGGTATCGGCGGCCCGGGCGATGCCGAAGTCGATGACGCGCGGGCCGTCCGAGGCGAGCAGGACATTGGCGGGCTTGAGATCACGGTGCACGATGCCCGCTGCGTGGATCACGTGCAGGGCCTCGGCCGCGCCGGCCGTCAGCAGGAGCACGCTGCGCAGCGGCAGCGCGCCGTACGTCGACACCGCCTCGGCGAGCGAGGGACCGGGTACGTACGAAGTGGCGAGCCAGGGTTGCGCACCGTCGGTGTCGAAGTCGATGACCGGTGCCGTGTAGAGGCCCTGCACCCGCTGGGCGGACTGCACTTCCCGCTGGAAGCGGCGCCGGAACTCGGGATCCTCGCTGAACTCGGGCCGGATCACCTTCAGCGCGACGGGCCTCCCGCCGGGAGTGAACGACAGGTACACCTTGCCCATGCCGCCCGCACCCAGGACCGCCGCCAGTCGGTACCCGCCCACGACGGCAGGGTCGTCGGCCCTCAGGGGCTGGAAGGGCTCCGTGGGCGGTGTACTGCTCATTCTCGACTCATTCCCTGCTGTCGGCGGTTGCGCCCTGCCGGTGCTCCGGACGCCGCAGCGAGCGTATCGAAGGGGCGCGTCGGCCGGTTGTCCGGATCTCGACTCGTTCGCAAGTCGGACAACCATGACCCTTCGGGATGATTCCTCACTCCTTCGTGTGCAACAGGGTTGATCAGTAAGCGATTTCCTTGACGAAAGGGTCTTCATGCGCCTGAAACGACACCTTGCACCCCTGCTTGCCGCTGCCGGGCTCCTGGCGACCACCCTGCCCCTGCTGGCCGCCGCTCCGGCGTCCGCGGCTCCGGAGCCGGAGTACCTCAACCAGAAGCCGGAGTGGCACCGTTGCCGCCCCGACCGGCCGGCGGCGTACGAGTGCGCCACGCTCAAGGTCCCGCTGGACTACCGGCACCCCGACGGCCGGATGCTCGACCTCGCGATATCGCGGCTGAGGAGCGAGAATCCGGCCGCCCGGCACGGCGTCCTGCTCCTGAACCCGGGTGGCCCCGGCGTCTCGGGGATCTACCGCCCGCTGACGATGGACGAGTTGATGCCGCGGGAGGTCCGGGACCGCTACGACCTCATCGGCTTCGACCCGCGCGGGGTCGGCGGCAGCAGCCCGATCACGTGTGGGCTGACGGACGCCGAGCGGAAGGACGAACGGCCCTACCACCCCGAGACCTTCCCCGCAGAGGTCGCGTGGGCGCGTACCGTCGCCGAGAAGTGCCGGGAGAAGGCGGGCGACGTCCTGCCGCACATCACCACACGCAACACGGCCCGCGACATGGACACCATCCGCGCGGTGCTGGGCGAGCGGAAGATCTCGTACGTGGGCTACTCGTACGGGACCTACCTCGGCGCCGTCTACACGCAGATGTTCCCGGGGCGGACCGACCGGTTCGTACTGGACAGCGGGGTCGACCCGAAGCGGATCTGGCGGGGGATGATGCAGGTGTGGGCCACCGGCGCCAAGCCCGCCTTCGAGCGGTGGACCGTGTGGGCGGCGGAGCGGTCGGCCGAGTACCGGCTCGGCGACACTCCCGAGGCGGTGTCGGCCACGTTCTGGGAGCTGGTCGCCCGCGCCGACCGCGAACCGTTCCTGTTCCACGGGGAGAAGGTCACCGGGGACTCCCTCCGGGGCGATCCGGTCATGTTCTTCGCACCGAGGGAGGCCTCGTCCGTCGTCCGGGCCCTGAAGGCGGCGGCCGAGGGCACGCCCCCGGCCGGGGGCGTCCCGGTGCCGGACGTGAAGGCGCTGCTCGCCGGTTCGGGCCCGGCGGCGGCCGGGCGGAGCGCGGAGGTGGGCCCCCAGCCCGCCGGCGACAACGGCATGGCCGCCGTGTGGGCCGTGACCTGCGCAGACACGGGCAGCTGGCCCCGCTACACCGAGCAGTACGAGCGGGACGCGGCCAGGGACAAGGTCCGCTACCCGCTCTACGGGGACTTCGCCTCCAACATCAAGCCGTGCGCGTTCTGGGACCGGCCCGTGGAGGCGGCCACACCCATGACGAAACCGGCCGGTGTTCTGACCGTGCAGAACGAATGGGACTCCCGAACCCCCCTCGCCAGCGGGCAGGGACTGCACGACGCACTGAAGGGATCGCGGATGGTGCTCGTCGCGGGCGGCGAGGGGCACGGCGTCTACCTCTCCCGCCCCGACGCCTGCGCCAATGCGCCCGTCAACGACTACCTGCTCACCGGCCGGTTGCCGTCGAAGGACCTGACCTGCCAGAACCCGCCCGGTGAGATCGAGTGGAACGGGGCCCTCGTCGCGCCGCCGGGCGCCCGGCTGCCGTAGCGGCGGCCGGGGGACCGGTGGTTCCGCGCCGGCCGGCGCGCGGCGGGGTGGGACCGGGGGGCCCAGGCGCGCCTGGGCGGGGCGGGGAGGGCACGTTCTTGGGTAGTTTTTCCTCTCCTTGACACCAAGGCAGCGGAG
>NZ_JBVHWW010000039.1:0-79244 GCF_055563995.1 Streptomyces sp. NPDC029164 | reverse complement strand
TTATCTCTCCTCTCACCCCTCGGCGGCTCTGTTGCAACACCCCTCCCCCCCCCGCCCCCCCCCCCCCCCCCCCCCCCCCCCCCCCCCCCCCCCCGCCCCCACGTCACGCCCCGCCCTGCCCCGCCCCGCACGCGCCCACCCGCACGACTCCAGGAGGACGGATGAAGAGGCCCGGCAACCGGCTGTCTTCGGCAAGACCCCTGCTCGGCACGGCCCTCGCACTGGTGACCCTGCTCGCCTCGGCACTTCCGGCAGCGGCCTCCTCGCCTTCGCCCTCACCGTCGGCATCCGCATCGGCATCGGCCGCCGGCTCACCGCGCCCGGTGGTCACCGTGACGCAGGGCAGCTTGCGCGGTCAGTCACGGGACGGCGCCCAGGAGTTCCTCGGTGTCCCGTACGCCGCTCCCCCGGTCGGGGACGCCCGGCTGCGGGCGCCGCAGCCGCCGCCGCGGTGGAACGGGGTGCGCGAGGCCGCGCGACAGGCTCCCGCGTGCCTGCAGTTCTCCCCGTTCGGTCTGGCCGATCCGCGGGCCGTCAGCGAGGACTGCCTGTACCTGGACGTCTACCGGCCCCGGACCGCCCGCCCCGGCACCCGGCTCCCGGTGGTCCTCTGGATGCACGGGGGCGCGTACAGCCAGGGCACGGGCACGCAGTTCGGCGGGCGCACCATGGCCGATCTCACCCAGAGCGTGGTCGTCAGCATCAACTACCGGCTGGGGCAGCTCGGTTACCTGGCCCTGCCCGAGCTGGGCCGGGAGAACGCCCGGCGCTCCGGGTCCTTCGGCCTGATGGACCAGATCGCCGCGCTGCAGTGGACCCGGCAGAACATCGCGTCGTTCGGCGGGAATCCGGGCAACGTGACGATCTCCGGGCAGTCCGCGGGCAGCGGTTCCGTCTGCGCGCTGCTGACGGCCCCGTCCGCCGCGGGCCTGTTCCACCGGGCGGTGCTGCAGAGCGGTCCGTGCACCCTGCTGCGTACGCCGGACAGCGCGAGCGCCGAGGGGCAGGCACGGTCCTTCGCCGCGCACGCCGGCTGCGCCGTTCCGGGCGAGGTGGCCGCCTGTCTGCGCGCCGTCTCCGGTGCGGCGCTGGTCGAGGCGGCCCGTACGCTGCCCACCCCGGGTCCGGCGTCGGGTGACGGGCTGCTGCCGCTCCCACCCGCGCAGGCCGTCGGCGGCGGCACGTGGAACAAGGTGCCGGTGCTGATCGGGAGCACGCGCTCCGAAGCCCGGTTCTTCGTCGCGCTGACGCAGCCGCACCTGACGGCGGAGCAGTACACCGCGCAGGTCCTGGCGGACTACGGGGCGGCGGGTCCGGAGGTGCTCGCCCGCTATCCGGTCGCGGCCCACGGCTCGCCGTACCTGGCGCTGTCGGCCGTCATGACGGACTCGACGTTCGCCTGCCACACGGCGTGGACGGCGCAGCTGTTCGCGTCCCAGGTGCCGACGTACGTCTACGAGTTCGACGACCCGCGGTCGCCGACGCTCGCGGGGGCACAGGTGCCGGGTCTGGACGAGTCGAACGCGCACAGCGCGGAGCTGGCCTACCTGCACGACTTCACCATGGGCGAGCGTCCGCTGACCCCGGCCCAGGCCGCGCTCGGCGATCGGATGAAGCGCTACTGGGCCGCGTTCGCGCGCTTCGGTGCCCCCGTCGTGTCGGGTCAGACCGCGTGGCCGCCGGCCGGCGCCGCCGCCGGTACGGTCCTCACCCTGAACCCGTCGGTGACGCGGACGACCTCGTCCTTCGGCGAGGACCACCAGTGCGCGTTCTGGCGGACCCAGCCTCCCCGGCCCCTCTGATCGAACGCGGACCGGGCCGCCGTCGGGAGTTCAGGCGGCCTGGTCCTCGCGGAGCCGGCGGCGGCGTCGGGTCAGCGCGAGGAACGAGCCCGCCAGCGCCACCAGGACGGCCGACACCGTCAGGAGCCAGACGGGAATGCCGTCCCCCACGGTGAGCAGCTCGTTGCGGTAGACCGCCCGGCGGTACGGGGTGTCCTTCGCGGTGGCGCGCAGTTCGTGGTCGGCGTCGATGCGGCCCGGCTCCGGGAACTCCTGGTCGATCGCGGTCAGGAACACCGGTTTGCCGCCGGCCAGTTCGGCGATCGGGCCGTCTTTGGGGTGCACGCTCCCCGCGAAGGTCACCTTCGGCGCGGATCCGCCGATCGGGGAGGCGGGCTCCATGCGGTGGTCGGCCAGCACGTACAGGCCGAGTGACTGGGGTGTCTTCGCCATGCGGGAGAGCCGCATCGGGTAGACGAGCCGGTCGCTGTCGAAGCGGATCTTCAGCGGGTCGAGCTCGCCGCGCAGCACCTTGCCCTGCTGTCGGGGGGCGAGCCGTACGGCCACGTACTCCCACCGCTGGTCGACGTACGGCTGGACCTCGGCGGAGAGCCGGTCGGGGAGCTTGAAGCCGTTGGTCTCCAGCCAGGTCTTCAGGGCGTCCGGGTCGGTGGCGGTGAGCCGGGCGACGTCGAAGTCGCCGAGCTGTTCGCGGCCGACGACGCCGACGGCCGCGTCGGCGGCGCCCGGGGGTGCGGCGCCGGCGCGGTCACCGCGGCCGGAGGAGAAGGGCCAGTCGCGGTCGCGCGGCCAGAAGTAGTACCGGGTCTTGCGCTCGGGCCGGGTCAGGTCCCGCAGTTCGCCGAACACGTCCCCGTCGCCGAGCTCCACCGTGGCCCGCCCGGGCACCGGCATGATCCAGGCGGCCCGGTGGGCGTCCCCGCCGACGGTGAACCGCATGACGATCTGCTCGGTGCGGCCGTCCCAGCGCACGACGGAGGTCTCCTTGTCGACGCCGATCCGCGACTGGCCGTCCGCAACCATGGCCCCGCACCCGCACGCGTAGGCGGGGTTGATCAGGGTGCCGAGCTGGGTCACGAGCAGCGCGAGGAGCAAGGCCGGAATTCTTCGTTTCATCCACACGGGGTCTCAGACGACGTCCCTGGTGATCCGGTTCCGACCCCCCTCGCAGAGCGGTCGGCGGTGGGCCCATACTGTGCCCCATGAGGGGGAGCGAGAAGCGGCAGCATGCTCTGCTGCGCCAGAGTTCGGTGTCGCGCAGTCCGCTGGTTCCGGACGCGGTCGAGGCGGAGATCGCCCGGCACGACTGGGAGTCGATCGAATGCGGCTGCGGCCGTTCGGCGGGCCATCTGGTGGTGGCCGTACGGGATGCCGCCGAGGGACATCCGTCCGCGTTCCACGCGCTGGAGGGCCATGTCTTCTTCGCGGAGAACCTGAAGCCGCCCGCTCCGGCGGTGTGCGCCGTGCTGATGGCCGTGTGGTCCGCGCAGCCGCCGCGGCAGGCGACCCGCGAGGCGCTGCTGTGGACGCTGCTGGCCCTGCTGTGCACGGTGGACGACGGGGGCACCCACGAGGCCGGGCTGCACGGGCAGTGCGTCGCCTTCGTCCGTACCGGCACCGCCGGCTTCCGCCACGAACTCGCCGCGGCTCCCGGCTCGGGGCCCGCCGCCTACGCCGAGGGCATCCTCGAGATCCTCGGCCTGCCGGCCTCCTAGTTTCCGGTCCAGGTCAGAGCGCTAGGGGTGCCGTCGGACACGGGTGGTGCGAGGCTGGGAGGAGATGTGGCCCGGCGTGAGCGGGCGTCCTGCGGACCTTGGAGGAGACCGCATGAAGGGCACTATGCGTGCAGGCGTGGCCAGGACCACGACCCTCTGGCTCGCGACGGGCGCCGCGACCTGCGGCCTGTTGCTGGCCGCGGGCCCGGGCGCCGCGGCGCAGCAGTCGGCCGGGCTGCGGGCACCCGCCCCGCCCTGCACGAGCACACAGCTCGGCGCGGACGCGCAGCGGATCCGCGGCAGCCAGGTGCGGGTCACCGTGACCAACGAAGGCCCGAAGGCGTGTTCCCTGAAGGGGTTCCCCACGGTGGCCCTCGCCGGTCAGGGCTCGCCGGACAGCGACAAGCCCCTGAACGTGGTCCCTCAGGGCCAGGCGCGCGCGGTGGAGCTGCCGGTGGGCGGCCGGGCCTGGACCCAGCTGACGTTCACCCCGGTGCTCGGTGAGGCCGACGGGTACTGTGCCTCCGGTGCCGAGCCGACCGTCGCGCCCTCGCTCGTGGTGGGCGTGGGTGGCGGCGGGCTCCAGGTGTCGCCCGACGGCGGCGGGGAGTTCGCGCTCTGCGGCACCACGGTGCGCGCCACGGCCTTCCGCGCCGCCGGCTCCTGAGCCCGCCGCCGGCCCGGATCCCGGGGCGGCGCGGGCCTGGCCGGATCCGAAAGGGCCGACCCGGACGGGGCCTAGAGGCCGATCGAGCGGTACTCGTCCAGGACGGCGAAGCCGGTGCTGTCGTACAGGCTCATCGCGACGTCGTTGCCGCCGAAGACGTTGAGCATCATCGCCTCGTCGCCGCCCTGCCGAGCGGCCCACTCGCCGACGGCCATCGCGGCCCGGCCGTAGCCCTTGCCACGGTGCTCCTCGTACACCTCCAGCGAGAAACCGAAGGTCACATCCGGAAGGAAACCGTGTTTCACCCAGCCGGTGCCGACCGCGTGGCCGGCGGCCTCCAACACGTAGAAGGCGTGACCCGGGGTCTGGTATCCCTGCGGGAGGTAACGGGCGAAGTCCTTGTCGGACTTCGCCTTGGCCTGCGCCGGGCTCAGGGATCCGGACCGGACGATGTCGCCGATGTACCCGGCCTCCTCGGCGGCGTACCAGGCCGGGTACTCCTCCTCGGTGAGCCGGCGGACCGCCAGGCCCGGCGGCAGCTCGGGCCGTTCGGCCGCGGCGCGCATCCGGATCTGTTGCCGTACGGGGTAGTCGGCGAACTCTCCCGCTCCGCCGGTGAGCCGGACCTCCACCCGCTGCGCCCCCTGCTCGGCGCACCACCGCTCGGCCCACGCACGCCCCTGCGGTACCGTCAGGTCGTGGATCCGGCCCAGGGTCGCGCCGTTGTCCTCAGTCACCCCGACCGCGACCCACCCGGTGCCGTCCGTGGCGACCGTCCAGCCGTCGATGCCCTCCACCGCCCGTTCCAGCAGGGCCCGGGCCAGCGGCTCCGAACACCCCGCGGCCCGGTACCCGGCCAGCACCCTCTCCTCGAACCCGCCCCGCCACGCGCCGTGCTCGGCGACGATCCGTATCCCGTTCATCCGCCCACCCTAGGCAGGGCCGCCCCCCACCCGCCGAACTTTTCCGTCGCGGGCACCGCCCGGCCGGCCTGATCGGCATCCCGGGCCCTGAGGACTCCTCACACAATGAGGCCGCGCCGTCGTGAAGTAGCCGATCAGGGTGGTGGCGTGGGGGCCCCTCGGGGTGCTCGTGCTGGTGGTGGGCGAAAAAGACCGTGCCGATCTGAGCCCTCAGCCCGAACCGCCGACCAGTGCCTCGCCGAGCGGGGTGCGCCGGTAGAGCACCGACCGTCCGGACCGGGCGCGGACGAGCAGCCCCGCGCCTCGCAGGATGGCGAGGTGGTCTCCTACCGCGCCGGGTGCCATGGAGAGGCTTCGGGCGAGGTGGCTGGTACTGGCCGGGGCGTCCAGCGCCACCAGCAGCCGGGCTCGGGACCGGCCGACCAGAGCGGTCAGTGCGTCGGGTTGGGGGACGGTCTCCTGTTCGCTCCACAGGGCGGCGGTGCCGCGGGCAGGGTAGACCAAGGTCCTGGGCCAGGGGTCTTCCAGGTGGGCGGCGACGTTCCCGACGAAGACCGAAGGGATCAGCAGGAGCCCCTCGCCGTCGAGGCTGACTGTTCCGCCTCGGAAGAAGTCCAGCTCGATACCGCCGGCGCGCCAGGCGATGCCCGGGTGCAGGCTCTCGATGGTCGTGGCCCATCCGTGTTCGCCGATCGCACCCACCCGGTGCACGACATCGCGCTCACAAATCGTGCGCAGTTGCGGCCAGTCCGTGGCGAGCAGTTCGTGCCACGCCTGGTCCATCGCCTCGGCGATCCTGGAGACGGCGTCCGCCGAGTCCAGCACTGCCCGTGCGCGGGGGTCACGCGCGGACGGGCCGGTCGCAGTGGTGGCGAACTCGTGGCGGGCCGCTTCCAGCGGTGTGGCCCGGATCATGGCCAGGTCGTCTGCCCAGGTCTGGTTGAGGCCGCGCGGGGGCGGGGCGACGAAGTTCGGTCCGGATTGCGGGGTGTGCAGGGCGAGGGCGGCGTTCAGTTCGGTCTCGCGGCGAAGCCGTTCAAAGGCCGGCCGGAGCCGGGCGGCCCAGGCTCGCGGCAGCGGCCGGTCCTGGCCGGCGAGCGAGCGCAGCAGTAAGCAGAGGTCCATAGCGGGCGACAGTGCGAAGCGGCTGCGCAGCAGGTCGTCGACGGAGACTTCGAAGCGGAGCACCCTGTCATGCTACCGCGGGACGTCTGTTTCGATTCGTCCAGCGACGAATCATTGGGGAGTGACGGGGGCGCACGGCGAGGCTGGGCGCCATGACTCCCACCGTCGAACCCGCGCAGGGCAACCACCGTGCCACTTACCGGGAGGTGCTGGCCGAGCCGCGATTTCGGCTGCTCTTCTCGACCCGCACCGTCGCGATCACTGCGGGCTCGCTGCGGATCACCACGTTCTCGGTGCTGGTCTTCGAGGCCACCGGCTCCGCGCTGTTGAGCGCACTGGCCTTCGGCATCGGCTTTCTCCCGCAGTTGTTCGGCTCGCTGCTGCTGGGCTCACTGGCCGACCGACTGCCGCCGCGCGCGCTCATCGCCGGCGGCTACGCCTTGGAGTGCGCCGCCGCCCTGCTGCTCGCCCTGGTGCGGATGCCGATCGCGGCGAGCCTCGGTGTCGTGGCGCTGGTCGCCCTCGCCACACCGGTGTTCGGCGGCGCATCGAGTCGGCTGGTCGCGCAGTGGCTGGAGGGCGACGCCTATGTACTGGGCCGTTCACTGAACAACATCGCGTCCTCCGGCGCGCAATTGTTCGGTCTGGCGCTGGGAGGTGCGGCCGTCGCGGTACTCGGCCCGCACCGGGCACTCGCGGTGAGCGCCGCCCTCTACCTCGGCTGCGCGCTCGCCATCCGCATCCGGCTACCCCGGCTGCAGCCGGGAGAGTTCGGCGGCACACCCGGCAGCGCTCGGGATGGTGGCGGGGCTGTCCGGGCAAGCCTGCACGGCGCCGGCCTGCTGCTGCGCGGACGCACCGTGCGACGACTGATGCTGGCCCAGTGGCTACCGTGCGCGTTCGCGGCGGGCGCGGAAGGACTGATCGTCGCCTACGCGGGAGGACGCCACTTCGCGCCCGGCTGGTACGCGGTGCTGATGGGCTGTCTGCCGGTCGGCATGCTTGTCGGTGACCTGCTGGTGGGTCGACTCCTACGGCCACCCACCCGGGAGCGACTGGTGGTCCCGTTGATCGCGCTGATGGGACTGCCGCTGGTCGGCTTCGCTGCCGAGCCCGGAGTGGGTGTCTCGTCCTGTCTGCTGCTGCTCTGCGGCTTCGGATTCGCCTACGGGCTCGGCCTGCAACGGCCGTTCCTCGACGCCCTGCCGCAGGATGGCCAGGGCCAGGCCTTCGGTCTGCTCGGCTCCGGCAGCATGACGCTGCAGGGCGTCGGCCCGGCCTGCTTCGGCTCGGTGGCCGCAGGCATCGGAACAGGCGGCGCAATCGCCCTGGCAGGCGGCGCGGCGGTGCTTACCGCCGGCTGGATTCGCACCTGGCACCCGCCCACCTCCCCGGTCCCCGTCCCGAACCACTCCTAAGAGCCGGCCGGTAGGCAGCTCCGCAGGAGTTCGGGCGTGGCCTCCTCCAGGGAGCGGGCGAACACCCGCTTCGGTGACGCGGGGACGGCCAGCAACGAGGGCACGACCAGGACCCCGCAGCCGGCGGCCTCGGCGGAGGCCGCGCCGTCCGGCGAGTCCTCGACCGCCACGCACGCGTGCGGTGCGAGGCCCAGCCGTCCGGCGGCCGCCCGGTACGGGTCCGGGTGCGGCTTGGTCCGGGTCGTGTCGTCGGCGGACAGGGTGAACGCGAAGGGCACATGGGCGAGCGAGCCGCCGACCACCGAGTCCACGACCACCCGCGGGGACGCGCTGACCAGGGCGAAGGGCACGCCCTGCGCCGCGAGCGCCGTCAGCAGCCGCTGGGCACCGGGCCGCATGGGCGCCCCTTCCTCCACCCGGCGGAAGAAGTTGCCGGTGAGGGCCGCCCCCACCTCGTCCGGGTCTCCCCCTCCCGAGACCCGTACGAGGTGTGCGGCCGTGTCCTCGACGGCGCGACCGACCACCTGGGGGGCGTCCGCGTCGGTCAGCCGGTGGCCGAGGCCCTCGGCCACCTCCTCGGTGGCCCGCCACCAGAGCCCCTCGGTGTCGACCAGGGTGCCGTCCATGTCGAAGAGGACCGCGGCGAGGGCGCTCACACGGACCTGGCCACGACGAGCACGGGCCGCTCGGCCAGTCCCACGGCGGCCCGCGCACCGGGCACCAGGGCTCCCGCGTCCCGCGAGGGCAGGTCGGCCTTGACGGGTACTCCGCCGGGCAGTTCCAGGTGGAGCCGGGTCACGGAGCCGAAGAAGGAGGCGGAGACCACGGTGGCCGTGCCCTGCGCGTCGGCGGTCGCCGTGACGTTCTCGGGCCGTACGAGGACCTCGACGTCCGGGGTCGAGGGCACCGGGCCGTCCACCGGCAGGCGCGCTCCCGCCACCTCCACCAGGCCGGAGTCGGCGAGGCGTCCGGGCAGCCGGTTCATGGTGCCGACGAACTCGGCGACGAAGGGGGTCGCGGGGCGGTCGTACAGCTCGGCCGGGGCGGCGCACTGCTCCAGCCGGCCGGCGTTGAGGACGGCGACCCGGTCGGCCATCGACAGCGCCTCCTCCTGGTCGTGGGTGACGAACACGGTGGTGATGCCGAGGGAGAGCTGGAGGCGGCGGATCTCCTCGCGCAGGTTCGCCCGCACCTTGGCGTCCAGCGCGGAGAGCGGCTCGTCGAGCAGCAGCACCCGCGGGCGCAGGGCCAGGGCGCGGGCGAGCGCGACGCGCTGCTGCTGGCCGCCGGACATCTGGTGCGGGTAGCGGTCGCCGTGGTCGGGGAGGCCCACCAGGTCGAGGAGTTCGGCGGCGCGTTCGCGGCGCTGCGCCGCGCCGACCTTGCGGACGCGCAGTCCGAAGGCGACGTTGTCGCGGGCGTTGAGGTTGGGGAAGAGGCTGTACGACTGGAAGACCATGCCGGCGTCGCGGCGGTTGGCCGGGACCCGGGTGATGTCCTGTCCGTCGACGAGCACTTCGCCGGAGTCGGGCTGCTCGAAGCCGGCGACGACGCGCAGGGCGGTGGTCTTCCCGCAGCCCGACGGGCCGAGCAGGGCGAGGAGTTCGCCGGGTTCGACGGTCAGGTCGAGTCCGTCGAGGGCGACGGTGGAGCCGAACGCCCTGCGCAGGCCGCGGAATTCGACGCGTGCGCCGCCCGTCTGCTCGGTGCGGTCCGCGGGGGCGGTGTGGTCCGCCGGCTTCCCGGCCGCGGGGAGGGTGGTGGGCATGGGGGTCAGGACTCCTTGCGGGAGGTGGTGGCGGGGGCGGCCGCGGCGGTGGAGGGGGTGGTCCCGGCCCGTGAGAGGGCGATCAGCAGCAGCCAGGTGATGAGCAGGCTGAGGATGGAGACGGCCACCGACATGCGGGCCTGGGCTCCGGAGATCGAGACGATCCACACGGCGAACGGCTGGAACCCGAGCAGGGAGGCGATGGTGAACTCGCCGAGCACCAGGGCCAGGGTGAGGAAGGCGGCGCCGGCGAGCGAGGCCCGCAGGTTCGGCAGGAGCACGCGCAGGACGACGTACGGCCAGCTCGCACCGCAGCTGCGGGCGGCCTCGACGAGCGTCGGCACGTCGACGGCGCGCAGGCCCGCGTCGAGCGAGCGGTAGACGAAGGGCAGTGCCAGGACCGTGTAGGCGAGGACCAGCACGACGGGGAACTTCTCGTTCTGGACGGCGATGAAGGTCTGGTAGAGCGGGGTCCTCGACAGGTGTTCCGGGCCCCAGCGCAGCACCGTGGATATTCCGGTGACCAGGGCGATCGGCGGCACCACCAGCGGCAGCATGCACATCACCTCGACGACCGGGCGCAGCCGCGGCGAGCCGATGCGTACGGCCACCAGCGCGGGCACCGCGAGCAGCAGCGACAGGGCGATGGTCGCGGCGGCGAGGCCGAGGGAGAGCAGCAGGCTCTCGGTGAACCCGTCGGCGGAGAGCAGTTCGCCGTACGCCTCGAAGGTGATCCCCTGGCCGGGCACGTGCACGGTGAAGACGAAGGAGGCGAGGAGCGGGCCGAGGAAGTAGACGCCGGCGAGGGCGAGGACGGCTCCGCGCCAGATCCCGGGGCGGCGGGGGCCGCGGCCCTGCCGGGCCGGAGCGCCCGCCGGGGCGGAAGCGGGGACCGGGGCCGGGTGCTGGGAGGTCGCTTCCACCGGCCGGTCCGTGGGGGCTTCCGCCCGGAGGTCGCCGGGCGCGGTGGCCTGGGCCGGTGGGGCGGGTGGGTTCATCGCAGCCATCGGGCGCTCCGTCGCTGGAGGGGCAGGTAGACCGCCATGACCAGGCCGGCGATCAGGATCATGTCGAGGCCGAGGGCGAGCGCCACGTTCTCCTGGCCGGTGAGCACGTTTCCCGCCAGCGCGTCCGCGATCTTGAGCGTGACGAGCGGTACGGAGCCGCCGACGAGGGCCGCGGCCGTGGCGTGGGCGGCGAAGGCGGTGCCGAAGAGCAGCACGAACCCGCCGAGCAGGGACGGGGCGAGCACCGGCAGGCCGACGTGGCGCCAGAACTGCCATCCGGTGGCCCCGCTGCTCTGGGCGGCTTCGCGCCACTGCGGGCGCAGTCCGTCCAGTGCCGGGGCGATCACCAGCACCATAAGCGGGATCAGGAAGTACAGGTAGACCACGGTGAGGCCGGTGAAGGAGTACAGGTTCCAGCCGAGGCCGCCGAGATCGGCGAGCTGGGTGACGACTCCGGAGATGCCGACGGTGGCGATGAAGGCGAACGCGAGCGGTACGCCGCCGAAGTTGGCGAGTACGCCCGAGGCGGTCAGTGCCGCGCTGCGCAGGCCCTTGGAGCGGGAGGTGACCACGGCCTGGGCGATCACGACGCCGAGTACTCCGCCGACGAGTGCGGTGAGGGCGGAGAGCTGGACGCTGCCGACCAGGGAGCCGAGGTAGGGGCCCTGGAGGGAGCGGGTGAGGTGTTCGCCGGTCAGCCGGGTGGCGCCGCTCGCCTGGTCGGTGCGGGTGACCGCGCCGAAGGCCATGGCGCCGAGGGGGATGCCGAAGCAGAGCCCGGTGAAGACGAGGAGCGGGAAGGCCGCGAGCCAGGTGCGCGGGCCGCGCCGCCGGCGGCTGGTGCCGCCGGCGGCGTGTGAGTCGGAGGTGGACATCAGGAGAGTGCCTTGTCCCACTTCTCGGCGAGGGTGGCCTTGGCCCGGTCGAGCTCCGTGGAGGCCGGGAAGGCGGGGGTGCCCTGGACCTGCGGGAGCTTGGTGACGGCGTCCTTGTCGGCGGTGCCGTCCTCGGTCATGACGGGCAGCAGTACCGGGCGGGCGTGTCCCTTGAGCCAGAGGTTCTGGCCCTCGGCGCTGTAGAGGAACTCCATCCACAAGCGGGCGGCCGCCGGGTTCGGGGCGTCCACGTTGATGGCCTGCGAGTAGAACTGGGCGAAGACGCCGTCGGCGGGGACGGTGACCTTCCAGTCGACGCCCTTGCCCTTGAACTGCTCGGCGTAGCCGGCGTTCAGGTAGTCCCAGTCGATCGAGATGGGCGTCTCGCCCTTCTCGACGGTGGCCGGGGTGGACTCGACCGGGATGAAGTTCCCGCTCTTCTTCAGCTGCCCGAAGAAGTCGATGCCCGGCTGGATGTCCGCGAAGGAGCCCTTGTTGGCGAGCGAGGCCGCGTAGACGCCGCCGAAGGCCGAACCGGACTTGGTGGGGTTGCCGTTGAGGGCGACCTTGCCCTTGTACTCCGGCTTGAGGAGGTCGGCGAAGGTCTTCGGGCAGGTGGTGATGCGGGCCGCGTCACAGCCGATGGAGACGTAGCCGCCGTAGTCGTTGTACCAGCGGGCGTCGGCGTCCTTCTGGGAGCCGGGGATCTTGTCCCAGGCGGTGACCTTGTACGGGGCGAAGAGCTTCTCGGCGGCGCCGCTGCGGGCGAAGGCGATGCCGAGGTCCAGGACGTCGGGGGCGCGGTCCTGGCCCTTGCGGGACTTGACGGCGGCTATCTCGTCGGCGCTGGAGGCGTCCGGGTTCTCGCTGTTCACCTTGATCTTGTACTTGGCCTCGAAGGCCTTGATGATCTCGCCGTAGTTCGCCCAGTCCGGCGGCAGCGCGATCACATTGAGCTTGCCCTCCTTCTGCGCGGCGGCGACGAGGGCCTCCATCGAGCCGAAGTCGGCCACCGAGGCCGCGGCGCCCGGCTGTACGCCGGTCTTGGTGGCGCCGGCGCCACCGGACTTCTGGTCGGGTGCCGCACCACACGCGCTGAGCGTGGTGAGTACGGCGGCGCTGAGCAGTACGGCCGCACCGCGACGGGCGGAGGAACTGAGCACGGTCTCTCCCGGAGACGAGGGTGGGTTCACTTGTCTGAACAAGTTGGCACCAGTTCGCCCGGGCCCGCTGTACGGACGGTGAACGGCGCCTGTCTCCGGGAGCACGGCTCGACGAAGAGCTGAGAATGACCGGAACAAGGCGTGACAGGGCATGTTGGAATGATCATGAGTGCAGAATCGACGGGGTGATCCGTACACACCGACCAGGGGGCGAAGGCATGGGCACGGTCCGATATCTGGAGATCGCCGATGCGCTGCGCCGGGCGATCCTCTCCGGTGAGCACCCCGTGGGCTCCCAGCTGCCCTCGGAGAGCGACCTGGCCGCCCGGTGGTCCGCGTCGCGCGGCACGGTCCGCCAGGCGGTGGCCACCCTCGTCGCCGAGGGGCTGATCGGTTCCCGGCAGGGCGCGCGGAGGATCGTTCTGCGCCATGAGCGCAGGCACAGCTTCGGCGAGCTGAACAGCTTCGCCCAGTGGGCCGAGGGGGTCGGGCACGAGGCCGCCAGCCGCTTCCTCTCCCGCACGCGCAGGCCCGCGACCGCCGAGGAGGCGGAGCGGCTCGCGGTGGCACCGGGCGCGGAGGTCCTCGCGGTGCTGCGGCTGCGCCTGCTCGACGGGGAGCCCACCATGATCGAGCGGACGGCGTACCCCGACTGGGTCGCGGCGGCCGTGGAGGCGATGCCGGAGGACTGCCGCTCCATCATGGACGGGCTGGCGGACGACTCCGGGATCGTCGCCCACTACGGCGAGCACCTCATCGACGCCCTTCCGGCCGGCAGTGAGGACGCCCGGCTGCTGGCGGTGCGGCGCGGCAGCCCGCTCCTGCGCCAGCGGCATGTCTCCGCGACGGCCACAGGTCGCCCGATCGAGTGGTCCGACGACCGCTACCGGGCCGGCAGCGTGACTTTCAGTGTGAGCAACTCGGCAGTAGCAACGCCGCTGGAACGGCGCACCGGCGACCGCTGATCGACTTTCGTCACGGCTCCCTCCGATCCCCCCTCCCCCGCCCCCGCCCGTCGGCCCGGTTCAAGTGGTTCGTCACTTCCCCGGGCCGGGGGTCGTTAGGGCCTGGGGGTTGATCCGGGGGACGAAGGGATGACGGTATGCGGCAGTTTCCTCTGGAAATGCACCACGTGGCGCCCGGCCGGGTGGTCGAATGGCGGCTCCGGTCCGCGTCGGCGGAGGCCGGTGCCACGGACGATCCGGCGAGCAGGAAGGCGTCCTTCAACCAGGACAAGCACTTCACCGTCGCCGAGGAGAGCCGGGCCGCCGACGACCCGGTCGCGTCCTGGGTCGCCGTCACCTTCGAGGTGGCGGGCCCGCTCGACGAGGATGCCCTGGCGCAGTCCCTGCTCTCCTTCGTCCGGCGGCACGAGGTGCTGCGGTGCGCCTTCCGCCGGCTGGCCGGCGAGCTGGCCTGCGAGCCCTTCGATCCCGCCGGACTCGCCCTCGACCCCCTGGACGTGGGCACGTTCGAGACCGCCGAGCTGCTGAACGGATTCCTCGTCGAACGGTTCCAGCAGAGCATCGACACCCTCGCCTGGCCGCTGTTCATCATGGGCGCGGTGATCCGCGAGGACTCCGCGACGGTGTACCTCACCTTCGACCACATCGTCTGCGACGGCATGTCGATGCCGATCGTCGCCCGCGAGGTGATGACCGCGTACGAGAACCTGTGCCGCGGCGAGGACGCCGAACTGCCGCCCGCCCCCAGCTACCTCGACTTCGCCGACGAGCAGCGCCGCCGCTACCTGTCGATCGACGCCGGTGACGAACGCCTGGACTACTGGAAGGCCTTCATGGGCCCGGCCGGCGAGTTCTTCCCCCGCTTCCCGCTCGACCTGGGCGTCGAGCCCGACCGGATGTACCCGATCGTCAACGAGGCCTCCCTGCTGCTGGACGCCGGCGAGGCCGAGGTCTTCGAGAAGACCTGCCTGACGGTCGGCGGCAAGCCCTTCATGGGGGTACTCGCCTCCGTCGCCGTCTGCCTGCGCGAGGCCGGCGGCCCGGGCGTCTACCGGGGCCTCATGCCCGTCAGCGAACGCGGCCGGGACACCTGGACGGACTCGGTCGGCTGGTTCGTCAACACCATGCCCATCGAGTTCGACGCCTCCCCCGGCCGCGATTTCGCCCAGGTCATGGCCTCGGTGCGGGCCGGCTTCACCGAGATGATCGGCCATGTCGACGTGCCGTTCGTGCGGGCGTGGGAGCTGCTGGCGCCGAAGGAGTTCGCCGCCCGCTCCTGGCCGCATCCGGTGAACTTCTTCTCGTACATCGACATGCGCAAGTGCCCGGGCGCCGAGCGCCACGAGGAGTGGCGGCCCACCACGCACGTGTGGTCGGCCCGCGCCAACGGGGCCTGCTCGTGGTTCCAGCGGGACACGGACGGGCTGCACATGAACTCCCTCTACGTCGACACCCCGCCGGCCCGCCGGACCATGGGCGACTTCCAGGAGGTGCTGCGCCGCACCCTCCAGGAGATCGTCCGTTCCGGCGGTTTCCGCCGGCCCATCGCGCTGACCCCGCCGCGGCGGCCGGTGGGCACCCCGCTGGACGTGGCCGCGTACGCCCGGCGCCGCTGACCCCGGGGGCCCGCGGGGGTCGTTGTCCCGCGCTCAGAGGCGGGCCGCGCGCCGCAGGAGCAGATTGCGCTCCTGCGCGTTGCGCGTGAGCGAGGCCGCGCGTTCGAACTCCGCCCGGGCCTCCTGCGGCCGGCCGAGCCGCTCCAGCAGGTCGCCCCGTACGGACGGCAGCAAGTGGTAGGCGCGCAGGGCCGGTTCCCCGGCCAGGGCGTCGACCAGCGGCAGGGCCGCCTGCGGACCCTCGGCCATCGAGACCGCGACGGCCCGGTTGAGCTCCACCACCGGCGAGGGGATCAGCCGGACGAGGCGGCCGTAGAGCGCGGTGATCCGCGGCCAGTCCGTGTCCTCGTAGCGGACGGCTGCCGCGTGGCAGCCGGCGATGGCGGCCTGGACGGAGTACGGGCCGTTGCCGGCGCGGCTCAGGGCCCGGGCGCCGCGGGCGATGAGCAGGCGGTTCCACCGGGCCCGGTTCTGGTCGGCGAGCAGCACCGGTTCCCCGTCGGGGCCGGTGCGGGTGGCGGTCCGGGACGCCTGGAACTCCAGGAGCGCGGCGAGGCCGTGGACCTCGGGTTCCCGGGGCATCAGGCCTTCCATGACGCGGGCCAGGCGCAGCGCGTCCTCGCAGAGGGCGGGGCGCAGGAGATCGTCCCCGGCGGTGGCCGAGTAGCCCTCGTTGAAGATCAGGTAGATGACCTCGAGGACCGAGGAGAGGCGTGCCTCCCGGTCGGTTCCGTACGGGACCTCGAAGGGGACCCCGGCCTTGGCGAGGGCCCGCTTGGCCCGGACGATCCGCTGGGCGACGGTGGGTTCGCAGGCCAGGAAGGCGCGGGCGATCTCCTGGGTCGTCAGCCCGCCCATCAGGCGCAGGGTGAGTGCGATCCGGGCCTCGGTGGCCAGGACGGGGTGGCAGGAGGTGAAGATCAGGCGCAGCAGGTCGTCGTCGATGTCATCGGGGTCCGCCGGTTCGGCCGGCGGTGGCACGTCCTCCAGGGTGCGGCCCACCTCGGCGAGCTTGCGCGCGTAGGTCTCCTTGCGGCGGACGAGGTCGATGGCGCGGTGTCTGGCGGTGGCCGTGAGCCAGGCGCCCGGCCGGTCGGGGACGCCGGACTCCGGCCACTGTTCGAGCGCCGCGACCAGGGCGTCCTGGGTGATCTCCTCGGCGATGCCGACGTCCCGCACGATCCGGGCGACGCCGGCGATGATCCGCGCGGATTCGATCCTGAACACCGCTTCGACCGCCTGGGCCGCACTCACTGCCGTCACGGCCACCCATCAGAGCAGCCGTGACGAGCCAGGGCAAACGCGGCGCGAACGCCCCGGGATCACATCTCCTCGATCTCCCGGACCTCGGCGCCGACGTTCCACTCGGCCGGGTGGATCTCGAGGAACCGCTTGGTCCACTCCAGGGCCTCGGCCTTGTCCTTGCACTGGATCAGGGAGTAGCCGCCGACGACCTCCTTGGTCTCGGTGAAGGGGCCGTCGGTGTAGCTGATCTTCCCGCCGGACCAGTCGACCCGGGTGCCCTCGGGGGTGCGGAGCAGCCCGGCCGTGTCGAGCATGACCCCGGCCTTGGTGATCTCCTCCATGTAGGCGCCCATCTTCTCCATGAAGTCGGGCGGGAACGCGGTGTCGGTGGTGAGCTCCTGCTCATTGATGCGGATCAGCGTCAGGAAGCGCGGCATGGTGACTCCTCGGTCGGGAGGGCGGGGGCTGTCCCCGCCTCTCACCCCTGCGTCGAACGGGAGACGCCCCGATCGACAGCTCCCGGGAAATTCTTCGAAGATTTTCCGCCAGACGGCCACCGGACGTCAGCGGCTGTCACCCGTCCAGTCCCAGTGGCGCGGGTCCCCGGCGCGGCGGCGGTAGTGGGCACGGCCGCCCGCTCCG
Source organism: Streptomyces sp. NPDC029164 (assembly GCF_055563995.1). Lineage (NCBI taxonomy): Bacteria > Bacillati > Actinomycetota > Actinomycetes > Kitasatosporales > Streptomycetaceae > Streptomyces > Streptomyces sp. NPDC029164. Next base: position 62,313 of record NZ_JBVHWW010000039.1, on the reverse strand, counting down.
TAGCGTCCTATCTCCGTGGGGAGCCTGGCCTCCTCGGCGAGCCGGGGCGCGCTCCAGCCGGTGATGTCCAGGAGCAGCCCGTCGAGCGGCCCGCCGACCAGTTCGCCGTATGCGTGGTCGGGGCGCGGGCCGGGGTCGGGGTCCTCGTGGTCGGCGCCGTAGACCCGGCGCCGGAGCATCCTGTCGTCCATGCCGATCAGCTTCACAGGCGCCACTGACAATGCGGCGATGATGGGGGCCGCCCTCCCGATCGAGGGGGCGTACGAGCGAGGAGCGACACGCATGGCACGTCGGGTGCACCAGCCACTGGAGAACCAGGAGTTCGACTTCATCCTGTCGATGACGACCGGGCCCGTTCTCGCCTACTTCTGCGGCAGCTGGCCGAAGGCGGTCGAGGCCTGCCGGGCGATGGACGCGGTGGTCGGGGAACTGACCGAGGAGTACGGGACGCGGTTCACCACCGTCCGCACCGACATGACCCGGTGCCCCGAGCCGACCCGGCGCTACGGGGTGACCGCGGCGCCGACCGCCGTGCTCATCAAGGACGGCGAGGCGGTCGCGAGCCAGGCGGGCCCGATGACGCGCGAGGAGTTCCGGGCGTTCCTGGACGCCAACCTCTGAGCCCGGCAGCAGGGTGACGGCCTGCCCAACGGCTCGGACCAGAATTCCTGTACAGTTGTCCAGGAAATAGCGTCCCTCAAGTCACCCCTTCAGCCCCCAGAAGTGGAGGCGGCCATGCACACGGTCGCTCAGATCCTGATCGGCCTCGTGGCCGCGCTGCACGTGTACTTCCTGGTCCTGGAGATGTTCCTGTGGCAGCGCCTGCCGGGCCGCGCGCTGTCCGGCTTCGACGCCGACACCGCCCGCCTCACGGCGCCCCTCGCCGCCAACCAGGGCCTCTACAACGGCTTCCTGGCCGCCGGTCTGATCTGGTCGCTCGTCATCGACTCGCTCGCCACCCAGGTCTTCTTCCTCGTCTGCGTGATCGTCGCCGGGGTGTACGGGGCCGCGACCGCCAACCGCCGGATCCTCGTCGCACAGGCCCTGCCCGGCGCCCTCGCCCTCGGCGCGGCGCTGCTGGCCGCGTGAGCCCGGCGGACTCCCGCGCACCGGACCCGCGCACGGCCCGGACGAAGGCGCGGCTGAGGGAGAGCCTGCTCGCGGAGTGCGCCACCGCACCGCTCGCGGAGGCCAGCGTGGCGGCGGTGGTCCGCCGGGCCGGCGTCGGCCGGGCCACGTTCTACCTGCACTACGAGGACCTCACCGCGCTCGCCGTCGACGCGTGCGCCGATGTGGTGCACGCCGCCGTGGACGCCCTGCACGCCTGGCAGACGGGCCCGGCGGCGCTGCCCCCGGCGCGGCCGCCGGCCGAACTGGCCGCCTTCCTGGCCGGGGCGGCCGAGCGGGGGCCGCTCTACCGCACCCTGCTCCTCCCGGGCGGTGGCGGCCCGCTCGGCGACCGTCTCCACCGGGAGCTGCGCGAACGCGCCCGCGCCGAGCGCGCGGCCGTGGGAGCCCCGCGCCCGGAGCTGGTCGCCTCGGCGGTGGCCGCCGCCTTCACCGGCGTACTCGCGGACTGGCTGCACGGCGCCGTCCCCGCCGATCCGCCCGCCCTGGCGGACCACCTGTGGCGCCTCCTCCTGGCCCTCCACCGGGCCGGATAGCGGCCCGGTCCGGGCCCCCGGACGTGCGAGAGCCCCGCCGGGGACCGGCGGGGCTCAGCTCACGGGCCGGGCTCGTGAAGCGGCACTACGAGAGGGGGACCACCTGCTCTGCCTGCGGGCCCTTGGGGCCCTGGGTGACGTCGTACTGGACCTTCTGGTTCTCCTCCAGCGACTTGAAGCCGGTGGTCGCGATGGCGGAGAAATGAACGAACACGTCCGGGCCGCCGTCGTCCTGCTGGATGAACCCGAAACCCTTCTCCGAGTTGAACCACTTCACGATGCCTGTTGCCATCTGGCTGATCCTTCTCAACGTTCCACTGCGGGCCGCATATGCGGCCGTCTCGATCCTGCCCAACGGTCCCCTACAGCACACGCTGAACGCGGCCAACCGTGGCGCGGCGCGCATTCGAACTTCTGGTCGGCTTGTCCGTGAAAAGGGGGAGCAGCTCCTTCCGGAGGCCTTCCGGAAGCCCTTCGAGAGGGGACGGACATGAGCGGGTTCGCGACATTCGGGGTGCCCGACCGGGTGACGGGGACGGCGGCGGACGAGGAACGGGCTGCTGGTGATCGCCGCCCAGGACGAGGTCGGCGGCCTCTTCGTACGTCCTCCGGTCGCGGGCGAGCGTCGCCCCCGCAACTGGCTGCCCGGCGAGAGCACGGCGGGCTTCGCCGAGGACCCCCCGGCTGGTCGTACGTGACCCCCGCGCCCGGGGTGCTGACGGTGTTCATGCTCTGCTGTCCGCGGCGGGCCAGGACACGGCGGATCGAGGCCGAGGGGCTGCTGCTGCGGCCCGGCGCGGTCCGCTGACCCTGCAGCCCAGACAGTCGGCGTGCCCGGTGTGGGCGGTGGTGTCCCGGGTGCGCCAGTCCCAGTCGGCCTCCGGGCGGGGCCCGCTCGGCTTGCCCCAGCCGGCGAGGTGCAGGAGCCAGGTGACGATCCCGGCCGCGGCGACGACGGCGAGGCCGAGCCAGATCCCGGGGGTCCGGGCCACGCACACGGAGACGCCCGCTCCGGCGAAGCCCAGCAGGGCCAGGGTGGTGCCGGTCCAGCCGGCCACCGTGTGGCCGAGATCGACGTGGCCGTGCGCGCTCATGGTTCTCCCTGGTCGGACGGTCGGCAGTAGGCTCGGAGAGAGAATTCATTTATCTCACGAGCTAAGTAACTTAGATGCTAAGGAGTATCTGCGTGGAGGGCAAGCCCCGCCCCCCGGCCACGGCCGCGGAGGCGATGTCGCGCATGGACCAGTACGTCGCCCTGGGCATCGTCGGCCAGCAGGAGGTGGCGCAGCGGCTCGGGCTCAACGTCACCGACCTGACCTGCCTCGGCCACATCCTCGGAGCCGGGGACACCCCACTGGCCGCCGGTGACCTCGCCGAACTGGTGGACCTCACCACCGGCGCCGTCACCGGGGTCCTCAACCGCCTCGAACGCGCCGGGTACGCGCGCCGCCGGCCGGACCCCGCCGACCGGCGCCGGGTACGGGTGGTGGCCGAGCCCGAGGCCGCCGCCCGGGTCGTCGCGGTCTACCAGCCGTTCTACGACCGGCTCGGCGCCCTGTTCGCCGACTACACCCCCGACGAGGTCGCCGTGATCGCCGACTGGTTCGAGCGGGCCGCGGTCGAGGTCCGCACCCACTGCGCCCAGGTGCGCTCCGGGGAGCTGGACACCGGGGAGGCGTAGGTCCCGCTGGTACCATGGGCGGTTGACCAACTTCTTCTCCCCCATCTGCTGCTTGCTTCGAAAGGCCCTGCATGAGGAACCCGTCAGTTCACGGACGCTTCGGTGTGAAGGGCGGTGCCCGGCCCGGAGCCAAGTCCGGCGGCAAGACCCCCCGGAGCATCGGGCCGCAGGGCGAGTTCACGATGCACGAGCCGAAGGTGCCGGGCCTGGCGCCGGTGGAGTCGTTCTCGGAGCTCGACCTGCCCCTTGAGCTGGTGACGACCATGGCCTCCCTGGAGGTCAAGGAGCCGTTCCCCATCCAGGCCGCGACGCTGCCGAACGCACTGGCCGGGCGGGACGTCCTCGGCCGCGCGCGGACCGGCTCCGGCAAGACCCTCGCCTTCGGCCTGGCCCTGCTGGCGCGTACGGCGGGACAGCAGGCTGACCCGAAGCGCCCGCTGGCGCTGGTCCTCGTACCCACGCGCGAGCTGGCGCAGCAGGTGACCGAGGCACTGGAGCCGTACGCGGCGGCCCTGAAACTGCGGATGGCCACCGTGGTCGGCGGACTGTCCATCGGGCGGCAGGTGAGCGCCCTGCGCACCGGCGTCGAGGTCGTGGTGGCCACCCCGGGGCGGCTCAGCGACCTGGTCGGGCGGCGGGACGTGCACCTGGAGCGCGTGAAGATCGCCGTGCTCGACGAGGCCGACCAGATGTGCGACATGGGCTTCATGCCGCAGGTCACCGAGATCCTGGACCAGGTGCACCACGCGGGGCAGCGGATGCTGTTCTCGGCGACCCTGGACCGCAATGTGGACCAGCTGGTCCGCCAGTACCTGAAGGACCCGGTCTCGCACTCCGTCGATCCGCAGGCGGGCGCGGTGACCACGATGGACCACCACGTGCTGCACATCCACGCGGCCGACAAGATCTCGGCGGCCACCGAGATCGCGGCCCGGGACAACCGGGTGCTGATGTTCCTCGACACCAAGCACGGGGTCGACCAGTTCGTGAAGCACCTGCGGGCCATGGGCGTACGGGCGGAGGGGCTGCACAGCGGAAAGTCGCAGCCGCAGCGCACCCGGACCCTGGCCCAGTTCAAGACCGGAGAGCTCACCGTCCTGGTCGCGACCAACGTCGCCGCGCGCGGCATCCACATCGACGACCTCGACCTCGTGGTCAACGTGGACCCGCCCGCCGACCACAAGGACTACCTGCACCGGGGCGGCCGCACCGCCCGCGCCGGCGAGACCGGCCGGGTCGTCACCCTCGTCACCCCGAACCAGCGCCGGGACATCGTCCGGCTGATGGCCGACGCCCGGATCCGGCCGACGATCACGCAGGTCAGGTCCGGTGAGGCGGCGCTGAGCCGGATCACCGGCGCGAAGGCCGCCCCCGGCGTGCCGCTGGCCGGCTCCGCTCCGACCGACGCCAAGGGCCGGCCCTCGGGGTCGGACCTCGGCTTCCGGGGCATCGGCACCCGGCCGGGCCGGCCGGGGAAGGGCAAGGAGTCCCGCAAGACGGTGGAGGCCCGGCAGCAGGCCGAGGCCCGCCGCGCGGCCCGGGTCCGCCGGGGCGCCTGACGGCCCGGGCCGCGGCGCTGCCGGCCGTTTCAGACGGCGGTGCGCCTGCGCAGGCGGACCGCGGCGGCGTTGCGGACGCGGCGGGTGCGGGCGCCGGTGGCCAGCAGGCGCAGGGCCTCGTACGAGGTGAGCGACTGGGCGGCGGTGCGCTGGCACCAGTCGGAGGCCGCGGTGAGCTCCGCGGCGGACCAGGACTCGCCTCGGGTGATGGCCTTGAGCAGGATCCACTCCCGCAGCCGGCGCTCGGGGAACGCCCGCCCCGCGAGCGCGTCGGCCATCGCCCGGGCCCAGGCGGGGAAGGCCTCGTCGGCGAGCAGCCGCGCCGCCCTGCGGTCGAGGTGGGTGACCACGGCGCTCTCGGCCATCACCGGATCGGGATCGCGGAGCACGGCGGCCACGGCCTCGGCTTCGGCGCTCTCCCCCGGCGCGACGGCCAGCGCCTCCAGGTGGCGGCCGTAGCGCCAGTGCTCCGGGGGCGTGGCGGCGCCGGAACGGCTCATCGGTACCCGCTCCGGCATGCCTGTCGCAGGCCGCTGCTGCTTCTTTCCACTCCCCATGACACCCATTCCACACGACCTCGGTGAACGGCCTGTCGTCAGGGTGCCGTCAAGCCGTTCCGCGGCCTGCCGGGGCCGGCAGCAGGGACTCCGCGCCGACCGGCCGGTACCCGGCGGCCTGGAAGCCGCGGATGCTGCGCGCGTTGCCGGTGGCCTGCTGAGACCAGACCGGCTGCCCGCCGGGGACGAGGACTCCGCCGTCGGCCGACCAGACCCGTACGTCGTCACGGCGCTTCAGGGCCCGCCGCACCCGTCCGGTGCGGTTCAGCGGCGCGGCCCGGAAGCGGGCGTTCATGGTGGCCGCGAGCGCGTCGCAGTCGAGGGCGGCGAGGGTGGACCTCACCCAGTCCGGGTCCTCGTCGGTGAACACCACGGAGTGCGCGGTGAAGGCGATGACGCCCGCGTCGCGCCGATTCTCCTGCGGGACCACGGTGGTGGCGCCCTCCGGTGGCGGGAACCGCCCCTCGGCCGCCGCGTCCAGGATCTCCGTCGTTTATCCCATGCCTCCGCTGTCCCGGGAAGAACCGCAGATCGACAGGTCGGGTGACGAGCGAGGTTAAACGTCAAGCTCAGAAAGCCGTATCCCACCGAACGTGATCCGTTGATCTCTGCTGGCCAGACAGGTGTAGCTCGGAATGAGAGAGACGTCCGGCGTCTTGTTTCCGCTCCGTGAGCGAGGGGTGCGCGATGGCGTCGGTGCCGGGAATGCTGGAGGAGCGGGAGACGGCGGCCCGTGTGCGGGTGGAGGGGCTACGGGAGGAAGTCGCCCGGTCGGCGGAGGTGTTGGAGGCCGCCGAGATCGAGCTGGACCGGCGGGTGATCGCGCGGGAAGGGCTGGTCGAGGCCCTGGCAGCCTCGGCTGCCGAGACCACCCCCGGGACCGAGGCCGAGGAGAAAGCGGTGCTGTCGCTCGCGCCGGTGCCGGGCTCAACGGTGCCGCCCTGGCGGGAAGGGCTGCCGGTGACGGTTCTGGCGCCGGACCATCAGCGCATTCTGGGCGTGCTGGAACGGCAGCGATCCACGGGCCACGGACCGTTTCGGGCCAAGGAGATCGCGGTGGAGCTGGGCCTTGACGCGACGCCGGCGAAGGTCGAGGGGCTGCGGTCGAAGGCCCGCTCCCCGTCCGTCATGTCCGACGGATACCGGCGCACCCGGTCCGGATGGTCGGCCGCGTTGCCGTACATGTGCGCGAGGCAATCGCACGACGCGGCGGGCGAGTTGAAGTCAACATGCTCGGGAACGTACAACAAGGACAACAGGGCCTCCGTGAACCACTCGGAATGGGATCGCACCCCGAGCTACCTGGAGGCCCTGCTTTCACGCGCGGAAACCGCCGCGGTCACCCGACCAAGACTCCCGTTCGATCGACAGCCTTCGAGATCGGTACGGGCAACCACCACTTACGTGTCGGAATGCTCCGGCAGGGCGAGCCAGTCCGACCATGAGATCTCGCGGCCGAGGAAGCGCGGCCGTTCGAACGGCCAGTCGGCGGCGATCCACTGCGGCACCAGCGCGTCGAGGGCCTGCTCGACCTTGCTGCCCACCAGCTCGTCCACCACCCACCAGGAGATCTCGCCGTCCGCGCCGGCCCTCTCCGGCGGGTCGATGTAGACACAGCCGAGCAGAGCTGTCTCCGCCGCGTCGAACAGCGCGTAGTTGAAGGACTGGTGTGCGGCGATCTCCTTCTCGTGCCGCAACAGGTCGGCCCGGTCGGCCTCGTAGGTCATGGTGGCCGCGGGCCAGCCCCAGGCGGGGCCGAAGATGGTCCACAGCCGCTCGCGCGAACCCATCACAGCCGGATAGTCGAGCGGGGTGTCCGCCTCCCGGATCGGCCGCAGGTGATGGCCGCCGCCCGGAAGCGGTACCAGGACGGGGTGGACGAAGTCATCGGGAAGCCAGCTCATGACGCCTGACCGTAGCAGCGCGCGGCCGTCCGCTCCCCTGGATTTTCCCCATATATCGCCAGGCCCTGCTCTCATGCCGGGCAGGGCCCGCGATCACCCGATCGAGACTCCCGTTCGATCGACAGACTCCATGATCGGTATGGCAACGGCTTCTCATGGTGGCCTCATCTGCCGCCGCGGCATCGTCAACTGACTTGCCCGCCGTCCGCGTTGAGGCTCCCGGGCACCTTCTTGCTGCCCGCGCGCCAACCGGCCTTCCATGTCATGGAGCCACCCGAAGCCACACCGGACCCGCTGGGCGGCATGCCACCCGGCACCATGGAGCCTCGGGCCGCCGAGAACTGATTCCCCCTCGTTCCGGAGCCATCCGGTGTTCGTCCTTCCCCGCCGACGGGCGGGGACGGACGACGTCGCGCGGCGGCCCGCAGCCGCGGCACATCCGGCGGTCGAGTCATCGCGGGTTCAGCCTTCGCGCGGCCCGCGGTCCTGACGCGTCTCGTGCGCCTCGTGACCGCCGGCCCCCTGGCCGCCCTCGTGCTCGGGCTCCGGCAGCGGGGCCCCGGTCTCCAGCAGGGTCTTGAGGCTCGACGCGAGCATCGGCCAGGCCCGCCCGCACATGCCGATCAGGGTGCCGCCGGGTTCGAACCCCTCGTGCAGGATGGTCAGCCGTGCCAGGGTCTCGCCGACCGGCTCGATCTCGTACGTCACCTTCGTGCGCCGCTCCTTGGCCAGTTCGGCCCGCAGCTCCTCGGCGATCCCGACCGAGGCCGCCCACTGCGGGGTGAAGGTGTGCCAGGTGTAGGAGAGCACGCGGTCCGGGATGCAGTCGAGGACCACCTGCTCGGGGTCGCTGGTGCGGGCCCCGCGCTCGACCCAGTCCATCGCCGAGCCCACCGCCCAGTCGGTCTCGAAGCTCAGGCCCCAGTACCGGCGGGTGAGGGCGGGGTCGGTGAGAGCCTGCCAGACCCGGGCGGGATCGGCCTGGATGTACAGGGTGTAGGTGATCGCACTGTCGCTCATGGCCCCATGCTGCGGGACCGGGGACGGCGGACGCCGGATTTCCCGATCATGGCGGCTGCCGAGGCCGGAACGGCGCCCGCCCGCGTCACCAGCGCACGCCGTCCTCCGGGAGTTCCGTGGGCGGCGTCCGGGTGGGGACGGGGAGGGACAGACGGGCGCGGGCCGTGTGCACCGCCGCGAGTTCCTCCGCGCCGGCCGGGCCCCAGTCGCTCAGCTCGCGGACCTGTTCGGGAGTGGCCAGCAGCCGGGCGTACGACGGGTCCGCGGCCGGCGGGAGGCCGGTGAGGCGGGCCGCGGTACGGGCGTGGGCGCCCTGACCGGCGTGCCGGTAGCCGAGCGGGACGGCCCCGGTGGTCGATCCGGCCGTCGGAGGCGGCAGATGGGCCGTACCGGTGGCCCGGGCGATCAGGAGCAGGACCCGGCCGTCGGGGCCGAACAGCCAGCCGCGGTGGTCCCGTACGGGCAACGGCGCCGGGACCGGCCCCGGGTGCCAGGTACCGTGCTGCGGGGTCCGCCGGGTGCGGAGCACTCCGAGCCGGTCGAGGGCGGTCGGCGCGGTGGGGCGGCCGTTCTCCAGCAGGGCGGTGCCGGAGCCGTTGATGCGGGCACGCAGGGCGGACAGCGCGCGACGGGCGTCGCCCGCGTCCATCAGAGCGGGCAGGTCGGCCGGCTCGGCGAAGTGGATGCCGAGGATCTCCTGCTCCGGAAGGCGGACGGCGTCGATCCGCTCGGCGGTCCAGGTCCCGCCGTCGTAGACGTGCAGGATCTCGCCGGGGAAGCGCATCTCGGGCGGGAAGCCGGGGGTGTCGGCCGGAATCCAGTCAACGGCGAGGCCCCGCGGATAGCGGCCGTCGATGCCGAGTTCCTCGCGCAGTTCGCGGGCGGCGGCCGCGGAGGGCGCCTCGCCCGCGTCCACGGCTCCGCCGGGGAGCAGCCGGTCGGCGCGGTAGTCGACGCTCTGGACGAGGATCCGGCCGTCGGTGTCGGTGACGAGGACGACGGCCGCGGTCCACACGGCGGCGCGCGAGGCGCCGTACTCCTCGGGGGTCATCCAGGTGCCCGCCCGCTCGTGACCGTCGGGCGCGGCCCGGTCGCACGCGGCCCGTTCGGTCTCGACCCGCTCGGTCTCGGCCTGTTCGGTCTCGACCCGCTCGGTCTCTGCCTGTTCGATCTCGACCCGCTCGGTGTCGACCCGTTCGGTCCCGACCCGCTCGGTGTCGGCCTGTTCGATCGCGATCTGGTCGGTCTCGGTCTGCTCGATCTCCGCCTGGTCGATCGCGCCCTGGTCGGTCAGCTGCGGCATCGGACTCCGTTCACCTTGGGTGGACCCGCCGCCTGTGCAACAGCGGGCGCGGCCCCCGGGTTACGGCGGCCGTGCGCCGCGGCCTCCGACCCTCGCCTTTGCCACCCCTATACCTCCTTATTACGCGGTTATGCCGTCCTTGGTACCTTCCGCTGGCGGACTGGCGGCATGAAAACCGCCGGTCCGACCACTTCACCGCACGCACCGGCCGGACCGAGGAGAGATCCCCCATGCGACGCGCTTCCCCCACGGAAGCCGCGGCTTCACCCGTAGCCCCGGCAACCGGCGGGAGCGGCGGCCGCGGCCGGCTGGCCGGGGTGGACGCCGTGCGCGGTATCGCCGTCCTCGGCATGTTCGCCGTGCACGTCGGCCCCGGCCCGCGGCCCGAGGGCGCCGGTTACATCCTCGTCGCGGCCGACGGACGCGCCCCGGCGCTCTTCACCCTCCTCGCCGGCTTCTCCCTGGTCCTCGCCCAGCGCGGCCCGGACGCGGTGCGGCAGCCCGCAGGCTGGGACCGGCGCTGGCGTCCGCTGCTGATCCGGTGCGCCGTACTCGCGGTACTGGGGCTGTTCCTGGCCTCGTTGTGGCCCGGGATCCTGGTCATCCTGGCCTTCTTCGCCGTGTACTTCCTGGCCGCCGAGCCCTTCACCCGGCTGTCCACACCGGTGCTCGCCGCCGTGGCGGGCAGCTCCGTGGTGGTGGGGCCGCTGCTGTCCTTCCTCCTGGGCCCCGTCTTCGGGTACGGGTCGTCCGGCCGGGGCCTGGTTCCGGAGGGCGCCGACCTGGCGAGTTGGGCCGGGCTGGGCACGGTGGTGTGCGAGCTGCTGCTCACCGGGGCGTATCCGTTGGCCACTTACTTCCCGTACGTCCTGGCGGGGATGGCCCTCGCCCGGCTGTTCGACGTGCGGGAGCGGGCGGCGGCCCGGCGGATGGCGGGATGGGGCACGGCGGCGGCGGTCGCCGGATACGGCTCCGCCTGGCTCGCCTCCCATGTGTTCGGGTCCCGGCAGCGGCTGCTGGAGGCGATAGCCGTCCACCACCCGGAGGCCCTGGCCGCCGCCGACCCCGTACGGGAGGTGCTGAGCGGGCAGTTCGGCGCCGTTCCCAGCACCTCCTGGGACTGGCTGCTGGTGGCCGATCCGTACAGCCAGACCCCGCTGGAGACCCTCGGCAACGCGGGTGTGGGGTGCGCCCTGATCGGCCTGTGCGCGCTCGCCGCCCGGCACCGGCCGGGCGTGCGCCTGCTGCGCCCGCTCGCGGTGCTCGGGGCGATGGCGCTGAGCGCGTACGTGGTCCACGCGCTGGTGCTGGCCGGTCCGGCGCACGGCGCCGCGTCCTGGTCCGCCTGGCTGGGCTTCAGCGGCACGGCGCTGGCCCTGACGTGGGCCTGGCAGCGGATCTGGGCGGACTCCCCGCTGCGCCGCGGCCCGGTGGAACACGCGCTCCGCCTTGCCACGGGGGCCGGGGGCCGCACGCTCCCCGGCGGCGCCGAGCGCGGAATGTGACGCCTGTCGATGGGCTCCAGAGCCCCCCACCCCCGTGGAGGGGCTCCGCGCCGACCGGGGCCTGCCGTACTCCGCGACGGACATGACTGCGTTTCACCGGGTCACGTGCCGTCCGCACCGTGCGGGAACGATCGCCACGCTATGGCCGGGAACGGCGCCCGGCCCATGGCAGCGGGCGCCAGTAAGGGGACCGGACGCGCCAAGGGGGACCTTGCGCGCCACGTTGCGGCCGGCGGCCGCCGCGGTACCGCGATGACCTGGCCATTCGTACTCGTCTATGCTCGGCCCCTGTGGTCCCGAACGCGCACCAGGGCACGACCTCCTCCGCCCTCACCCGTCTGAACGTCAATACGGCACGTCTGCTCGGGATACCTCCGGCCGGGTACGCGCACCTGCTGGGTCTGGCCCCCGAGCACCTCGACGACGACCTGTGCCGGCCCCCCGCCCTCACGAGCATCCGCATCACGGAACTGGCCACCGTCCACGCCCACTGGACCGAGGTGGCCCAGGTGATGACCCGGCAGTCGGACATCGGCAGCCTCAGGGTCTGGGACTACCTGTTCACCTCCGCGCCGACTCCGCTCGAAGGGGCCCGGGACGCCTCGGCCCACCTCGCCTCGGTCCTCGACACCGGCACGGACAACCTGTGGGTCACCGAGGAAGACGGCCAGGTCACCATCAGCCACCTCAACGAGGCCGATCTCACCCACGAGGCGGCCTGCGCCGTCCGCGCCTGCGCGCTCGGCCTCTACCATCGCCGTCTCAGCGAAGCCGCACAGCGGACCCTCGTTCCCGTCCGCGTGTCGCTGGCTGCCAGGACACCCGCCCGGCACGACGCCCTGACCGAGCTCTACGGCACCCGCAGCATCGAGTTCGAGGCTCCGGTCAGCTCGATCACCTTCCGCGCCGAAGACCTCAAAGCCCCCTCGCCGCACGCCCAGCCCGGCCTGTCGAGCGTGCTGCGGAAGCACGCGGAGCAGGCCCTCGCCTCCGCCGTCCCGCTGCGCAACTGGCTGGACCTCTTCCGGACCGCCCTCGCCTCCCTCCACGAGGAAGGAGCCCTGACCCTGTCCGCGGCGGCGCGGCGCATGGCCATCAGCACACGAACCCTCCAGCGCCGCCTCGACGAACACGGCACCACGTGGAGCAGCGAGGTCGAAACCGTACGCCGGGAGCAGATCACGCGGCTGCTCCACAGCACCGACCTCAGCATCGACGCGATCGCCGCCCGAAGCGACTACGCCGACGCGCGCGCCCTGCGCCGGGCCGTCCAGCGCTGGTACAACACCACCCCCGCAGCCCTGCGCCGCACCGGCCGCCCGCACGGTGGCGCACACGCCGGCGCGCGGGCCGAACGGGGTGACGAGCCCGTTCAGCGGTGGAGCCGCTGCGTCCAGTCCGGCGGAACCCGATCGGCCGGGCCCGGCACCGACTGATCCGCGGGATGGCCGCCCGGCGGCGTCAGCTCGGGCCCGGACTCGTACATCTCGTTGCGGTCGTAGTCCCAGAACCAGTCCTCGCCCGGTTCGAAACTCTGCACCAGGGGGTGGCCGGCGGACTTCCAGTGGGCGGTGGCGTGCTGGGCAGGCGACGAGTCGCAACAGCCGATGTGACCGCACTGGGCGCAGCGCCGCAGGTGGAACCACCAGCCTCCCACCGCGTCGCAGTCGGCGCAGCCGGTGCCGGCGGGCGGGACGCTCGGGTCGATTCCCAAGATGTCGGTCATGCGGGCTCCTCGGCGGTCTCGGTGCCGGTCGCGCGTGCGGTCTCGGCTCCGCCCGCGGCTTCGGTCTCGGTTTCGGTCTCGGTTTCGGTTTCGGTTTCGGTTTCGATCTCGGTTTCGGTTTCGGTTTCCGGTGCGGTGAGCGGCAACAGCACCTGGAAACGGGTGTCGCCGGGCTCGGACTCGACCTGGAGGCTGCCGTGATGCTTGTTGACGACGATCCGCCAGGAGATGTCCAGACCCAGGCCGGTGCCCTCCCCCACCGGCTTCGTGGTGAAGAAGGGGTCGAAGATGCGGCTGCGGATGTCCGCGGGGATGCCGGGCCCGGTATCGCGGAACTCCACCAGCAGCCGGTCCCCCTCGCGTGCCGTGCGGACCGTCAGCGTGCCCTCGCCACCGGTGCTCCCCATGGCGAAGACGGCGTTGTCGATGAGGTTGGTCCACACCTGATTGAGCTCCGCCGGGTAGGCGGGCACGTCCGGCAGGGAGCGGTCGTAGTCCTTGACCACCCGGATCCCTCGGCCGATCTTCCCGGACAGCATCAGCAGCGTGCTGTCGAGGAGTTCGTGGACGTCGACGACCCGGTGCGGGGCCCGGTCGAGCTGCGAGTACTGCTTGGCCGCGTCCACGAGGTGGGAGATCCGGGTGGTGGAGTCGGCGATCTCGTCCATCAACAGCTCGGTCTCGACCGAGTAGTTGAGCCAGCCGATGGCCGCGGGCAGGATGTCCTCGGCCACGGTCGCCGCGACCTGGTCCAGCCAGTCCGTGTCCAGTCCGGCCTGTACGAAGGTCGGCGCGATCCGCCAGCCCTCCTGGATGGCGTGGTCGTCGAGCCAGTCGGCGAGCTCGTCCTCGCGGTCGGAGGCCTCCAGCGGGCTCAACACCGGTGCCTTGGCGACGCGTTCGACGGTGCGTTCCTGGATCTCGATGAGGTCGGCGATGGTCTCGCGGGAGTAGCCGCCCTGGGAGATGACGGCCAGCTTGTGCCGCATCTTGCCGACCCGTTCGCGCAGGGTCGCGGTGGCCCGGACGGCCGCCGCGGCAGGGTTGTTGAGCTCGTGGGTGAGTCCGGCGGACAGCGACCCGAGGGCCAGGAGCCGTTCGCGCTGGCCGATGGCCCGCTGGGTGTTCCTCGCGCCGAAGAAGAGCCCTTCCAGCAGGTGGGCTGCCATCGGGAACCATTCCCGCATGAAGTCGGCGAACGACTGCGCGGGCAGCACGAAGAACCGCGTCCGCTCGGTCACCCGCATCGAGTTGGTGTACGTCTGCGGCACCCGGTCGCCGAGGTAGGCCTGCATGGCTCCGGCGTACACCCCGCGCTGAGAGGTCCGGCTCACCTCGACGTCGTCGCCGCCGACCCGGCGGAACAGGACGACGGTGCCCTCGATCATCACGTAGAAGCAGGTCGCCGGGTCGCCTTCGGTGTACACCGGACCGGTTTCGAACCGTTCCACGCGCCCCTCGGCGCACAACCGACCGAGCTGCTCCGGGGAGAGCTTCTCGAACAGGAACAGCGAGGCGATCTCCTGCGGGCTGCAGGGCATCGCCTGCCCGCTCATGACTGCTCCAGGTACCGGTGGACGAGCATCACGGCCATGGCTCCCTCTCCGACGGCGGACGCGACGCGCTTCGCGGACCGGGCCCGCGCGTCGCCGGCCACGAACACGCCGGGAACGTTGGTCTCCAGGTGATAGGGCGGCCGGTCCAGCGGCCACTCGGCCGGTGGCCGTCCGTCCGCCGTGAGGTCCGGTCCGGCCAGGATGAAACCGCCCTCGTCGCGCAGCACCGTACCGTCCAGCCAGTCGGTGAGCGGGGCCGCGCCGATGAAGACGAACATCCACTGCGCGTCGACGAGTTCCGTCTCGCCGCTGTCCACGTCCCGCAGGACCAGCTGTTCCAGGTGCTCCTCGCCGTGCGCCGCCTCGACGACGGTCCGGGTGCGCACCGAGATGTTCGGCGCCTCCTGGATCTGCTGGATCAGGTAGTACGACATCGACACGGTCAGGGACTCTCCGCGCACCAGCAGCGTCACCGACTTCGCGCCCCGCGCCAGGTACATCGCGGCCTGTCCCGCGGAGTTGGCGCCGCCCACGATGTAGACGTCGTACCCCTGGCAGGAGGACGCCTCGGTGAGCGAGGAGCCGTAGTAGACCCCGCGGCCGGTCAGGTCGTCGCAGCCCGGTGCCTGGAGCTGCCGGTAGGACACGCCGGTCGCCAGGATGACGCTGTGCGCGGCGACCGACGAACCGTCGGAGAAGCGGACGACGCGCGCCGGGCCGTTGACCTCCAGCCCGGTGACCTCGCGGGCGGTGAGGATCTCGGCGCCGAACCGGCCGGCCTGGCGGCGGGCGCGATCGGTGAGCTGGGCGCCCGAGACGCCGTCGGGGAAGCCGAGGTAGTTCTCGATGCGGGAGCTCTGCCCGGCCTGCCCGCCGGTGGCCGACCGCTCGATGAGTACGGTACGCAGGCCCTCGGAGGCCCCGTACACGGCCGCGCCGAGCCCGGCCGGGCCGCCGCCGATCACGACGAGGTCGTAGAACTCGGCGGTCGGCGTCGTCGCGAGCCCCACGTGGGCGGCCAGGTCGGGCGCCTCCGGCTCGACCAGTACGGTGCCCTCCGGGGTGATCACCAGGGGCAGCCGCTGCCCGTCGACCCCGGCCGCCTCCAGCAGGCGCAGGCCCTCGGGCTCGTCGGAGGAGTACCAGCGGTAGGGCACCTGGTTGCGGGCCAGGAACTCCCGCACCTGCGAGGAGCGCGCCGACCAGCGGTGCCCGACCACCTTCGTGGCGGGTACCGGCCGGTAGTCGCTGGAGCGCCAGGCGGTGAGCAGGTCGTCCACGACGGGGTAGAGCTTCTCCTCCGGCGGGTCCCACGGCTTGAGCAGGTAGTGGTCGAGGTCGACGACGTTGATCGCGTCGATCGCCGCGTTGGTGTCGGCGTACGCGGTCAGCAGTACGCGCCGGGCGCCGGGGTACACGTTCAGGGCCTGCTCGAGGAACTCGATGCCGTTCATCTGCGGCATGCGGTAGTCGGCCAGGATCACGGCCACCAGGTCGCCCCGCAGCTTCAGCTCGTGCAGCGCCTCCAGGGCGGACTCACCGGACTCCGCGCGCACGATGCGGTACCCGGCGCCGTAGCGACGCCGCAGGTCACGGGCGACGGCACGGGAGACCCCGGGATCGTCGTCCACGGTCAGGATGACGGTCCGTGCTGCGTCGGCGGCCTCTGCCATACGTCTCCCACGACGGCCTGGACCGGCGGCACGGCGAGCCGCCCGCCCCGGTTCCCGCCCATCGTATGTTCGATCGCCCGAATCCGCTCCGGGAACCGGTCCCCGGGAGCGGGTCACCCGTGCGTGTGACGGGTGCGGTCCGCCCGGCGGAGGTGCGGCAGGGTGGGCGGATGCAGCTGCGCCGGGCCCTGCCCCTGATCCTTGCCGCGCTCTTCATGGCCACCGGGTGCGTGACGGTACGGCCCGCCGCCCCGCCGGAGGCTCCGGACGCACGGCGGCCGGCGCCCGCGGCGGCCCGTACGGAACCCGGGCAACCGGCGCCCCGGGCCCTGCCGTTGGGCCCCCTGCCAGCGGCGCCGGCGCCTCTCGTACCCGAGCCGGCGGCAGCCCCGGCAGCGTCCCCGGCGCCTCCTCGGCCGCACCGGGCCGGGCCCGCGCGGCCCGCGAAACCGCCGAAGCCGCCGAAGCCGCGCAAACGGCCCCCGGCACCGCAGCGCCCGTACGACCTGGCCCCCTTGTGCGCGGCGGCACGCGGCACGGTCCACCCGTCGATCGTGTCCCTGTGCCACTAGACCGGCTCTTTCGGATCTTGCTCCCCCAGCTACCGCTGGGAGGTGCCCCCAGTCAAGCCCGCGCCGTCTGGTGCCGTGCATCGCAAGGCGGAGGGGCGCCCACATCACCTCCCCCTCCCCACCCGGCTGGTGGCACGCCGCCGGCGAGCGCAACGCGCGCCAAGGCCCGCCCCGCGCTCCCCTCACCCAAGGGTGACGCCTGCGTCGTCCGGTCGGGGCGGATCATTCGGGTGGCTTCGGCCCGGCTGACCGGTGGGGGTGGAGGGGTTCGGTTGGATGGGTGCGGCGGGGCTCGATCCGGGTTCCGTACAGCCTTCCATCCTCAGGGAGTTGCCATGGCGAAGATCGCCCTCTTCGGCGCGACCGGCAGCATCGGAACCCAGGTGCTGCGCGAAGCGGTTCGCCGCGGCCACGAGGTCACCGTGGTCGTGCGCGATCCCGCGAAGCTCGTGGACTCCGGCGGCGGGGCCGCGGCAGTGGTGCGCGGCGACGTCCTCGACCCGGCGGCCGTGGCCGGGGCGGCGGCCGGGCAGGACGTGGTGATCAGCGCGGTCGGCCCCGGATCCGGGGACCCCGCCGTCCTCGTGGCCGCCGCGAAGTCGCTGATCGGCGGGGTGCGTTCGCTCGGCGCGGACACGCCCCCGCCGCGGGTGGTGGTCGTCGGCGGGGCGGGTTCGCTGCGCACCCCCGGCGGGCCGCTGCTCTGGGACCAGGCGGCCGTTCCCGAGCCCGTGCTGGCCCTGATGCACGCCCACGGCGACGCCCTGGACTTCCTGCGGACCGTGCCCGTGGAGGAGGTCCGCTGGACCTGCCTGAGCCCGGCCGCGCAGTTCGCTCCGGGCGAGCGCACGGGCACGTACCGGCTGGCGCTCGACGACCTGGTCGTCGACGACGAGGGCCGCAGCCACATCTCGACCGAGGACTACGCCGTCGCCGTGCTCGACGAGATCGAGCTCGACGCGCACGCGGGCCGGCGGTTCACCCTCGGCTACTGAGCGCCCCGAAGGCCCCTGTGGGGTTAATGGGTGGATGGGGTCTGCGCCGCATACTTACAGTGACGAGGCACCACGTCGTCGAGCAGGAGCGGATCATGCGCACCCACTATCCCCGTACGCCGCACCTGCCCTGGTCCCCCGGGGCCTCGGCGGACGACGTCCGGGCCCTCGGACTGGAGGGGTTCGCCGGACGCGAGGTGGTGGTGACGGAGAAGCTCGACGGCGAGAACACCACCCTGTACGCCGACGGCCTGCACGCCCGCTCGCTCGATTCGGCGCACCATCCCTCGCGGGCATGGGTCAAGGGCCTCCAGGGCAGGATCGGCCCGGGGATTCCGGCCGGCCGGCGGGTGTGCGGGGAGAACCTCTACGCCCGGCACTCGATCCCGTACGAGGATCTGGACAGCTGGTTCTACGGCTTCTCGGTGTGGGACGGGGACCACTGCCTGGACTGGGACCGGACCGTACGGTTCCTGCGGGGCCTGGGCGTGCCCACGCCGCGCGTGCTGTGGCGGGGCACCTTCGACGCGCGCACGCTGCGCAAGCTGAAGCTCGACACCGCGCGGGAGGAGGGCTACGTCGTACGGACGGCCGCCGGGTTCGCGCGCGGGGACTTCGGGCGGTGCGTGGCCAAGTGGGTGCGGGGCGGGCACGTACAGACCGGTACGCACTGGATGTTCGCCGAGGTCGTGCCCAACGGGCTCGGTCCGGCGGCCCCGTTGTGGGCGGTGCGGTCGGGAGCCGAGCCGGACGTGGCGGGGCTGGCCGCCGCCGTCGGGGTGGGCGGCGGCGTCCGCGGGGCCGATGCCTCCGGTGTGGACGGGGTCGCTGACGGCGTCGCCTGTGACGTGGCCGCTGACGTAGCCGGTGACGTGGCCGAAGTCGCCGCCCGGATCGACGGGGCGGGGCGGACCGGCGAGGACCGGCTGGCCGGCGTACTGGCCGCCCTGCTGCGGCGCGAACCGCGCGGCCGGATCGCGGCGCGGCTCGCCGCCGGCCCGGCCGGCATGGGACTCGCGCGCCGGGTCGGCGACCTGGTGGGCCTGTACCCGTACGTGCAGCGGCCGTTCCCCGACGCGGACCGGAGGGCCGGGCTGGTCCGGATGGCCATGGCGGCCGATCTCGGGGTGCTGCACGCGCTCGCCGGGGTGCTGGCCGACGGGCCGGAGGCGCGGGAGTCCGTGGAGTGGTCCGCGCTGTGGGCCGAGGAGGCGGGGCTGCTCGGCGGCCAGGACCCGCTGGACGCCATGCGGGCCGCGCTGCGGGAGCCCCTCGCCGGGCTGGACCCGGACGCGGCGGACCGTTGCTGGGCGGAGGCCCGGCGCGCGTTCGGGCAGGGAAGGATCGCGGCCGCCCGCCTCGGCTGGGGTCCCGGAGTCAGCTGCGTGGTCGTCGAGGAGGCGGTGGCGGCGACCTGGCAGTGGCGTGACGGAACGTTTCCCCGGCTGGTGCAGCTCAGCGGCCCCTCGGGCAGCGGGAAGAGCACCTTCGGCCGCGGCCTGCCCGGCGTGGACGCGTACATCAGTCTTGACGACCTGCGCACCGCCCGGGGTTCCCGCGCGGACCAGCGGGCCAACGCGGACGTGCTGAGCCAGGGCCTGGACCGCCTCGACGGCGCCCTCGCCCGGGGCGGAACCGTGGTGTGGGACGCGACCTCGCTCACCGACCAGCAGCGCGGCCTGGCCGGCTCGGTCGCCCGGCGCCGCGACGCGCTCGTCACCCACGCCGTGGCGCTGGTCGACGAGCCGGAGCTGCTGCGCCGCAACGCCGTGCGCGCTCACCCGGTGCCGGAGCAGGTGCTGACCTCCCAGCTGCACCGGTTCAGTCCCCCGTACGCCGGTCAGGCGCACCGTACCTGGTACTTCGGTGCGGGCGGGGACGTCGAGGACACGGCGGGCGGCCTCGCGGACGGCCCGGATCCGATCTGCGGGGAGTTCTGATGCGTACCAGTGAGCAGCTCTACCACCAGGTCCGCTGGGACCCGCGGTTCGATCCGGCGCGGTTCGTGCTCGGCCTGCTCCAGCGCGGGGCCGCGCCGAAGCGGGTTCCCCTGCCGTCCTTCGTGCCCGGCGGCGACATCCCCTGGCACCGGGTGCTGTTCGTCGAGGCGGACGGCGAACTGGTCTGGGACCGGGCCACGGGCATGGACCGGATCGATGTCAGCGCGGCGGGGCGGGTCCGCGATCCGCGCCTGCTGCGGGCCCCGTTCTTCACCGCGCGCACCCCGTTCGCGTGGGACCCGGCCGGCGGCGGCGCCTGGCGGCCCGCGCAGCCGCCGGCCCCCGGTCCGGCGGCGGGCCCCGCCGCGGTGCGGCTGCTCACCTGGAACACGCTCTGGGACCGGTACGACGCCCCGCGCCTCGCCACCGCCCGGCGCAGGCCGTTGCTGCTGGCCGATCTGGCGGCCGCCGACGCCGATGTCATCGCACTGCAGGAGGTCGAGCCCGAGCTGGTCGGCCTGCTGCTGGCGGCGCCGTGGGTGCGGGCCGGGTACACCCTCGGCACGGATCCCGGCGGCCGGGACGTCGCCGAGTGCGGGCTGCTGGTGCTGAGCCGGCTGCCGGTGCGGGAAGCGGGGATGCATCTGCTCGGCAAGCACAAGGCGGTCACCGCCGTGACGGTGGACACCGCGGCCGGCGCCCTGGTCGTCGCCGCCACCCACCTGACCAGCGACCACACCGAGAACGGGCATCTGCGGCGGGACGCCGAACTGGCCCGGCTCGCGGAGGGCCTGGGCGGCATCGACGCCGCCGTGGCCCTGCTGGGCGACTTCAACGACGGCCGCCACGGGGCCGAGGGGCCCGCGGCCGCGCTCGGCATGCGGGACGCCTGGAGCGACGTACACGGGGCGGCGGACGGTACGCCGACCTTCGATCCGGTGGCCAATCCGCTGGCCGCGGTGGGCTCGCTGTCCGGGCGGGCGGCCCGGCTGGACCGGATCCTGCTCGGGTCCACGGGGGCGCGGGTGACGCGGGCGGCGCTGCGCGGCGACGCGCCCGCCGCCGAGGGGCTGTTCGTCTCCGACCACTTCGGTGTCGAGGCGACCGTGGAGTTCGGGGCGCCCGGCGGCGGGCCGGCGCGGCTCGACGTACCGGCGACCGCGCGGACGGCGGTCGCCTGGCTGCCGCCGCAGCTGCCGGAGGCGGTGCGGGAGGTGCGCGAGCGGCACGACCCGCAGGCCGGCCGGTGGCCCGCGCACGTGAACGTGCTGTTCGGCTTCGTACCGGAGTCCTCCTTCGACGAGGCCCTGCCGCTGCTGGCCGAAGCGGCCGCCGGGGCGGTTCCCTTCGACGTGCGGCTGGAGGGCGTGCACAGCTTCGGGCACCGCGAGGACGCCACGCTCTGGCTGGATCCGGCGGCGGCCGGGGAGGGGCCGTGGCAGGAACTCCGGCGCGCCCTGACCGAGCGGTTCCCGGGCTGCCGGGAGCGCGCCGAGGGCTACACCCCGCATCTGACGCTCGGGCGCAGCCAGGACCCGCAGCGGGCGGTCGCGGAGTTCGCGGCGCGGCTCGGCGGGGCCGAGCCCTCGCGGGTCGGGGAGCTGGCGGTGCTCTCGCGGCGCGGGGACGGACCGATGCGGGTCCGCGCGACGGTGGCGCTGGGGACGGGCGAGGTGCGGTGGGAACCGGAGCCGGAACCGGAAACGAAACCGGAGCCGGAGCCGGAGCCGGAGCCGGACCTGGACCCGGTCCCCGGTGAGGCGCGCGGTCGTGGGCCCGGCCGGGCCGAGCAGGTCACCGCCCGCGTCCGGACCGCCCTGGGCGGGGCGCGGGTGCACCTGGCCGGATCGCGCCGGATGGGCTGCGCGCTGCCGGAGGCCGACCTGGACCTGGTGGCGGTGCTGCCCGGGCCGGACGAGGTCGCCGCCGTACGGGACCGGCTGGCGGCGGCCCTGCCGGAGGCCGGGCCGCTGCGCGAGGTGACGGGGGCGCGGGTGCCGGGTCTGCGGTTCAGGGTCGGGGCGCTGTCCGTGGACCTGGTGACGGTGGCCGCCCTCGGCCTGGATCCCGCGCACGCGGTGGCACGGCGGGCGGAGCTGGGTGAGGCGGCCGCCGTCGCGCTGAGCGCGGTGAGCGACGCCGATGCCGTACGAGAGCGGGTGGGCGCGGAGCACGCCGCGTTCGCCCGGCTGGCGCGGGAGGTGAAGGCGTGGGCGCGGGCCCGCGGGCTGGACTCGGCGCCGTTCGGCGGGCTGCCGGGGCTGGCCTGGGCGGTCCTGGCGGCGCGTACGGTCCAGGAGGCCGGGGCGCTGCCGCCGGACGATCTGCTGCGGGAGTTCTTCGGCCGGTGGGCCGCCTGGGACTGGCGGGAGCCGGTCGGGCTGTTGCCGTCGGCGGATCCGGCTGCGGCGGACGGGCAGCATGCGGTCGCGTCGGCCAGAGCGCACCCCGGCCCGGTCACGGTCCACGATCCGCTCCCGGTCCACGATCCGGTCACGGTGCTCACGCCCTCGGAGCCGGTGCGCAGTTGCACCGCCCAGGTGGGGCCGGGCCTGCGCGACCTGCTGGTCCAGGAGTTGTACGGGGCTTGGGAGCTGATGGAGGCCGGCCCCGACGGCGCCGGCCGGACCCTGGTGGCCCGGCCGCCGCTGCACCGCCGGCACGCCGCCTGGGCGGTGGTGACCGTACGCGCGCCCGGCGGGGAGTTCGAGGCGACCCTGGGCCGCGTCCGGGGGCGGCTGCGGGCGCTGCTCGGCGCCCTGGAGGGGGCCGGTGTCACGGACGCGCACGCCTGGCCGCGCCCCTTCGAGTCCGGCCCGGGCCTCGCCCGTTACGCGATCGGCCTCGGCTCCGCCCCGCCGGACGCGGCGGAGCTGGCAGCGCTGGCCGGCCCGTGGCGGGCCGGCCTGCCGGGGGTCGAGGTCACCCGGGCGGCCTGCGGCGAGGTGCCGGACTTGCCCTAGGCCTCTCTTTCGGATCTTGCTCCCCCTGCTACCGCTGGGAGGTGCCCCCGGGCCCGCGACGCCCGGCACCGCGCCTCGCCGCCTTGTCGGGACGCCCACGTACGTCCAGTACAAGGGCGACCCCTCCGCCTTGCGATACACGGCACCGGACGCCGCGGGCTCAGCCGACAGGATCCGAAAGAGACGGCCTGGCCCCACGGGCGGGATCAGACCTCGATGACGATCTTTCCTGGGGTGTGCCCGCCCTGGCTCAGTTCGAAGGCCGCGGCGAGTTCGGCCAGCGGGAAGGTCTTGGCGACCGGCACCTTCAGCTGTCCGGCGTCGGCGAGCCGGCCCAGCTCGGCCAGGTCGCTGCCGACCGGACGGACCCACATCCACTCGCCGCCCGATCCGAGCACGCTGGGATCGGCGATGGAGGCGTGCCGGCCGTCGTCGTGGAGCACTTCCCGGGTGACCCCGCCGACGCCGCCGACGAAGTCCGCGACGACGGTGTGCCCGTCGGGTGCGAGGGCGCGGACGCGTTCGGCGAGCCCGTCTCCGTACTCGACGGGTTCGCCGCCGAGTTCGCGCACCCGGTCGTGGTTGCGCGGGGAGGCGGTGCCGATGACGCGGGCGCCGAGCGCCCGGGCGATCTGCACGCCGAGGGAGCCGACACCGCCCGCGGCGCCGTGGATGAGGACCGTGTCGTCCTTGCCGGTGCCGAGGCGGGTGAGGAGCTGGTACGCGGTGAGCCCGGCCAGCGGGAGCCCGGCGGCCTCGGCCCAGCTCAGCGAGGAGGGCTTGTGCGCGAGGGCGCGTACGGGCACGGTGACGAACTCGGCGAAGGTCCCGCCGTGCACGTAGTCCTTGCGGGCGTAGGCGATGACCTCGTCGCCCTCGGCGTACTCGGGGACGTCGATGCCGACGCGCTCGACCGTGCCGGCCACGTCCCAGCCGGGGATCACCGGGTAGACGACGTCCATCAGGGCGTCGAGCCCGCCCGACATGATCTTCCAGTCGACGGGGTTGACCCCGGCGTACTTCACCCGGACGAGCACCTCGCCCGGGCCGCACTTGGGTACCGGCAGCCGGATCCCGGAAAGCACCTCCGTCCCGCCGTACGTCTCGTACGCCATCGCCCGCATGGTTTCCTGGCTGCTCCGGCCCGACTGGGACATGTACCCGACCTCTCCGTGCGCTGGTGGACCCGCCCCCGGTCCATCCCACCACGCACGCCGCGCCCGCCCCACGATGCGGGGCGAACGCGGCGCGGCGCGTCCCACGAGAGCCGCGCGGCCCGGCCGGTGAGACGCAGCCGATCAGACGCGGCCGGTCACGCGTGCACGGGAAAGGCCGCCTGGAAGTCGAGCCGCCCGTCCGCCCCCTCGGCGATCCGCCCGAGCACCCCGTCCAGCTCCAGGTACGCCTCCCAGCGCTCGGCGCCCTTCGCCGCGGCGAGGCGGTCCACCACGAGGTCCTCCAGGTCCTGGACCCGTTTGCCCTTCCACACCTTGTCCGCGAGGCTGACCAGCAACTCCTCGAAGGTCGCCCCCGCTTCGCCCCACGTGGCGTGCGTCGCGGCGGCCAGCGCGCGCAACAGCGCGGACACGGTGGGCGGAAGGGGCCGCAGCGGCGGTTCTCCCGGGGGGGGCGAGCGCCCTCGACAAGGCATCGGTACGGGACATCGGATCATCCTGAGAACGCGGGACGATCACTCGTACTCGGTACCGCCCTTACGGGTCAGGTAGGCCGGGCTGACCGCCTTGGCGATGGCGCGGCCGCCGACGACCGGGCTGTAGCGCTCCGTCGAGGGACGGATCACGACGCCCTCGCGCAGGTGCACGGCCCGCCCGGACACGGTTTCGCGGCCGCTCGCCAGCTCCAGCACGGTGTCGAGGTCGTACGGGCCCTCGTACAGCCGTGGCACCAGCGGCAGTTCCCCGTCCGTCAGGACGGCGGCCGCGTCCAGCCAGCGCACCTGACCGTCGATCTCGGCGGACACGTCGAAGACGGCGTACCCGGGTGGTGTGTCGGCGGTGCGCACGTCGGTCCCGTAGGCCAGGTCCTGGACGCCGGCGCCGTACACCTCGGCGAAGATGCCGACCCGTGTGGCGCCGAGACGGGCGGCCAGGGCCGCGGCGACGGCCGGCACGCCGTGGCCGCGTACGGCCCGCCAGTAGAGGTTGCGCTCTTCCTCCTTGAGCGCCAGCCCCTTCGAGCCGAATCCCTTGGACGAGACGATCGACCGCTCCTCCTGGGCCACGTACGTGAACAGGCAGGCGGTGCCGTGGAGTTTCTCCGTGAGGACGACCTGCTCGCCCGGCTCGAAGATGTGCGGGTAGCGCTGGAGGTTCTCGATGTCGACCCACGGCATCAGGTCGGCGGCGGCTTCGACGTCTCCGCTCATGGTGGTGGGGATGGGCGGGGACCATTTGGTGATGCCGAGCAGCTCCGCGAAGTCCGTGCCCTCCTTGGCCGCCTGTACGAGGTCGACGCCGGCGAGCGCGCGCGGGCGGCACACCAGGCCCTGGGAGAGTTCGCCGCGCAGTCGGACCGCCTTGACCCGGTCGGCGGAGCTGCCGGCCAGCCGTCCGGTGAGGCCGAGCTCCTCGATCAGCTCGGCGGGCAGCACGGCCTGTTCGGGTATGTAGAGCGCGAACTCGCCCGTGCGGTAGGCACCCTTGGCGATCACGGCGCGGTACAGGCCCACCTGGGCCAGCTCCAACGCGTCGGCGTTAGGGTGCTCGTGGACGGTCAGCTCTTCGGCGGTGACTCTCAAAGTCGACATGGACGGCTCCTGCAGTCGTCAGGGACGCGGACGACGTGCCGGTCCTGCGGCGCGTCGGTGACGATCACTCTCCGGGCGCCATTTTCGCTGGTCCAGCGATTATCACGGTGTTAGCCTGCCGCAACGCGCGTGCTGTTGCGGCGTTCCGGCACATCCGCCGTTCCCGGCACATCCGCCGTTCCGGCATCCGCGTTCCACCGTCCGCAGGAGGCTCCCGTGTCACGTGCTCGTCCGGTCACCGTCATCACCGGTGGCAGCAGGGGCATGGGTGCGGCGACCGCGCTGCGGCTGGCCGCCGACGGGCACGACCTGGCACTGGGCTACGCCCGCGACGAGGCGGCCGCCGAGGCCGTCGCCGAGCGGGTACGGGCCAGCGGGGCCCGCTGTGTGACCGTACGCGGCGACACCTCCGAGGAGTGCGCCGTCGAGCGGCTCTTCGACATCGCCGGCGCCGAACTCGGCACGCTGACCGGCCTCGTCAACAACGCCGCGGTGACCGGCCCGCTCGGCCGGCTCGCCGACGCCCGGACCGAGGACCTGCGGCGCGTGGTCGAGGTGAACCTCCTCGGGTACCTGCTGTGCTGCCGCCGGGCCGCCCGGGACATGGCCGAGTCCGGCGGCGGGGCGATCGTGAACGTCTCCTCGGCGGCCGCCACCCTCGGCAGCCCCGGGGACTACGTGCACTACGCGGCGACGAAGGCGGCCACCGACGCGCTGACCGTGGGCCTCGCCAAGGAGCTCGGGCCGGACGGGATCCGGGTCAACGCCGTGGCTCCCGGCATCATCGAGACCGACATGCACGCGGCGATGGGGGATCCCGGCCGGCCGGCACGGGCCGCGGCCGGCATCCCGCTCGGGCGGCCCGGCCTGCCCGAGGAGATCGCCGGAGCCATCGCCTGGCTGCTGTCCCCGGACGCCTCGTACACCACGGGAACCGTACTGCGGGTCGCCGGCGGCCGCTGAGCCCCCTCGGGGCCGCAGCCCCCCGAAGGCCCCCGACGGCCCCCGACGGCCGGGGCGGCACTACCTCATGGCCGCCTGTGTGGCGGGCCCGTAGACGCCCTGCGGGTCGCCCTTGATGGACCGGTCACGCTGGAGCTGGCTGACGCCCCGTTTGGTCTGGCCGTCGAAGACGCCGGTGACGGAGACGTACGTGAACCCCTGCCCGTAGAGCATTTCCTGCAGGGCGCGCACCTCGGGCCCCCTGTCCCCCATCCGCAGGGTCACGGGGGCACCGCCACCCGACGGTCGCGGCGCCGGCGCGCTCGGCGAGGACGCCGTCTCGGGCCCCTCGCTCGCCTTCGCGCTCGCGCTCACGGAAGGCTCCGCCGTCGGGGCGGCCGAGGACGCCCCGGCCCGTGCGGACGCGGCCGGCCCGGGTTCCCCGCCGACGCCCGCGTCCGGGCTGCGCGCCGGAAGCACCGGCACGGACAGCTCGGGCGGCCGCCCGGCCCGGGGCGGTTCCGGCTCGGGCCCGCTCAGCAGGAGCACCACGGCGCCGACCACGGCGAGTGCGAGCAGGGTGCCGACGGCCCGCGGGAGCCGGCTGCGGGTGCGGCTCCCGCCGTCCACGGCATCGCGCAGGCCCGCGGGGGCTGCGGCGGGGGCAGCGGCCGGAGCGGGGCCACCGGCGTGCGGAGCCCGCGCCGGTCCGGGGAAGGCGAGGGGTCCGGTCTGCGGCCAGGCGGGCGCCGTCGAGCGGGGCGGTCGGCCCGAGGGGCCGACGTACGGGCGTACGAGCAGGTGGTCGTCGGAGACGAGCCCGCTCTCATGAGGTTCCTGGGGCATGGTGGCTCCCCGGCTGGGACGGGGGCCGGCGCGGCGGTGCGGTGCCGGCCCCCACCCGGCCGGTCAGGCTCTGCGCCGCCGGGCGGCGGGAGCCAGGGGGGCACCAGTGGCGGGGACGCCGGGGGTGCCGAGTGCCGGAGAACCGCCGACCGTGGCCGGGGCGGGCGATGTGCGAACGGATGGGGACATCTGGCGTATCTCCGAAGTGCGGCTCAAGCGGTGGTTCTTGATCGGCGCACTCTTTCCCTCCGGCAGGGTCCCGGTCAAGCCGGCTGTCCGGTATCCGCCCGGTCGTCCCGTCTGTCGGTGCGGGGGACCGCCGTGGCCCAGACGGTGCACGCGGCCACGAGCATCAGGGCGGCGCCGCCGAGCGGGGCGGCGGGCGCGGAGATGCCGTCGACGGCGAGGCCGCCGAGCAGCGCGCCCGCGGCTATGGCGAGGTTGAACATGGCCACCATGAGCGAGGAGGCCGCCTCGGGTGCCTCCGGCGACGCCTTGATCATCCAGCCCTGCACGCTCACGGAGACGCCTCCGTACGCGAGTCCCCACGCGAGCAGCAGCGTGGTCCCGGCGACCGGTCCCGGGAGGACGGCGATCAGCGCGAGGATCACGGTGAGGGAGGAGCTGACCACCAGCAGCGTCCGGTACGCGTCGCGGGTCCCGGCCAGGAAGTTGCCCGCGACACCGGCGACGCCGTAGCCGAGCAGGAGCGTGCTGACGTATCCGGCGTCGATGCCGGATACGTCCTGGAGGATCGGCCGGACGAAGGTGTAGGCGGCGAACTGCCCGGTCACCACCAGGAAGGTGACGATCACCCCGGCCCGGACCGCGGGGTTCTCGCGGAGCAGGGCCGGCAGTTCCGGGAAGGCGATGTGCCGGGTCGGCGGAAGCGGGGGCAGCAGCAGGAGCAGCGCGGTCAGCGTGACGAGTCCGAGGGCGCCGACGGCCGCGAAGGCGGTGCGCCAGCCGCCGAGTTCGCCGAGCAGGGTGCCGGCGGGTACGCCGAGCACGGAGGCGGTGGGAACGCCGCCGAAGACGAGCGCGGTCGCCCGGCCCACCTGGTGCTCGGGGACGAGGCGTACGGCGAGTCCGCCCGCGATGGCCCAGAATCCGCCGACGCCGACGCCGACCAGCAGACGGGCCGCCAGCACCACGGCGAAGTTCGGGGCGAGGGCGGCGGCGAGGTTGGCGGCGGCCATCAGGGCGATGAGCACGCACAGCACGAGCCGCCGGTCGAGCCGGCCGGCGCCGACGGTGACCAGGGGGGCGCAGCATCCGGCGACCAGCCCGGGGACGGTGACCATCAGCCCGGCGGTCCCGTCGGAGACGCCGAGGTCGGCCCCGACCGGGGTGAGCAGCCCGACGGGGAGCAGTTCGGAGGTGATGAGGCAGAAGATCCCAAGGGCTACGGCGCACACGGCCGCCCAGCCCATCCACGGCGCGGGTCCACTTCCCGGTCCGGGCCCGCTTTCCGGTGCGGGTCTGCTCCCCAGTCCGAGTCTGCTCCCCAGTCCGGGTCCGCCACCCGGTTCGGATCGGGCCTTGGGCAGGGACGCGGCCGAGGGCGGGGCAGCGGCCGAGGACGGGGACGCGGGACGGGCCGTGGGATCCGGGGGCGGGGTGGGGCTGCCGGGCGCGGCGGCTGAGGTCATGGACGGGCACTCCGTACGGGCGTTCGGCGGGCAGGACGCGGCTGCGCGGGGCGCCGGGGGTCGCGCCTCCCCCGTCACCCGCACTGCCGTTCCAATTTCCCACACGCCCCGGCCGCAACCGCGGGGGGCCGTGTCACCCGGACGCGTGAGGCGGGGAACCGGGCGGGCCGAACCGTACGGCAAGGTGGTCGGATGCAGTTACGCCGGGCCGTGCCCCTCTCCCTCGTCGCGCTCCTCGCGAGCGCCGGCTGTGTCTCCGTCGCACCGCAGGATTCGGCTCCGGTTCCCGTGCGCGGTTCCGTGCCGCCCGCCGACGCGCCCGAGCTCCCGACCCCCCTGGCGCTGCCCCTGGGGGAACTGCCCGCCACCCCCGAAACCGACCCGCGCCCGGACCCGCAACCAGCGGCGGACCAGGGCCGCGCCCCGGAGCCCGAGCCGTCCCGCGAGCGGGCCCGGGCCAAAACGATGCCGCCCCGGCGGACGCGGGTGCCCGGGCCCGCGACCGCGCACCCCCACCCGCGCCGGCGGCCGGCCCCGCCGCCCCGCATGGACGAGCTCTGCGCGGCCGCGGACGGGGTCGTACCGCCGTCCATCGTCGACCTGTGCCTGCGGCAGTACGGCCGCTGACCGTCCCCGCGGTCCGGGGCCGTACTGCCGCGGGCCGTCCCCGTGCCGGATGCGAGGCTTGACCCTCCCCCTGTGTCAGACCTTGTAGTGGAGCACGTCATGTTCACCATCGGAGACTTCGCCAAACACGGCCGGGTGTCGGTCCGCATGCTGCGTCACTACGACGCCCTCGGACTGCTGCGCCCCGCACGTGTCGACCCCTTCACCGGCTACCGCTTCTACGAGGCCGGGCAGCTCGCCCGCCTCAACCGTGTCATCGCGCTCAAGGAACTGGGCTTCAGCCTCGACCAGGTCGGGACGATCCTCGGCGAGCGGGTGGGCGCGCAGGAGTTGCGCGGCATGCTGCGGCTGCGGCAGGCGGAACTGGAGAGCGCCATGGCCGCCGCGGCGGCCCGGCTGGTCCAGGTCGAGGCGAGGCTCCGGACCATCGAAAGTGAGGGAACCATGCCCGCCGACGACATCGTCGTGAAGAGCCTCCCGCCCGTCCGGCTCGCCGAGCTGACCGGCACCGCCGGGAGTTTCGCCCCGCAGGACATCGGCCCGGTCATCGGGCTGCTCTACGACGAGCTGTGCCGCCGCGTCGAAGAGGCCGGGGTCGTGCCGACCGGTCCCGGCACCGCCTACTACGAGGACGCGCCGGGCGCGGATTCCGGAACGGCGGTCCTCGTCCACGCCGGTCTTCCGGTGGCGGCCTCGGTCCGCGCCGAGGAACTCGGGGGTGAGGTGCGGATCGTCACGCTGCCCGGGGTGGAGCGGGCCGCGACCGTGGTCCACCGGGGCGCGATGGACGGCATACTGCCGACCGCGCAGGCCCTGGCGCGGTGGATCGACGCGCACGGCCACCGCTCGGCGGGGTACGCGCGCGAGCTGACCCTCTCCTGCCCAGAGGACCCGGGCCAGTGGGTCACCGAACTGCAGGAGCCCCTCGCCGGGTCCTGACGCCCGGAGGGATCAGGGGCGGCGGCCGCAGACGTGGGCGCACCGGCGGGCCGTGTCACGCCGCACCGTGCGGAACCTGCGCAGGGTGCTGTGGCCGCGCCTCTTCCACTCGCCCCGCGGCAGGGCGGCCCGCTGGCCGCCGCCCGCGATCAGGGCGTTGACCGGGGTCATCGGGTCGACGGCCATCGCCTTGGCGAACAGGACGCCGACCACGAGCGGGACCAGCGCCACGGCCAGGGCCGAGCCTGCGGTGGTCACGTGCTGCATGCGCGGGCGGACGGTCGCGCTGCGCGGGGCCTCGGAAGTCATGACCCCATTCGACCAGCGGCGGCCCGGCGGGGAATCGGGGCGGGTACTCAGGCCGTTGGGCACAACGTACTCAGACGGGTGCGCGAGGAGCCCGACGGGTGCGCGACGAGCGGGGACGGTGTGAGCCGATGACGGTACCCGGGCAGGGCTTCGAGCCCGCGACCGGTGACGGCCCGGCCGCGCCACCCGGCCGGCGGGAGGCCGAGCTGCGCACGGCCTACGAGGGGCTGCTGCAGATCCGTCGTCTGGTCAACGGCCCGGCGGGCACGGAGGTTCCCGCGCCGTGGGAGGTACGGCAGCTGCCGCGCGCGGTGGCCCTCGTACTGGAGGCGGCGGGGATCCCCCCGTCGGCACTGGACGCGGAGGGCCGGCGCACGCGGACGGGCTACCGGGTGGCCGCCGGTCCGGAGCCCGGGCGGGTGCGGGTGACCTGGCTCGGGCCCCCGGGCGGCGGCGCGGCCGAGGAGGAGCAGGAGCGGCTGGCGGCCTGTGCGGCCGTACTGGAACGGCTGGGGTGGGTCTGCCTCCGGTACCGGGGCCCGCGCCGGCGGCGCTTCCTGGAGGTGGAGCCCCCGTAGCCGCCCGCCCCATAGGCTGCGGCCATGGACTCCGCGGTACTGGACCGCCGGATCCGGCTGCACGAGGAGTGCGTGCCACCGGGTCTCGTGGACCGTCTCCTCGCCCTCGGACACGCCGACTTGGTACGCGCGCGGGCGCTGGCGGAGGACGGCGACTGGTTCTGCGCCCGCGCCTGGGCGCGGCTCCTGGCGGAGGAGGGCCGGCTGCCGGAAGCCCTGCCGGCTACTGGCCCCGTAGGCCTCGGAGGCCGCGCGGGCCGTCACGGCCTGGCTGGGGCCGCTGCCCGTCGACCTGCTGGTCGCGCACATCCATCCGGACCACGCCGCTTCGGCGGCGGTCGCCGCGCGCTGCGGACTGCGCCCGACCGGGCGGCTCCAGGACGGCGAGGTCCGCCGGGAGTCCGGGGACGGCCGGAGGGCAGGGCTCCGATGCCCCTTCTTCAGGCGTCGAAGCGGCGGTTGCCGGTGAGTGACCACACGGCGGAGATCCGGCCGTCCGTGACCGCGAACATGTCGATGCCGCTCTTGACGACGACGTCTGCGCCGCCGGTGTGGCTCTCGAGCCACCGGCAGGCCATCTCGCCGCGCTCGGAGTCGACCAGCGGTGCGGCGTCGGCGGCGAACGTCAGGCCGGTGAGGGCGAGGCTGTTGGCCGAGATGAACGCCGTCAGTTCGTCCCGGCCGAAGGTGGCGGCGGAGCCGGTGCCGTCGAAGTCGTCCGCGAAGTGCAGCCGGAAGCCGGGGGCGAGGATCTGCTCGGCGAGGGCGAGGTCTCCGTTCCAGAGCGCCGTCCAGCCCTCCACCAGCCGGGTGCCGGCCTCCCGGGTCAGCGGCGCGGAGTCGGTGGTGGGGATCGTCGTCACAGACATGGGTGCCTTCCAGGGTCGGTTCGTGGTGACCCAGCCTCCGGGCCGGAGGCGACAACCCTCTGTCGGTGTTTAGCCCTCCGGGCAGCTGCTCAAGCGAAACTGTAGAGCTCGTCGAGTGCGACGAAATCCCGTCCGAGGGTGCCCAGTTCGGACAGGTCCACCGGACGCGGTTCCGCCGTCTCCTCCAGTGCCCGCGCCTCCCGGATGAGGTCGAGGCGGAAGCCCCGCACGGCGGAGTCCAGCCGGCACCAGCCGACGAGGTACCAGGGGTCGCCTCCGAGGAAGCCCAGGGGCTCGACGGTGCGGTCGGTGACCTCGCCCTGCGCGTCGGCGCAGCGCAGGCGCAGCAGCCGGTGGGTCGAGAGCGCCTCGCGCAGGGTGTGCGGGAGCGCGGACGGCCGAGCGGGGTGCACGGCGAGCCGTACCCGGGCGGCGAGCTCGCGCGCGGCCTGGCGTTCGCGCTGCGGCATGACGGCGAACACCTTGTACAGCGCCGAGTGGGCGTCCGCGGCGAACGGTGTCCCGGACAGCCCGTGCAGGGCGACGGCCAGGGCCGCCGCCTCGGCCGGGGTGAGGGTCAGGGGCGGCAGGGTGTGGTCCTTGTCCACCACGTACCCGCCGCTGCGGCCCGGTTCTGCGTAGACCGGCACACCGGTCTGCTGCAGGGCGCTGAGGTCGCGCTCGATGGTGCGGGTGCTCACGCCGAAGCGCTCGGCGAGCCACCGGGCGCTGCGCGGCCGGGGCGAGACCGCACGTAACTCCTCCACCAGGGCGTACAGACGCTCGGTACGGTTCACAGCCAAGGACCGTAGCCGATGCCCCGGGGCCGGACCACGGCATATCGGACCGGTGCGTCGAACGAACCGGGATCGGCGCCCTCCTCACCCGGGGCCGGAGCCGAACCGAACCGCTCGACGCTCGGGACTCAGGCGTAGCGTCCGGCCAGTGTGGCCACCGTTTCGGCGAGGGCGCGGCGCAGTTCGGGCGGGCCGAGCACCTCGGCCTCCGTGCCCAGCCTGAGCAGGTCGCCGACGGCGATCGCCTCCGACTCGACGGGCAGGAGCACCCGGACCCAGCCGTCCGCGTCGGCCGGGCCGGCCTCGGCCAGTGCCCGGTTGCCCGCCGCCCCGAACCGCATGGGGAGCAGCCGCTGTCCGCGCGGGGACAGGCGCAGCTCCGCGGTCTGCTGGTGGAGTACGGCGTCCAGGCGGCTGGTGGACTCCTGCCAGTACCCGGCGAGTTCGAACCCGGCGGGCCGTTCGAACCCCTCCGCCGCGGTGTCCACGGCCAGGAACCGGGCGACGCGGTAGGTCCGTAGGGCGCCGTCCTCCACTTCGGCCACCAGGTACCAGATGCCCGCCTTGAGGACGAGGCCGAGCGGGTGCAGGTCGCGCCGCACCTCTCCGCGCCAGCGGCGGTAGTGCGCGCGCAGGACGCGCTGGTCCCATACGGCCTGGGCGATCTGCGCGAGGTACGGGACGGGGTCGGCCTCCCGGAACCAGGCGGGCGCGTCGAGGTGGAAGCGGTCCTGGATCCGGCGGGCCCGTCCGGCGAGCGCGGCGGGCAGCGCGGCCTGGAGCTTGAGCTGGGCGGCGGCCAGGTCGGCGCCGAGGCCGAGTTCCCGCGCGGGTCCGGGGGCGCCGGCCAGGAAGAGCGAGCCGGCCTGGGCGTCGGTGAGGCCGGTGAGGCGGGTGCGGTAGCCCTCGGCCAGCCGGTACCCGCCGGCCGGTCCCCGGTCGGCGAGGACGGGGACGCCGGAGGCGCCGAGGGCCTCGACGTCCCGGTAGACCGTGCGCACGGACACTTCCAGCTCGGCGGCGAGCTCGGGTGCGGTCATCCGGCCGCGGTTCTGCAGCAGCAGGAGCAGGGAGAGGAGGCGGTCGGCGCGCATGGATCCCATTGTCCGCCCTACCTGACAGAAGGTGTCAGGTACCGCTGCCAGCCTGGGGGCACAGCCTGATCGACTGCCGGGCGGGCCAACCGTCCGGCAGACCGACCGAGAGGACCGCCATGCCCGCGCCCATGCCCGTAGAGACCGGTGGCCGCTTCACCTTCGCCAACTGGGAGGAGAACCCCGTCGGATCGGCGGAGGCCGTCCCGCGGCTCGCCCACGCGCACGTCACCAACGCCTTCACCGGCGGGATCGAGGCCGCGGAGACCGCCTGCGACTACACGATCGCCTATACCGGGGAGAACGTCGGCAGTTACAGCGGCATGGAACTCCTCACCGGCAGCGTCGACGGCCGCAAGGGCAGTTTCGTCCTGGAGGAACGCGGCAGCTTCGACGCCGGCGGCACCGTCTGCCGCTTCGAGGTCGTACCCGGCTCCGCCACCGGGGACCTCGCCGGCCTGACGGGCTCGGGAGGATTCACGTACCGCCACGGCGAATCCTCCGTCGCCTACTCCTTCACGTACGACCTGGGGCCCACGCCCACCGCATAGTCGATCCCGCACCCGCCCGGATGGGAATCGGTGAATCAGGGGCGGTGCCGTACCGCGGTCGGCAGGATGGGCGCATGGACCGTGGGGATGTGGGGCCGGGGCCGGGCGGGTCACGACCGATGGTGGTACGGGTACCCGTGGAGCCGGTGGAAGCGGCGGTGGAGGCCGACGCGGTCGACGCCGTGGCGCGTACCGCCAGTGTGGTGGTGAGGGGCCCGTTGTTCGGGGTGGCGGCGCAGGACGCCGGGGACGGAACGCGGTGGCGGGTGGTGCTCGCGGTGACGGACGGCTGCCCGCAGCAGGCACGCGACGGGCTGAACTCGCGGCTGTGGTTCCGCGCGAAGGACGATGCGCGCGACAGGGCGGAACGGCGCGCACTGCTGGCGGCGGTCGCCCGGCTGGAGAGCGAGCGCGTCGACGAACTCGAAGTGGCGGGGACCCGGTACCGGGTCGTACGCGCCGAGGAGTACGCGGGCGCGGGCCCGGACGGCATCGAACAGCCGCGCCCCACCGATCCCGATCCCCTCTTCCCCGACTGGAACCGCGCCGCCAAGGGACCGGGGGTCGACGACGACCTGGTCCTCGACCCGGACGCGCCGGTCACCCCCACCCAGGCCGTGGAGCGGCTGGCGCTCCGAGGCCTCTGCTACACGGGCGAACGGTTCCCCGAAGACGTGCGCTCCGACGCGCAGCGGGCGCTGGACACCCACCCGGACGTCCTGCTGCTGCCCCCGACGTTCACGGTCGTGGAACAGACCGCCGCCCGCGGCTGGCGGCCGGTCAGCGGTCCGCACGCGAACCCGCACGAGGCCCGCAAGTCGCTGGACTTCACCCTGACATGGATGTGGCCGCGCATGCACGGCCACATCCCCGCCGACGCCGCCCCGCAGACCGACGCCCGTACGTGGACGGCGCAGGACGGGGCGTCGGCCGTCCCGCGGACCGGCGAGCTGGCCGCGTACGCCGAGGCCGCCGACGCCCTGCGGGCCGGGCGCGTCAACCAGCTGGAATTCCAGGGCACCGTGTACCGGATCGCCCGCACCCGCCGCCTGCTGCGCTGGGGCCCCGACGGCCCCGAGGGCCCGCGCCCGTCCGACACCAACAGCCAGGATCCGGCACGCATCCACCTCCCCCTCGACGAGGACGGCCGCATCCTCCCCGAGGACTGACCGGAACAGCGCTGTGCATGACCGGCGCGGCGAACGCCGCACGGCGGGCGCCTGACACCTCATCCGGGTGAAATCTTTCCTCCTGTCGGGGATCGATGCTGGTCACATGGGGTGAAAGGACAGCATCGCTCGTTTCCCGAGACCGGGTGGGACGCGTTGATGGGGACGTGAGTACCTCAAGCACCGCCCCGATACTGCCCGCCACGCTCGCGCCCCCGGCCCCTCCCACCGTGCACGACTCGGGCGCTGACACCGCGCCCGGCGTCATAGACATCCGCTCGTGCACCACCCTCGGCGCCACCCTGATCGTCCGCCTCAGCGGGGAGATCGACCACTTCAGTGCCGCTCCCCTGCGGGCGCTCCTGGCCTCGGCGGCCGACGACGGCTACACCGGCCTCGTGCTGGACACCTCCGACGTCACCTTCGCCGACTCCGGCTTCCTGGCCGTCCTCGACTGGTGGCCGCGGCACGGACGCCGCCTCAGGATCGCGAACCGCTCCCGGGCCGTGAAGCGCCTGCTGCGGGCGGCCGCCGCAACGGCACAGCCGCCACCCCACACCGCCTCACTGACGGCGCAGGCGACGTCATGACCTTCATACTCCTGACCTGCACGACGACTTGACCCCGGCCAGGTGGGTCCGCGATGACCGCGGACCCACGTGCCGGCCGTGGGCTGGATGGGACCGGGCGCCGACCGCCGGTCAGCCGAAGCTGCGCCTGCGGTCGCCCGTCTGCTGCGGCGGGATGCGGTGCAGCCGGCGGCGAGAACGCCGCCCCGGGCCGGTCCTGCGTGCGTCCTCATCACCGGACCGGGCCGCGGCCTGGTCGGGTTCCGCGGGTGCCACCGCAGGGGCGAGTGCGATCGCAGCGATGACCACCGTCACCACAACGAGGATGATTCCGATACTCACGGACATGATTCCCGCCTTTCGCATTGACCCTTACCTCTATAGCTACTCAGCGTTTCCAACACCGCCTGCGATAAACACGTTGAGTGATGTTTAGAGCGGTTCGCCGGCCCGCTGACCGCCCATCACCTGGCCAGGTGATGGGGGGTCAGGCGATGAGGAGGCGGAGGCCGAGATCGGCCGTGTCGAGGTCGGCGAGGGCGCTGTTGCGCTCGGCCCAGCGGCCGGAGTCGAGGTCGGCGCTGAGGCTTCGTACCGCCCGCTGCTCGGCCTCCGGCCCGACCCGCGTCCACACCGACATGGCACGGCGCACGTGATCGTCCAGATACTCCCCCGGCCGGCGCCAGTACGCTTCGAACAGACCGTCCGCGCAGTCCCACGGGATCGGCACCGGCTCGGCGCGGGCGCCGATCGCGTCGGCCATCCCGGCCAGCGGGGGAAACCCCGCGAGGACGGTGGCGAACTCGGGCAGGTAGTCGCGCGTGAGCCAGAACCGGTCCTGCCAACCGGGCTCGTCGGTGTCGAACGTGAGCACCACCAACCGCCGGGCCACGCGCCGCATCTCGCGCAGCCCCGCCATCGGGTCTGCCCAGTGGTGAACGGTGGAGACGGCCATCGCGACGTCGAAGGAGTGCTCCTCGAACGGCAGGCTCTCCGCGGCGGCGGCCACGCACGGCGCCGAGCCGGCCGGCCGCTGCCCCCGCATGACCGCCGACGGCTCCACCGCGGTCACGTGGCGGTCCGTGGGCTCGTAGGAGCCGGTGCCGGCCCCGACGTTCAGCACCGTCCGCGCGTCTGCGAGCGCGTCCCAGATCTGTGCGGCGATCCGTGGTTCGGTACGCCGCGTCGCGGTGTAGGCGCCACCGATCGCGTCGTAGAGCCGTGGACCGAGCATTTCCAGTTGCTCCTCCGGTGTCACCTTCAGCCCCTTCGCCCGTGCGTCGAGTTCCCTGTCGATGGCCGCCACCATGGCGTCGGCGCGGTCACGCCGCTCCAGCAGCAGGCCGCGCAGTCGGCGCAGGTGCGCGACCGCGTCGGTGGTCGGGTCGCCGACCAGTTCCGCGACCTCCCGCAGCCCGAAGCCCAGCCGTCGATAGGCCAGTACCTCCCGCAGCCGCTCGACGTCGCCCGCCGAATAGGCCCGGTAACCGGGCGCGGTCCGCGCCGACGGCCGGACGAGCCCGATCTCGTCATAGTGATGCAGCGTGCGGACGCTCACCCCGGCCAGCCCGGCCACGCGTCCCACGGTCCAGTGGTCTTCCACGGCACCGACTATGCGGCCTGACGCCACGTGAGGGTCAAGGGCGCTTGGCGCCCGGGATGTTGATACGGATCCGCGTTGTCATCGTCGGGGTCGGGGTCGGGGCCGGGGTCGGGGTCGGGGTCGGAGTTAGGGCCGGGGTCGGGGTCGGGGCATCTTCGGGTGGGCCGGCGCGGGTGTGTTCACAGGCCGTGCAGTGACAGTTGGGGTGCGGAATCCATCCGGATGTCCGCCGACGGGGTGCCGGAGGAGCCGGAGGAGCCGGAGGAGGGGCGCTGAACGGGTCTTCCGTCACCGCAACCGCGTGGGCCGTCTCGGCAGCGCGCGGCCATGACGCGCCAGGGGTCCGTTGTGGCAGGGGCGGCGCGGCGACGAGCTGCCGAGGGGGTGCGCCCTGCTGCTCCGGCCCGGGGGAAGGACTGCCGGTCTGTTCCGGGGCGCAGTCGCCGCAGAAGGCCCGGGTCCATCCCGTCGCACCCTCATAGGCGAAGGAGGGCCGGCGACACCGTGGGCAGGCGAGCTCTCCCCGCCGCTGTGCCTGGTCGACCAGGAGTTCCCTGGTCATGCGGCGAGCGGACCGGCCGGCGTTGGCCGCTCCCGGGTCGGGGACGGCCACCAGGAGCTTCAATCCCGGTTCCTTGCGGGCCGAGGACTCCAGGTCGCTCATCAGCAGTTGCAGGTCGCGGGGGGTGACACGGCCGTGTGCGGTGAGGAAACCGCCCGGGTGGTCGACGCGCGGTCGCCTTCGGCGCATGCGCGTGCTGTGGAGGTCGGCATCCGCCCGGTCCCAGGCCTTCGCCCATTCCGGCAGGTCACCCTTCCGGACGCCGCAGGCCTCGGCGAAGGCCAGTACGAACGCCCGGCTGGGTGTGGACTGGCCGTTGAGGACCCGGCCGGCCGTGCTGTGGGGAAGACGTCCCACTCCTCCCGCCCGGCCGTCCAGGCTGCGCAAGGGCGGGCACCCGTCGTCCTGGTAGAGATCGACGATGGCGGAGTGCAGGTCGGCGAAGTCCTTGACGACGCTGATGTGACCTCCGCCGCGGTGGCCGGCGAGCACGCCCTGCGCGCGGACTTCATCACGGCGGGCGTTCTTCCATAACCGCTCTGCCTCTTTGACGTTGCGACCGCAGGCCCGGGCGTAGGCGACGACCACGCTCGGGTTCTGCGGCACGCTGCGTCCGGAGGCGGCGCGCGCGAGGGTGTCGGCGCTGAAGGGTGTGCGGACCGCCAGCTGCTGGTAGGTCAGCCCCGCCGACGCGCGGCCGGCACGCAGCCACGTCACCAGCGTGAGCAGGGACTTGCCGCACTGGGCGACGGGGTTCTCGCGGCGCGCCATGGAGCTATGCCGCCGTCAGTCCCGGCGCGGGCCGGCTGCCGCTGATGCTGCTGCTGCTGCGGAGGTGTCGCATGAGCCGCATGCCGAGCGTCGTCGCCTCCGCGACCAGAACGATCATGCTCAGGAACTCAAGTCCGGCGACGGCCAGGCCGACGGCGATGACGACGATGACGATCACGGCTGCGATCTCCGGGGCCGTCAGTGGGCGCGGCGCGGTGGAGGATGCGCCACACGGTGCGTGGTGGTTCATGGGTGGACTCTCCAGACGTGTACTGCGGGCGAACGTGCTGGGTACGCAAGGCGGTTGCCGCCGCCTTTCGGGTAGTGATGTTGCAGCATCCGAGGCTGGCGGACTAACCCTCGTACGGGCCAATCCGCGTGCGCGTCCTTGTGCCGAGCCGATCCGGGTGGCGGGGCCGCCCTGGCATCGGTGCAGGTCAGCGGACAGATGAGGCTCCGGAATCCGCAGGTGTGACCCACCTTTTTTCAAGATCCGCCGGGCCGGTGTCCGCCTTTCCGTGGCCGCGTCCCCGGAATCCGCAGGGTCTCCCGGTACGGCCCACCCCTCGTCTCCCCAGCTCAAGACGGTGCGGCGCGGCGGATTCCCGCAGCCGTGTCGCCGGGTTGACCGGATGGACCGCATCACCGATCTTTGAGCATGCGCCCGCTGACGGTCACGGCCTGCTGCGGGGCTCTCCGATGTACTGCGGGCAACCTGATACCCCGGAGAGAGCGGACGCGTTGCCGCGTGTCCTCTCACGGTCCTGGTGCCGCCGGACGGCACCAGGACCCCGCCGCCCCTTCCGCTGCCTGGCCGGGGGGAAGGTCAGGCCGCGGGGTGGCCCGTCAGCGCCGTGCCGCACGCGCTGCAGTAGCGGGCGTCCGCCTCGATCGCGTGCCGGTGGCAGCGGCCGCACACCAGGTGCAGCGCGCACGGCCGGGGCGCGGCGGCGGGCGTGGTCCGTCCGATGCGCATGCCGCGGCGCCTGCGGTGCACGGTCAGGACGAGCAGTCCTTCGGGGCCGGCCAGCAGCGCCCGGGAGGTGCCGCGCGGCAGCATGCCGAGGAATCCGGGAGCCAGCTGGGACTGGGTACCGTCGAGGGTGAGGGTGCCGGAGCCCCCGAGGACGACCAGCGTCACGTCGACCTCGTCCTCGGTGTGCGGCGCCCCGCCGGTCCCGGGCAGGTGGCGCACCAGGTTCGCGTCCAGCTGCCTGTCGACGCCTTCCAGTCGCCACAGCGCACCGCTCTGCTCCTGCGCCACCGCCGCGACCAGACCCGCGACCGTCACGAACTCCGCCCCCCGCACCGCCTCCATTGCCGTACCTTCCGTGCCCGAGCCGAACCCACCACACCACACATGATCGCCCACCCGGGCCCCCTGGAGGGAACGGAGGCCGCCACACTCACCCGCAGGTGCCGGGCCCCGGCACGCCCGAACGGGTGACGGCCCTGGCTCCTCGGTCCGCGGACACGGCCGAGGCCCCGTACGGCACCGACGACATCGGCGCCGACCAGACGTCGCGCAGGACTTCCGCGCCGCTGTTCGCCGTCGTCGATCCCGACGGCTCACTGCCGCACGAGGCATTCGTGGAGCTGGGCGGCAGCCCCACGGTCAGCATCCGGATCTTCCCCGACGACGACGCGACGATCACCGTGGACGGGGTGGAGTTCCACCACGTCCCCCGGGACTCCGTGCCAGCGTTCCTGACGTCCGTCTACAGCGGACTCGCCTTCGTGCGAGGACGGTTCTTCCCACCGGGCTACCGGCTCTACGTCCCCCTTCCCGGCGACGAGACCTACAAGGAGAGCATTCTGGGCACCTCGCTCACGCCCTGGCTCTCCGGACGGGTCCGCTAGGTGGATTGATCACGAACCCGCGGACACCACCGGTGCCGGCACCCGGGTGCGCCGGCTGGAGCGGCCGACTGGATCCGGGATCTCCCTTGTCATATGCCTATCGGCCGGTCCGGCGCCGCGTTTATGGTGTGGCTCCGGACCATCCCGGGCCCGTCGTCCTCCCGGCTCCCCACGGGAGGTCGCCGCGCGCCCGCGGCGCGGAGGCCGTGTCTAGGGCTCGTCCCGCGGTACCTCGACGACGAAGAACAGGAAGGTGGTCCTGCTCGAGAGGTCACGGAACTGGTCGGGGAACAGCTCACGGGCGGCCGGGTCGGGCTGCGGCTCGCTGATGACGGCAATATGGAAACCGGCGGTGGTGAAGGCATCGGTCATCGCGTGCAGTGGCTTGCGCCAGAACCTCATGGGGAAGGACTGCCCGTTGAAGGTCCAATCGAAGGTGTAGTCGGTGGTCGCGAAGTAGTCGGGCCGAGGGTCCTGGAATGTGTAGGCCACGAAGGGGTGGTCCACCGACGCGATCAACCGGCCGCCGGGCCTGAGCACGCGGCGTAACTCGGCCAGCGTCGGCCCCCAGTCCTCCAGGTAGTGCAGCACCAGCGACGCGACCACGTCGTCGAACGCACCGTCGGCGAACGGGAGGCGGTCGCTCAGGTCGACCAGGTGCAGTGCCACGTCGTCACCCAGCCGCTGTCTGGCCAGCCCCAGCATGCCGGCGCTGGCGTCGATGCCGGTGACGACCGCACCGCGGGCGCGCAGTGCGGCGGACAGCGGGCCCGAGCCGCAGCCGGCGTCCAGGATCCGATGGCCGGCAACGTCTCCGGCGAGCGCCAACATCGCGGGCCGCTCGTAGTACGCGTTCACGAGGCTGTTCTCGTTCTCCGCCGCGTAGGCCTCGGCGAAACTGTCGTAGTTGTTCATATGTCTTGATTCACCTTCCGTGTCGTGGTGTCACGAAGAAACCAGATTGCCCTGACGGCGGACCTCGCGTTGGCTGGGCGGCATGACCGAACTGCGTACCGATCGCCTCACCGTCCGTCGATGGCGTGACTCCGACCTTGAACCGTGGGCGGCGATGAACGCCGATCCTGAGGTTCGGGAGCACTTGGGCGACCTGCTGACCCGCGAACAGAGCGATACCTCCGTGACGCGCTTCCAGGCCGAGTTCGGCCAGCGGGGCTACGGGTGGCTGGCGGTTGAGGTGCAGGCCACGGGTGAGTTCATCGGCTTCGCGGGTTTGGACCGGGTGGATGACGGCATGCCGTTCTCCGGAGTGGAGATCGGCTGGCGGCTCGCCCGCCCGGCCTGGGGCCAGGGCTACGCTTCCGAGGCCGCGCTGGCGGTCCTCGCCCACGGGTTCGGCACGCTTGGACTTCCCGAGATCCTCGCCGTGACAACGGCCACCAACGTCCGCTCACAGGCGGTGATGCGCCGCATCGGAATGACGCGGGATCCCGCCGACGACTTCGACGACCCCACCGCGCCCGAAGGGCCCCTGCGTGCGAACGTGCTGTACCGCATCGCCCGGAGTGCCAGGAGTGCCAGGAGTGCCAGGGCCTGACGTTCTCCCCTCCGCCGCTTCAGGCTGAACGTACGTGCGGTGGCGCGCCGTTCCTCCAGGACGTCGCGCCGCCTCGATCAGTCCTTCACGCCGCCGAAGTCGGGCAGGGTGACCGAGCCGTCCGCGGCAAGCGGGAACCCCGGGTTGTACGCGACTTCCCAGGCGTGGCCGTCCGGGTCCACGAAGGCACTGGAATAGAACCCGATCGCGTTGACGGCCGCGGGCTTGGTGACCCTGCCGCCTGCCCGGCGCACTGCGGCGAGCAGCTCGTCCACCTCGGCCTCGGAGCGGACGTTGTGGGCCAGGGCGATCCCGCCGAACC
This sequence comes from Streptomyces sp. NPDC029164, assembly GCF_055563995.1. Taxonomy (NCBI): domain Bacteria; kingdom Bacillati; phylum Actinomycetota; class Actinomycetes; order Kitasatosporales; family Streptomycetaceae; genus Streptomyces; species Streptomyces sp. NPDC029164. The sequence continues at coordinate 19,313 of NZ_JBVHWW010000039.1, read as the reverse complement.
CGCCGGACCCGCCGGCAGGTCCGGGCTCCACACCGCAGTCGCGAGCCAGCTTGTCGCGATCCCACAACACCAGCGCGAGTCCGCCGGCCTGGAAGAAGACCGTCTCCTCGACCTCCTGTCCCCGCCAGCCCAAGGCCTCGTAGAAGCCCTTGGCACGTGCGAGATCCGAAACTCCCAGAGTGACCAGGGTGATGCGCTGTTCCATGCGATCACGCTAACGCCCGGAGGGAGGCGGCCGCCGACGCACCGCCGACAGGACGTATCACCCAGCGCCGCCAAGAGAGCGGGGACGACAAGTCCCTTGCGTATCCGGGTACGAGAAATGCTGCCGGTCCTGGCGTTGGGGTTGCCACTGACGGTGGGGTCTGCCGGCCACGGCGGGCGTACCCGTACGGACCGTGGTCCCCATGTGCGGCTCCCTGCGTCAGCGTCTCGGCTGGGCGGCCCTGGTCTTCACCCTCGGAACGCTCGGCGTCGTGGCGGGCCTGGCCGCCTACATCTGGGACGTTCCCCTGGGGAGCGCCAGTACCCGGCTCGCCCTGACGGGGGTGCCGTACGCCGTGGCCGCGGCGTTCTTCGTGCCGAACCGGTGGATACGGGTGGGGGCGACGGCCGCGCTGGCGACCGCGGTGGCCTACGGGGGTCTCGCCGGCCCGGCGCAGGCACAGGAACGCCGGCACGACGCGCAGGTCGCCCGATACCGGGAACGTCCGCAGCTGCTGGTCCTGGGCGACGCGCCGCCCGGCATGCGGGTGTCCCATGCCCAGATCGAACCCGCCGGCTTCATCGTCGACTACCGCCCCGTCCGGGAAGGGTCGGATCTCGGGCACGTGGGCCTGGTCGTGCGCTCGGGACTGACGCCGGCGCTGAAATGCCCCGAACCCGCTGACGAGGCGGTGACCTGCACGGTCGACGCGCACGGCGAGATGCGCGCCGTACGCGACTCTCCCCGCCTGGACACCCTGCACCCCCTCTCGGACACGGAGTTGGAGGCGCTGATCCGGGACAAGAGGATCATCCACAGCTCCTGAGCCGCGCTCGCTCCGGGCTGCTGCCGGACACGGTTCAGCCCGCCAAACGCGCGCGGGCGGCCCGCGCCGCGCGCCGCTTGGCCGCCCGGCGTTCCTCCTCGCTCATGCCGCCGCACACACCGAAGTCCTGGCCACCTTCGAGGGCCCACTGAAGGCAGTTCTCCCGGACCGGGCAACGGTGGCACACCGCCTTTGCCTCCTCGATCTGGACAAGGGCCGGGCCGCTGGAGCCCACCGGGAAGAAGAGATCGGGATCTTCCCACCTGCAGGCGGCCTCGTGGCGCCAGTTCATCGTCATTCCTCCATCCAATTCGTCCGAATCCTCACCTACTCCTCCTGGCCGGTACCGGCCGCTCTATTCAGCGCAGCCGCTACCGCTTGCCGTCCCGGCCCCGGACGCGCGAGACGGGGCGGCGCAGGGCGGGGCGGGGCGGCGCAGAGCGGGGCGGGGCGGCGCGGCGCGGCGCGGCGACATCCGGCAGGCGGACGTGCCGAGGCTGAGGAGGTTTGAAGCGCGAGACTGGGGCATCCACAACGCAGCCCTTTGCCAACCGACAGGAGACAGCAGTGACCACCTACGTCATCACCGTGCCGGGCACGTTCCTGAGGGACGTCGACGAGGCAGCTCGCTCCAAGCTGGCGAGGAGGCTGGCTTCGCACCACACCGACTTGAGCGAGGCCGAAGACGTGGAACTGCTCACGGTCCACGAGGGCGGAACCTTCTCCGTCCGGCTCGAAGTCGAGGCCCCGGACCGGGCAACGGCCGGGGACGAAGCCGTGCGCCTGCTGGCCGGCGCCCTGGAGGAGCTGGGGTTCGGGGAGAAGGACGCGCCCCTGGGACCTCCGGCCGTCACGGGTCTCGAGGGTGAGTTCTGAGACCGGACCGGATGGACGGGCCGGGCCGCCCGGGGCCCGGGCAACAGCGGGCCGGCTCCCGCTGGCGCGGTCGTCTGTTCTGTCACCGCGCCCTCCGGCCCCTTACGCTGAGCGGCATGGCAGATGACCGGGAAGAAGCCCGAGTCCCGCTCGTGCGAGTGGAGCGCGGGGAACAGAGCGTCGTCGTACGAGTGAGCGGTGAGGTCGACCTCGACCGTGCGCCCCTGCTGCGGGACGCCCTGTACACGGTGATCACCCGGCCCGACGGTCCGAACGAGATCGTCGTCGACCTGGCCGAGGTCACCTTCTGCGACTCCTCCGGTCTGAACACCCTCCTCCAGGCCCGCCTCACCGCCCACGAGCACGGCCGACGTATCCGCCTGCACGCCCCGACCTCGCAGGTCGTCCACCTGCTGGAGCTGACCGGCACCGACCAGCTCTTCCCCATCACCGGCACCTGACGGAGTGACCGCAGCTCTACGGCTCGGATCAGGACCCCGGACGCATGGAGCGCAGTCGCTCGGCCACGTCGTAGACGCTCAGGCGCAGGGTGCGGATGTCGGTGATCAGGTCGCGCCAGGGTTCGAAGGTGGTGTCCACGTCGTGGCCGGAGGCCCTGATGTAAGCCACTGCCACGCCGTAGCCGAAGTACTCGTTCCTGGCCGGCAGGGGACGCAGCAGCACGATCTGCTCCAGCAGCGCCGCCGACCGCCAGTACGCGTCGGGCTCGTCGGTCGCCCACGCCGGGGTGTTCACGCGGTGCCGCGCGACCGCGGCCACCAGGCCGGAGTAGTCCAGCACCCCCAGCTCGTTGCCGAGGAGCTCCTCCTGCCGGTCCAGGAGCCAGCGGATGTCGATGTGCAGCTGCAAGATCAGGCCTCGGTATGCATCGATGAATACCTCGAAGAATACCTCCGGGAGATCCACCCTTCCGGCGATCCGGTGGTCCGGCGGCCGGCGGCCTGCGACTCGGGCTCCGGGCTCCCCACGGCGACGAAACGAAGTGCTCCGGGGGCCCGGACATCGGGGCGCGCCGCGCGGGTAGGGGCCCTGCATGACAGACCACGAGTTCCAGCGGCCAGAAGTCGAGGACCTGCTGACGGGGCTGAGCGTGGATGACCGCCGTCCTGAGCAGCCTGTGCTGCTGGACTCGTCCGGCGCTCCGATCCGCACGTGGCAGGAGAACTACCCGTACGACCGCAAGATCAGACGGGGGGAGTACGAGCGCACCAAGCGGATCCTGCAGATCGAGCTCCTGAAGCTGCAGCACTGGGTGAAGGACACCCGGGCCCGGCTGGTGGTGATCTGCGAGGGCAGGGACGCGGCGGGCAAGGGCGGCACGATCCAGCGGTTCACCGAACGGCTCAACCCCCGTGGGGCACGGATCGTCGCTCTGGACAAGCCGACCGAGCGGGAGGAAGGGCAGTGGTACTTCCAGCGGTACGTCGCCCATCTGCCGGCGGCCGGTGAGATCGTCTTCTTCGACCGTTCCTGGTACAACCGCGCCGGCGTCGAGAAGGTCATGGGGTTTTGCACCCAGGAGCAGTACGAGCTGTTCCTGCGCCAGTGTCCGAGCTTCGAGGGCATGCTCGTGGACGACGGGATCCTGCTGGTGAAGTTCTGGTTCTCGGTCTCCCGCGCCGAGCAGCGCACCCGCTTCGCGATCCGCCAGGTCGATCCGGTGCGGCAGTGGAAACTGTCACCCACGGACCTGGCCTCCCTGGACCTGTGGGACGCGTACACCGCCGCGAAGGTCGCGATGCTCCGTGCGACCGACACCGAGCACGCCCCGTGGACCGTGGTCAAGAGCAACGACAAGCGGCGAGGCCGGCTGGAGGCGATCCGCAGCCTCTTGTCGCGCATCGATTACGACCGCAAGGACGAAGCGGCGGTGGGCCACCCCGACCCCCTCATCGTCGGCGCCGCCGACACCCTCCTGGAGGCGGGCGAAGAACCCACCGACCTCTCCCCCACCCCCCTGGCCGGCTCACCCCTCGGCCGCGGCCTGCACCCGTGACCGCCTGCCCCCAGCTAGGAGGAGACCGGACCCGACGCTACTTCCAGAGGCCGGCCAGGTGCGCGTCGAGGGCGTCGTGCGCCTCCTGCGAGGTGAGGTGGCCGATGAGGACGTGCGTGGTGAGGCCGTCCGCGAGGGCCAGTAGGGTGCGGGCCTCGCGTTGCGGGTCGAGCGGCACGGCGCGGTCGGTGCCTTCGCTCGCTTCCGAGATGAGGCGGGTGAACGCCTCCTGCAGGGTGGCGTAGTTGGCCTGCAGCGTCCTTGCGAGCACCTCGCTTACAGCCGCCTGCGCGACGAACGCGAGCCAGACCCTGGCCTCGGCGCGGTGCTCCTCCCGGAGCAGCGAGATCTCGGTGGCCGCGTGCCCGAGGGTGGTGCCGGCCGACTGGGCCGGGCTCCTGACGAGACGGGCTTGGACGCGCTCCATGATCCGCTCACCGATGTGCCCGAGAGCGAACACGAGCATTTCTTCCTTGGTGCGGAAGCACCGCTGAACGGCGCCCATCGACACCTGCGCGCGGGCCGCGACGTCGCGAAGGGTCACCCCCTCCAGCCCACGTTCGTCGGCGAGGTGGCAGACGGCCTCGGCGATGAGGCGGCGTCGGCCCACGTGATCCACCTGCCTGGGCATGCCCGATCCCCTCCTGTCCCACAGCGCTCCGCTTTCGCCGCACTTTATTCGATGCGGCCGCATCGGATCCAGGGGTACGGTTGGGTTCGTTCCGATGCAAACGCATCGGAACGGGAGAGAGGGAGGGAAGAGCCATGCAGGACGCCCTGTGGAAGATGCCGGCCGCCGCGCAGGCGGCGGCCGTGCGCAGCGCAGACATCTCGGCTGTCGAACTGGTCGACAGCCACCTGGATCGGATCGCCGAGGTCAATCCCCAGGTCAACGCGGTCACGCAGCTCCTTGCCGAGCGCGCACGTGAGGCCGCGGCGCGGATGGACCGTCGGCGAGCCGCCGGTGAGGCGCTGGGGCCACTCGCGGGCGTGCCCTTCACGGTGAAGGAGAGCACCGCGATCGAGGGCGTGCCGACCACGTTCGGCACGGAGCGTTTCCGCGATCTGGTGGCGCCGGCCGACGCGCCCCCGGTGGCGCGGCTGCGCGCGGCAGGGGCCATCCCCATCGGGCACAGCAACATCCCCACCCTGATCCTGGCGGGGATGCACACACGGAGCGAGCTGTTCGGCGACACGGTCAACCCGTGGGACCGCGGCCGTACCCCGGGCGGCTCCAGCGGGGGCGACGCGGTGGCCGTGGCCACGGGCATGGCGGCGCTGGGGCTCGGCAACGACTCCGGCGGGTCGGCGCGCGTCCCGGCCCAGTTCTGCGGTGTGGCCGGGCTGAAGCCGTCCACGGGCCGGTTCCCCGCCGACCACCGCGTCCTCGGCCCGGACGACCCCGGCCCGGCGTCCCAGATGCTGGTCACCGACGGCCCGCTGGCCCGGAGCGTGGGCGATCTTCGGCTCGCGTACGAAGTACTGGCCGGGACCGATCCGCGAGACCCGCGCGCCGTGCCGGTGCCCGCGTACGGCGAACGGCTCCCCGGACGCGTGAAGGTCGCGGTCGTGGCGGATCCCGGCGGGCACGGCGTCCACCCCACGATCCGCGGAGCCGTCGCGACCGCGGCCGACGCGCTCCACGACGCCGGGTACGACGTGCGCGAGGTGCGGGACGTACCGCGGATGGACGAGGCCCTCGAGGCGTACGGCCGGATCACCGTGACCGAGTTCGCGCCGAACTGGCCGGTCGTGCGGACGCTGCTCGGCGAGGGTGGGGACCGCTATGTCGAGATGATGATGGAGCAGACCCCGCCCGCGAGCGCGGACGAGTTCATGAAGCTGATGGGCACCTGGATGAACATCCGCCGCTCATGGGCCGAATTCCTCGACGGGTACCCGCTGTTGCTCGGCCCGGTCTTCACCGAGCCGCCGGTCGAGCCGGGGCTGGAATCGCGTGACAGGGCCGGCAGGGACCGGGTCGGGTCGGGGATGCGACTGTGCACCGTGACCAGCTTCGTGGGCGTACCCGGTGTGGCCGTACCGACCGGGCTCGTCGACGGGCTCCCCTGCGGAGTGCAGATCGTCGGGCGCGCGTTCCGGGAAGACCTGTGCCTGGACGCGGCCCAGGCGATCGAGGACCGGCTCGGTGTCCTCACACCGGTCGACCCGCGCGCGGGAGGCCGGGCCGCCTGAGCCCTCGGACCGGGCAGGGCGCGTAGCGTGGCCGGCCGGCTCGGCTCAGCGCCCCGTCCGCTCAGCCCGCCGCCGGCGGATCGTGCCCGCCGGCCCTACAACGTGCCCGAATCCGGCCAGTACGACCAGTGGGTGTTCGGCGGGCGCGTCGGGCGGTAGCAGGTCGGGTCGCCCGAGTCCAGGACCTCGGCGAGCAGCCGGAACGTCTCCTGCTCGCCCGGCGGGACCTCCCAGAGGTCCTCGGACTGGTACCACTCGTCGAGCCGCAGCAGCACGGGCAGTTCGGCCGGGATACCCGTACGCAGCTCCGCCTCGTCGGCCAGCAGCAGGCCCCGGTGGGCGGGAACGAGTGCGCGGAAGACCTCTTCCAGGGGCGTCCCGGGCGCGGCGTCGACGGGCAGTGCGATACCGCGTACGAGCAGGGGGACACCGCCGGCAAACCCCTCGCCGTCCTGGTCCGCGACCTCCTCCATGTTGTCCACCCGGTCCAGGAACTCGCCGTACCCGGGCTCACCCTCCGTCAGGCAGTTCCCGAACCGGTAGGTGACGTTGCTGAGGTTTCCGGCGCGCGGCGAGTAGCCCAGGAGCTCGGCGACCATGGCCCAGCGCGCCCCCAGCCCTCCAGCGGAGGATGGCAGCGCGCTGCACCGGCGTGCGCGAGTGGCAGTCGGGCCACTCCCCGTTCGTGGGACAGCCCGGTCTCATCGTGGAATTGGTGCTGGAACTGCTCGCCACCCGCACCCCGCCCAGGCGAACCGAAGGAGTCACAACCACTCGTTGATGGCTGCGCTGAGAACCAGGTCCGCGCCTTGAAGTAGCCTGAGCTGATCTTGGGGGGCGGAAGCACACATGACATTCAGACGAGCTCGGGGTTGGGCGGCGGCGGCAGGGGTGCTGCTCGTTTCGGTCGCCGGATGTGGACCGGCCTCTTACGCTGCGAAGACAACCGAGGCCGCGGCAGCGGAGGCGAAGGTCCTGGCCCATGAGGCGGCGCTCAGTACGGCCGACCAGCAGCAGGTCGAGCAGTACTGGGTGAGCCACGGGATCGCCCGGATGGCGAAGACCGAGCGGTCCGAGGACTTCGTGCAGCCGGAATGGGACAAGGGCGGCGCCATCGCCCAGACCGTCGGCCGCATCTTTACCACGGGCGGGCAAGACGCGGCCTGCACCGCGACCGTCGTCGGTACGACCACCGTCGTGACCGCGGCCCACTGCGTGCGCACGAGCCTCTCCAACGGGTCTTCGAGGACGGCGGCTTGGGACGAGAACCTGTACTTCGTTCCCGGTTACCGGGACGGGCAGCGCCCCCACGGCGGATTCACCGTACGCAGGGTGCACATGGCCGAGGACTGGCAGGCCGACGGCAACGACGTCGCGATGCTGGAGATGAACCCCACCGCGGATGGACGGGCCGTCTCGGCGGTGGTCGGAGCACAGAGGATCGCCTTCGGGGCGAAACCGGGAAACCCCACCCACCAGTTCGGGTACCCCTACACGAGCCGGGTGCTGCACTGCGAGGGCCCTGGCAAGCAGCCGTGGCGCGAGCCGAAGCTCTTCCGGATCCCCTGTCTCATGGGCGTCGGTTCGAGCGGCGGCCCGTACATCGTCGACCTCGATCCGGCGGGCATGGGAACAGTGGTCGCCGTGAACGTCAGCAGCGACGACTCCCACAGCTACGGCACTGCCCTCGGCCCCCTCGCCGCCAGGCTCTACGCCCGGTCGGAACACCCCTGACCCACCGGCTCCGCCCCCGCCTCTCTGTCGGGAGTCCTGGCGACCCCGCCCGCGGGCACGGGGAGGGGCTTCCCGTAGCGTCCGCTCCGTGACCGCCATTGACGCCCTCGTCCGCCTCTGCCCGCCGCCTGCCGTTGCGCCGCCCGCGGTGGACTGGGCGCAGGCCGAACGTGCCCTCGGTACGGCTCTGCCCTCCGACTACAAGCAGCTCGTCGAGGCGTACGGCGACGGCATCTTCGACGAGACGATCTGGCTGCTCGTCCCCGACTCCGCCTATGACGACTGCGATCTGCACGCTCAGACGGTGGAACGGGAGGAGATCCTGACCGACCTGTGGGAGATGGGCGAGGACAAGCCGGCCGGCCTGCTGGAGGCGGGGGCGCGGGTCCTGCCGTGGGCGTTCGAGGAGGGCACGGGGGCGTTCCTGTACTGGCTGGCGCGGCCCGGTCAGCACCCCGACCAGTGGACCGTGCTCTACAACGAGGGGCGGGGACCGCTGTGGGAGGCCCACGACACGGGGTGCCTCGCCTTCCTGCTGGCCGTACTCGCGGGGACGGCCGAAACGGACTACTTCGGCCACTTCCACGAGGTGCTGAAGCCGACGGACCACCGCTTCGAGACGGCCGACGAGACCCTCGGGGCGTCCCGGCGGTAAAGCCGCCGGCCGCGATCGACGACCTGGTGCGCGGGTCGCTCATCCGGCCGTTTCCAGGAGTTCCAGGAACGGGACGATCGCTTCGAGGAAGTGGTCGTTCCGATCGCCGGCCACCATGTGCCCGGCGCCGAGGACATCGATGCGCCGCGCGTGGGGAACCCTGTCGCAGAACTGCTCGGCGACGTCGTCGCGCACCACGTCGCTGATTCCGCCGCGGACGAGCAGGATCGGCACGTCGGCGTGGCGCGCGGCGCCGAGGAGACGCTCCGCCATGCCCGGCGGGTCCATCCGGCCCTCGAAGCAGTCCGGCATCCGGGGGTCCCAGTGCCACACCCAGCGGTCGCCGTGACGTCGCAGGTTGGTCCGTAGCCCCTCGGGGTCGGACGGCCGCGGGCGGTGCGGCAGGTGGGCGGACACCGCCGCGGCCGCTTCCGCCACGTCGGCGAATCCGTCCGGATGGCCTCGCATGAACGCGACGATCCGGCGGAACCCGCGGGGATCCGGTCGATGGGCGACGTCGACGAGCACCAGGGCGCGGATCGCTGCCTGCGGGGCCTCTCCGGCGGCGAGCAGCGAAGCCAGGCCTCCGAGTGAGGCACCGATGAGCACCGGCCGGCCGCCGAGCTGGGCGATGATCGCCCGGACGTCACCGGCGAACAGGTCGAGGGCGTAGTCGCCGTCGGCCGACCATGCGCTGGCGCCGTGCCCTCGCAAGTCCGGGGCGAGGACGCACCACCCCAGCGCGGCCAGCCGAGGACCGGTGCGGCCCCAGGCGTGCCGCGTCTGGCCGCCGCCGTGCAGCAGTACGAGAGGGGCAGAGGATTCCTCGCCCCACACGTCCGCCGCGAGCCGGATCCCGCCGTGTCCCACAAGGTCCCGGCGCCGTGGCGGTGGGCCGGCCGTCATACCGCGCCCCGGGTTCGCAGCGGCGCCAGCAGCTGGTCGCGGTGGGGATCCGCGGCCGCCGCGGCGAGCGCGACGTCCAGTGCGAACAGGGCATGCGCGAGGAACCTCTCGTCATCGATCAAGGCGGCGACCCACCGATGCAGCGCGCCCACACAGGCGGTACTGACCACGGCGGCCAGCGCGTCGGTGTCGACGTCGGCGCGCAGGACACCGCGTGTCCGTGCGTCCGCCATCGCCCGGCGGAGCTGGACGAGCGGACTGCGGTCGAGTACGAGGCCGCTTTCCTCCCAGCCGCGCACCATACGACGGGAGACGACCGGGTCGGCGACGAAGAGCCGGACGGTCGACCTGACGACCTCCTGCGGGTCACCGGCTCCCAGCTGCGCCAGCCGGTGCTCGAGTTCGTCCGTGAACCCGTCGGCGAGGGCCTCCCAGACCTTCTCGCGCGGTCCGATCAGGTTGTACACGGTGGCCGGGGAGACCTCCGCCCGCTCGGCGATCCGCTCGGTGCTGATCACCGATTCGGGGCCCTCCCGCAGGAGTTCGCGCGTCGCGTCGAGGATCCTGAACCGCCTCCGGGCCTTGTGCTGCTCGCGCAGCCCTCCTTCGGCTGTCTGCACGCGCTCTGTCGGCACGGGCACTCCCCCTCCCCTCGCTCCTCACAAACTTAGAGATGCCTCTAATTTTAGAGATACCTCCAGATCCAGTCGGGCAAACCTCCGCGCGCGAGGGCCGCGGGCAGGAGGTGGTTCGCAGCTCGGCAGCCGGCCACCGCCGGTTGAGCCTCCGTCGAGCTTCCGCACGCTCCGGCCATGCCGTCCCCCGGCCGCGCGGTCAGCAGACCGGAACTGACCAGTCCGTATCGGTGGGGGGCTTCTGGCCGGGGGTGTCTCCGTTCATGAAGGTGTTCGCGACGGCGTAGTAGCGGCCGTTCCACGGGCTGGAGGCGACGCGGTACCACCAGCCGCCGGGGTTCGCGGTCTTGATCCCCGGCTCGTGCACCCTGCACTCCACCTCGACCCAGGCGTGCGCGGGGATCCGCTCGCCCGGGCCGGAGGCGTTGCGGGGCGTGAGGAAGGTGGGTGAGCCGTGGCTACCGCTCTGCTCGCGCACCGTGTGCCTGACGGGCGGCGGAGGCGGGGGCGTGGCCGGTGACGGCGCGACGGGTGTGGTGGCCGTCGGTACGGGCGCCTCGGTGGCGGGCGGGGCAGGGGACGGCGGCGCGTGGGTCGGCTCGGGCGCCTTGGTGGGTTCGGGGTCGGGGTCGGGCTGGGCCGGTGGCAGCGGTCCGGCCTCAAGGATCCGCTCGATGGTGCAGTCGGGCACCCGGATCTGTTCGGAGGGAGGGATGAGCGCCGAGTAGATCCATCCGGTCTCGCCCGGCTTCGGGCTGCCGGCGGCCTGGATCACGTAGAACCACCGCTTGTGGGTGGCGGGGTAGCCCTCGGGAGCCATGCCGTCCTGCAGGCACCACATCTGCACCGCCGCGCCGTCCTCCAGCTGCATCACCCCCTGGCAGTCGTGGCTGCCCTGGGGTGCCAGGCCCGGGCAGGGGCGGATCTTGACCGGGTAGCCCCGGCTGTCGGTCTTCACCCGGCTCAGCCCCGAGGTCCGGGTGATCTCCGGGAACGGCAGGGCGGAGGGCTTGCCGGCCACCTCAAGGCCGGCCTTGTCGTCGGTGGCCGGCTCGGAGTGTCCGGCCACGTAGCCGATCCCGGCGGCGGCGACGGCGATCGCGGTCACCGCGGCGGCACTGAGCGCCACCCGGCGGTTCTTCCCGCGGGGCGGGGTGGATCGGGAACGGGAATCGGACGTCATGGATATTCCCCTTCGCTTCTGAGGACGGGCGGTCAGCAGGCGGGAAGAGAGTCCCGGCCGGTGTCGACGTAGATGGCGGGGATGTACTCGCCCGTCGTCATCCGGTACCAGAGGCCGTTGCGCTTCGCGGGACCGCGGTAGTTGCCGAGCGGGACGGTGCGCCCGGCGACCTGACACTGCACGACCAGGTCCTGGCCCAGGTCGTAGGCGTGGCCCGTGAGGGACCCACGGCCCTGGACGCTGTCGGTGTAGTCGGAGTAGACCTGCACGATCGTCGACCCGCCGTTGTCGGACCACGCGATGCGCGAGGGGAACCGCTCGGACTTCGTGACGGGCGCCGCCACGCTCGGCGTTGGTGTCGGCTTCGGCGTCGGCGTCGGTGCCGGGGTGCTGCTCGGCGCCGACGAGGCGGGCGCATCGGGCTTCCCGTCGTCGCCCGAGCCGCCGGAGAGGGGCCAGTTGAACGCCACTGCGCCGGCGGCCAGCACGACGACCACTCCTGCCGCGGCCACGAGCCCGAGCTTCCCCTTCCACTCCGGCCGACCTGGCAGATCCGGCTGCTCCGGCAGATCCGGCGGTGGCACATCGCCCTTCAACCTGCGGAACCCGTCCTTCCACAGGCGGAGGACCCCCTCGGCGTCAACCTCCCCGCCCCGCTCCGCGTCGTGCTCGGAGCAGGCCCGTACGAACACCTCCACCTGGCCCCACTTCGGCGCGCTGTACAGCTCGGGGTTGGTGAGCTTGTGCAGGGTGCCGATCGAACAGGACGTGACGCCCGGGATGTTGCGGGTGGCCAGCTCCTCACTCCGGACCGCCATGTCCTTGAAGCTGGGACCCTCGTCCTTCCGCAGGGCTCGCAGGGCCCCGCGGTACTCCCCCCAATGGCCGGCTTCGGTCAGCAGATCACGCCAAGTACTCACTGTGTGCCGCTCCTTTGCGACTCGCGCGAAGCACCCAGCATCCCTTACCGGCTGAATGTCTCATTCAGTGGCGTATACACTCTGATGTCGATCTTGTGTACTGATGTTCGGCCAGGCCTGCCACCTGCGTGAACGGGGTGAACGACGTACAAAACGAACACAGTTGACTACAAGATTTTCTTGTAGGGGTGAAGCTCTGGAGGGCCGTCGACCGGTCCCGTCTCCTGGTTCTCAGGCCGCCACCGCGGCGGCCGCCCCTCCTCTCACGAGGGCAGGGGCAGGGCACGAAGAAGGACGGTCCCCCGATGGCAGACCAACCCGTCACCCCGCCGGCCCCGGCGAGCCCCCAGGACCCCGTGGCCCCGGCAATCCCCCATGTGCCGACCGCCCTTGGCGCGGCCGCCGCGGGACCGTCGAGGACCGAGAAGGTCATGGCGCTCCTGATCGCCGTCCTGTGCGGGACCGTCGGCGCGCTCGTCGCCTTCATCCTCTTCCGTCATCTGGGAGCGGGCGCGCTCGTCGCGATCGGCTCCTCCGGCGCCACCTTCCTGGGCGTCACCGGCGCGGTGAAGGCCGTCGAGGAGAAGCTCGGAGTGCTGTGACAGCCGGCGCCCGGCCCGGCGGGGGGCCCGGCGCCTCCAGCCGCCGTGCGGTCCCTGGCCGACCGTCACAGGGGAGACCGGGTCCTGCTGCCCGACCGGGCCTGCGCGGTCCTGGACCGACTCGCCGATCTCGGCTTCGATCCCGACTACGTGGCCGGTCATCGGGAGGCGCTGGTACTCGCCCGGGCGCTGGTTCCGGAGATCTTCGACAGCTTCCTGAACCGGCTCGAACGATCCGTTGACGATCCCGAGCTCGTCGAACTGGCCAGGCGCGGATGGGATGCGAGGTCCTGGGATCCGGACGATCCCCGGATCGAGGAGCTGGCGTCCGCGCTGACCGACAAGCTGCTGACCAACCGCGCACTGCTGACGACGCCGACCGGATTTCGGAACCGGTCCGACGCCGCCTCCCGCTACGGGCTGGTCAACCACCACCGGGAAGACCGGGCACCGTCCATCGCCCGGCTGAACGCACTGGTCGAGGCGAACCTGCGCGCGGCCGGCATCGCCATCCCGCACCAGTGACGAGCAACGGCAACCGTCAGGCCTTCGGCGCCCGCGTGCTCGAGGACCCTGCCCGTTGGCCCTACGTGCGGCCGCCGAAGAACCGGCCCTGCTCACACAGCGCGTCGATCTCCAGGTTCTCCTCTTCGCTCAGCTGCGCGTCGAGCGCCACGTCGATGACGTACCGGGCGTGGGCCAGCCGGCGCAGGACGTCCCAGTCGTCGACGAACTGGCCCACCGTGCGGTCGTCGGCCGTTCCGGCCCCCTGGCGCGATCTGAGCCTGTCGAGAGAAACGACGAACTCGTTCAGGTCTTGCAGCACCGCCACGACCTGGTCGAGGGGGAGGCGGACCTCCCGGGAAGTCATGTCCATCGGCCGAGTACACCACAGGCCATGAACGGCTCAGGCACAGGCGCCCGGCCGCCCCCGTCCCCCGACAACGGCAAGGGTCACACCCCCGCACCCGCGCCCGTGCCCGCCGGTGCGGGAACCGGGCCGCCCGACATCGCGCGGGCCATCCACGCGGAGGAGCGCAGGGTCCGCACGACGAACGCACCGCGGCCCACCCCCAACGCCCGCAAGGCCGGGCCGTGGTCCACTGCGACCAGGGCGGCGGCGCCGGCCAGCAGCGCGCGCCACCCGGCCGTCACCGCCCGGCGGGCAGGCCGCGGCAGCCCGGCGAGGCCCTCGCGCAGGCGCAGGCAGTGGAAGGGAACGTGCCGCTCCTCGTCGGCCAGGATCCGGCCCGCGACCTCGGAGGCCAGCGGGTCGGCGACGCCGTCGCGCAGGGCCCGGTAGTACCCCAGCGCCACCACCTCGGCGATCATCAACACCAGCAGTTCCACCCGCAGTCCGAGCAGCCGCCGTACTCGGACGAAGGCCGCGTCGCTCCAGTGCCCGTCGAGGGTGCCCGCCCCACCGGCTGCCAGCAGGAGCTTCAGCATGCGCGCGTGGTTCTGCTCCTCGGCGATGAAGAGCCGGACCGCCTCGGAGTAGACCGGATCACCCGCGAGATCGGCCTTGCCGCAGAGCGCGGAGCCGTCGCCGTCCTCGCCGACCTGGAACTTCTGGATGCTGCGGACGATTTCGGCCGGCAGTGGCGCGCCCTTCCCCCAGTCGGGATCGCCCAGAGCCGCCCGGCGCTCCCGCTCGGCCTGGAACTCGCTGACCCATGCCCCGTACCCAGTTTTGATCATGTTCAAGAACCTAGCGACTATTGAGCGTGTTCAAAAGTGCTGGAGTGTCATGGCCCCGTAACAGAACGACGCGGACCGCGGTGATCTGCCCCTGGACGGCCCGGAATCCGTTCGCCCTGGCATCCGGACCACCGCAACTGACGTCTCGTCGGAGCGCGTCTCCCTGTGCGGCGACGTCAGAAGTCGTTGCATGCCGTGGCCATGCGAGGTCGAACCGTGTGGCCGAGGGGGATCAGGAGCCGTTCCATGCCGGATGAGATCACCGTGCACCCTGCCGCCTGGCCGCCCGCCCCGATCAGGACCGAGCGGCTCGTGCTCCGTGAGTCCGAGGCCCGGGACCGTGCGGCGTTCATCGAGCTGTTCGCCTCGCCGGAAGTGGGCACTCACATCGGCGGCTCCCGACCACGTGACGAGCTCGAGCGTGCGATGCCCGAGGTGCCCGGGCGACGCCCCGGCCTGTTCGTGATCGAGCTCGACGGAGCGATGATCGGCATGACCACACTCGATCCGCGCGACGCGGAGCGCCCGGGTCACGTCCGCCCGGAAGCCGGGGAAACCGAACTCGGCTACCTGTTCCTGCCGCAGGCATGGGGGCGCGGGTACGCCGCCGAGGCGTGCGCGGCGGCACTCGACTGGTTCGCCCACGCGCAGCCCGGCGAGCCGGTGGTGCTCACCACCCAGGCCGCCAACGACCGCGCGATGCGCGTCGCGAAGAAGCTGGGGTTCACCGAGGTGGAGCGGTTCGAGGAGTTCGGCGCCGAGCAGTGGTTCGGCGTGTGGTCCTGGGCCACGCCGTTCGTCCCGCGCAGGCCGGAGGCCAGTTCCTCGGTGAGATGGCGCACGTAGAGGTAGTTGCCGACGCCCCCGGTACGTGAGGGCCCCGTCAGGGCGTCGACGACGGCGATCGGCCGCTCCGCCGGGGCGAGGATCTCCAGCGGTCGACACACCAGCTGCTCGAAGGCCTCGTCGGCGGTGACGTGCGAGAGGGTGACCCGTACGCCGACCAGGCTCGCGTCGGGGTGGACGGTACCGGCCGTGACCGTGCCCTCGATGCGCAGTTCCCCGGACCGCCCCGACAGGTCCCGCGCCACCCGGGTCAAGGCCTCTGCGCACCCCGGAACGGTCGCGCTGAACTGTTCGGCGAGGGACTCGGCGAGGGACTCGGCGAGGCGCACCGGGTCGCAACTGCTGCGGCTCGCGGCCCGGTACCGGTGCACCGCCGTGCCCGCGATCGGGCCGCCGCCCCACAAGTGCTCCACGGAGGCGGACTTGCCGGCGCCCGGCCCACCGGTGAGGAACAGGTACGGGGACCCGCTCGCGACCCAATCCCGTACGGCGTCCGCGAGCACGCCCGCCCGACGAACTCGGTACCGGCACCACACGACGGCAGGTCAGCAGCCATGTCGGAAGCCTAGGCGCGCACCGCACGGCTGAGAACCCCGCGTCCGCCGAGTCGTCCCACACCCCGCAAGGCCGTTGAACTCGTGCTGATCCGTCAGCCGTTGCGACGGTCGTCGACGTGGACTTCCAGATGCGGCCAGACCGCGGCCAGGCGCGAAAGCTCGCCGGCCGGTGGCACGGTCACCGACCCCAGCGAGGCGTCCGGCCTGAAATGGACCAGCGTTCCTGTCGTGCCGTCAACGTCCACGGGCTCAAGGCCGGTGACGGGCACGCCCTGTTCGTAGCGCTGGGTCCAGGCCCCGTTGAGGCGGCGGTTGGTATGGGCGAGCCACTCGCTGAGCGCCGCGACCACTGACATGCCGCGCCGAGGATGGCCGTCGGGCAACGCCTCGGCGCGGGGGAATTCGAAGAACCGGAGATCCTTCGTGGCCATGACCGGCTTCTTCACGACCTGGCCGTGCTCGTCCACGCGGGTGTCGGTGCCGCGTCCGTCATCCCGGACGGACAGCGAACCGTCGGGATGAACGGCTACGACGCAGCTTCCCCCGCCGTTGTTCGACGCTTCGTCGGCGGCGTAGGCAAGCACCTCGAGGACGAGGTGCCAGGGTCCGTCCGGAGCGAACTCCGCCGGGCTCCGTCGGATGTGCGCCAGATGATCGGCATCAACGAGGCCGGACCAATCGTGCGTCGTGTTGACCCAGGCAGCCCTCGATACGTCCATCGGGCAAGTATCCCGCCTGGCGATGACGGCCTGGAGACAGGGGCGGCTGTTACAAGAGCCGGAACCCGTTCGGCGCACAGCGCACGGCATGGCGTGAATGAACTGGTTATGTGGCTGAAACCTCCCTTGCTCCGACAATGCGGAGGCCGCACCCAACCCTGCGCGATGCACGTCAACCGGGCCTTGACGCTTGGCTCCTACAAGCGAGAGTTACGGACATGTCCGCATTGAGAAACACACCTCACGAGTTGTGGCGGTTGGCGACGATGCGGGCCAAAGTGTGGCTCCTCGGCAGGACGCCGGGAACCGCACGGAGCCCGCCC
The DNA here is from genome assembly GCF_055563995.1 of Streptomyces sp. NPDC029164. NCBI lineage: Bacteria > Bacillati > Actinomycetota > Actinomycetes > Kitasatosporales > Streptomycetaceae > Streptomyces > Streptomyces sp. NPDC029164. The sequence continues at coordinate 2,412 of NZ_JBVHWW010000039.1, read as the reverse complement.
GGCTCGCACCACACCGGGCCGGGCGATTGTTCAAGGAGCCATCTGCATGTCTGCTTCCCCCACCACCCGCCGCCTCCTCGCCGCGGTGCTGGCCGCCGGCGCCCTGGTCGGCGCCGCCGCCGTCCCGGCCGCCGCCCACGATGACGACCGGCGCGGCCACCACGGCCGGCACTCCTCGATCGTCATCGGCGAGGTCCAGCACGAAAGCCGCGGCCGCGGCCGCGACAGCCGCGCCCTGAACCGGGAATGGGTCGAGGTGAAGAACACCGGCCGGGGCGCCGTCAACCTGCGCGGCTTCACCCTCACCGACCAGGACGGCAACCGCTACCGCTTCGACCACCTCCGCCTGGACGGCCGCTCCAGCGTCAAGGTCCACACCGGCAAGGGACGTGACACCCGCCGCGATGTCTACCAGGACCGCCGCCACCAGATCTGGGACGAGCGCGACACCGCCACCCTCCGCGACGACCGCGGACGCGTCATCGACACCGAGAGCTGGGGCCGCCGCGGACACCACGACAACCACCGCCGCTGACCAGGACCGGCAGCCACTCCATCGGGGGCAGTGACTGCCGGCCACCCACAAGAGCGTGCCGCGGCAGCCAGCCGCGGCACGCTCGTCGTGCTCCTACGGCCGCGTCCGGCCTGAGCGGGACGGCCATCGGGCGGCGGTGACATTGCCGGGCCGTTGTCAGTGCCGGCTGAGAGCATCGCTCGTGGCCGGATGGCCGACCACGACGGGGGGACAAGGCATGGACGGCGAGAACACGTACACGTGGCCGCGCGGGGCGGCTGCCTCGGCCATGGCACAGCTTGAGGAGTGGCTGGCCGAGCGCGGCTGGGAGGTCGACCCGACGGTCTACATGGCCGGCGCCGGCGGCGCCGCGGTCCACGTCCGGCGCGTCGGGGCAGCCTGGGGCGACAGCGAGGCCGGCCTGCTGATCCTGCCCGCGGAAACCGTGCTGTGGGACGGGACCCGCATGCGGATCGCACCCCGAACCGCCGCGCCCGCACGGTGCCCGGCCTCGTAGACCGCCCGAGCGGCGTCCAGGTCACCGCCACGGTCCTGGCCGGAGGCGGTGGCCAGGCCCCTCGGCGTGGCTGGAGCGCGCGTCCGACGCCGCTACGCGGAGGCGACGACCTCGCCCGCTGTGACCTGCGGCGGGTTGGGGAGGAGCGAAGCGAGGTTCTCCCGCACGAAGTCCGCCGCCCTCCCGATCGATTCGTCGGCGCCCGCACGGTCCCGGAACACGCTGGTCGACACCATCACCCCCTGGCCGGCATCGACCCAGTAGTAGGCCACGAATCCGGGGACCTGGCGCATGATCGGCACGAACCCCTCGTCGACGAGGCGCCCGGCTCCGGCCGGATCGGTCACGCCTTCGTACCTGCGGACTGCTGCGTACATGGCTGGTCTCCTCAACGGTGCTCGGCGTCCTCGCTGCGAGGATGACGTACCCCGCCCGCCACGCGCTCGCCCCGCAAAACCCCGCGAATCACCGGAAGAGCCCTCCCCCGGTCATACGAACGGGGGCCGGCGCGTGACCTGACGTAGGGTGACCACCGCAGGAGTACCGCACGACGAGCACCCGACGAACAGCACCAAGGGACGGACCACCACGATGAAGCTCGGCGAAGCACTGGCGAATCGTGCCGAGGCGGTTCGCCGCGTCGAACAGCTACGCGCCCGCATCGTGGCCAACGCCCGCCACCAAGAGGGGGAGACCCCCGCTGAAGACCCGGCCGTGCTGCTCGCCGAGGCCACCGAGACCCTCGACACCCTGGAATCCCTGATCCGGCGCATCAACCGGACCAACGCCGCCGTCGACATGGGCGCCGACGGCACACTCACCGACGCCCTCGCCCGCCGCGACACCCTGCGCCTGCACCACTCCGTGCTCACCTCGGCTGCCGACGCCGCCGCCGGCAGCGGGGAACGAGGCTACGGCCGCCAGCTGCGCTCCGAGTTGATGGTGCTCCCCGCGCTGCCCGTCGCCGAGCTGCGCGCTCGCGCCGACGACGCCGCCCGCGAGATCCGTGAGATCGACGTACGCATCCAGCGCACCAACTGGGAGGCCGACCTCCTGGACTGAGACCCACGATGTGGAGCAGGTAGTCACTCCGGAGGCGTGCACAACCGAGGGCCGGCGGTTACCGGCCCGGCTGGCGCGCGGAGAGCAGCGCATCGGGTTCGACTCCCGAGACGACAGTGCAGCTCAGCAGCGTGACGAGTCACAGTGCATCGCGCACATTTCATCACCACGTGCAGATCCGATCGTGACGAGGGCGGGCTCGGGGCATCCACATCGCAGGACGGTGCCCGGGGGGGGGGGGGGGGGCCCCCGCCCCGGGCCCCCCCCCCTGGGGAGGCCCCGAGAGACAAGGGGGTTGCACCCACAACCCTTGCCCACA
>NZ_JBVHWW010000038.1:0-79741 GCF_055563995.1 Streptomyces sp. NPDC029164 | reverse complement strand
CGTCGAACGCAAGGTGCCCCCGGCTCTCCGACCCCCCGACACGTTCGGCGTCCGAGGAGACGCCCCGGCGCGCGCCCGGCCCCGCCGGAACCGGCCCCACCCAGCGCCCAGGCCCCGCCGCACCAAACCCAGCCCCGCCGGCGCTTGAGGCGCGGGGTCCGGGGCGGAGCCCCGATCCTCGACCCCGGCCACAACAGGCCGGCACCCGCAAACCCGGGCACGCCACAGGCGGGGCTAGCGGCGGCCGAACACCCGCCCCAGCACCAGTTCCGCGGCCCCCTCCGCCACCCCCACCTCCGCGAGCGCGACGCACACCCCCGCCCCCCGCCCCCGCAGGCCCAGCACCGCCCGGACCCCGTCCAGGAACACCCCCGGCGCCCCCGCCACCACCCGCCCACCGAGCAGCACCTGGTCGACGTCCAGCAGCGCGACCAGGTTCGCCGCCCCCTCCCCCAGGATCCGCGCCGCCTCGGGCAGGTCGCCGCGGGCCACCGCCCCCAGGCACAGCACCTCCACGCACCCCCGCGCCCCGCACGCGCAGGGCGGCCCGTCCAGCCGGAGCACCTGGTGGCCGAACTCCCCCGCCGCCGAGCGCGCCCCCCGGTAGACCTCACCGCCGAGCAGCAGCCCCGCACCGAGCCCGGTCCCGAAGTGCAGGTACACGGAAGCCGCCGCCCCGGCCCCACCCGCGACCCCGCCCTCGGCCTGCGCCTGCGCCGGCACCGGCACCGCAGCCACGCCCGCCGCCCCCGCGTTCGTGTCCTTGTCCAGCCGTACCGGGACCCCCAGCCGCCCCTCCAGCACCTCCCGCAGCCCGAAGCCCTCCCACTCCGGGAATCCCGTCACCTTCCCCATCACCCCGGCCCGGTGGTCGAGCGGTCCCGGCGCGGCCACCCCGACGCCCAGCAGCGGCGGCCCGGCCGGTTCGCGGACCCGCGCGACCGTGCGTACGGTCTCCTCCACCACCGCGTCCGGACCGGCCCCGAAGTCCAGCGGGCCGCGGCTCTCGGTGACGACGCGGCCCGTCAGGTCCACCCGTACCGCCCGGAGCTCGTCGCGGTCCAGGTGCACCCCGACCGCGTGCCGCGACTCCGGCACGAGGCGGAGCAGGGTGCGCGGTTTGCCGCCGGTGGACGCGGCGCGTCCGGCCTCGGCGACCAGCCCGTCCGCGCCGAGCCGCGCCGTGATCTTGCTGACGGCCTGCGGGGTGAGCCCCGTGCGCGCCGCGAGTTCCGCTCGGCCCAGGCCCACCGGGCCGGCGCCGCGCAGCAGATCCAGCATCAGCGCCTCGTTGTACCCGCGCAGCGCCGGCAGGTTCACCCCGCCGCGCCAGCCGCGTACGTCACTGTGGCCACTACCCCTGTTCACCGGCCCATTGTCCACCTTCCTTGCACTTCGACAACACTGTTGCCAAAGTGGTCTTCATGAGCACCTCCGCCTCCGCCGTCCCCACCACCCCACTCCGCGTCGGCCTCATCGGCTACGGACTCGCCGGTTCCGTCTTCCACGCCCCCCTCGTGGCCGCCACGGACGGGCTCGACCTCGACACCGTCGTCACCTCCGACCCGACCCGCCAGGCCCAGGCCCGCGCGGAGTTCCCCGACGTCCGCATCGCCGCCACCGCCGACGAGCTGTGGGACCGGGACCTCGACCTCGTCGTGATCGCCTCCCCCAACCGGACGCACGTCCCGCTCGCCACCACCGCGCTCGAAGCCGGGATCCCCGTCGTCGTGGACAAGCCGCTCGCCGCCACCGCCGCCGAGGCCCGCGCGCTGGCCGCCCTCGCGGACCGCAGCGGAACCTTCCTCTCCGTCTTCCAGAACCGCCGCTGGGACAACGACTTCCTCACCCTTCAGCGCCTCCTCGTGGAGGGCGAACTCGGCGAGATCCAGCGCTTCGAGTCCCGCTTCGAGCGCTGGCGCCCGCACCTGAAGGGCGGCTGGCGCGAGTCGGGCGCCCCCGAGGAGATCGGCGGCCTCCTGTACGACCTCGGCAGCCACGTCGTGGACCAGGCGCTCGTGCTGTTCGGTCCGGCCGTACGGGTCTACGCGGAGACCGACGCGCGCCGCCCGGGCGCCGAGACCGACGACGACACCTTCATCGCCGTGACGCACGCGAACGGGGTCCGCTCCCACTTCTACGTCAGCGCGACCACCGCCCAGCTGGGACCACGGTTCCGGGTGCTCGGTTCGCGGGCCGGCTACGTGAAGTACGGACTCGACCCGCAGGAGGGCGCCCTGCGCGAGGGGCTGCGGCCGGACGGCGAGACGCCGTGGGGCGAGGAGCCCCCGCACCTGTGGGGGCGGGTGGGTTCCGGGGAGTCCCCGCTGACCGGCGGCGGGACCCCGCTGCCGACCGAGCCGGGCGACTACCCGGCGTACTACGCGGCGGTGGCGGCCGCCCTGCGCACGGGCGGGCCGGCCCCGGTCACGGCTCACGAGGCCGCGCACTGCCTCGACGTACTGGAGGCGGCGCGCAAGTCGTCCCTTGAGGGCGTGGTGGTGGAGATCCCCGCCGCACCGTCCGGTTCGGAGTGAGATACCGCGCGCGAACGAAAGGAGGGGGCGGGACCGCGATGGCGGTCCCGCCCCCTCCTTTCGTGTGTCCCTAGGCGCTCTTGAACTCCTGGCGCTGACGGCCCAGGCCCTCGATGGCCACCTCCACGACGTCACCGGCCCGCAGGTACGGCTTCGGCTCCGGCTGGCCCATGGCCACGCCGCCCGGCGTACCCGTGACGATGACGTCGCCGGGGTAGAGGGTCATGAACTGGCTCAGGTACCGGACGACCTCGCCGACCGGGAAGATCTGGTCCGAGGTGTTGCCGTCCTGCTTCGGCTCGCCGTTGACCCACAGCTTCACGTCCAGGACCTGCGGGTCCGGGACCTCGTCGGCGGTGACCAGCCAGGGGCCGAGCGGGGTGAAGGTCTCGCAGTTCTTGCCCTTGTCCCAGGTGCCGCCGCGCTCGATCTGGAACTCGCGCTCCGAGACGTCGTTGACCAGCACGTAGCCGCCCACGTGCGCGAGGCCCTCCTCGGCGGAGGACAGGTAGCGGGCGGTGCTGCCGATGACGACGCCGAGCTCGGCCTCCCAGTCGGTCTTCACGCTGCCGCGCGGGATCAGCACGGTGTCGTCGGGGCCCACCACGGTGTCCGCGGCCTTCAGGAACAGGATCGGCTCGGCAGGCGGCTCCGCGCCGATCTCGGCCGCGTGCCCGAAGTAGTTCAGGCCGATGCCCACGACCTTGCCGATGCGGCCGACCGGCGCACCGATCCGAAGGCCTTCGGCGCCCAGGACCGGAAGCTCACCGGACGCGGCCGCGTCCCGTACCCGGGACAGCACGGAGTCGTCGGCCAGCAGGCCGCCGTCCACATCCGTGATCAGGCCGGACAGGTCCCGCAGGGTCCCGTCCTGGTCGAGCAGCGCGGGGCGTTCCGACCCGACGGGTCCGACACGCAGCAGCTTCATGGGCATTCTCCCGTGGTCGTGGGTGGTCGGCCCATGGGCGTGCCACGGGCCGGCCGATGGGTTGCGGCCATCGGAGGATTGGTTGATCCTCCAAGAAGTCCGCCCAATCCGCAAGACCCTGTTCACGGACTGGAACGATCCCCTCCACCGGCCGCCGCCCACTCCGCCTACGCCACCTACGCCATCTGTTCCACCTGTTCCGTCTGGCCGGCCTTCTCCGCGCGCTCGGCCCGCTCCTTGCGGTGCTGGAGCCAGATCCGCTCCGCCACCGACCACGCGGTGGTGGTCAGCAGGTACAGCCCGGCGGCCAGCGGCACCACGGCGGCCGTGATCAGCGTCCCGAACGACAGCAGGGGCAGTACGCCGCCCAGCTTGCGCATGACCTCCTGCTGCTCGGCGGTCACCTCGGCCACGACCCCGGCCTTGGCGCCCGGCTTGGCCCCTGCCTTGGCGCCCGGGGCGGCGCCCGGCTTGGCGCCCGCGGCGGCGGCGGTCGCAGCCACGGCCGCCGCCTTGCGGCCCCGTACCGCACTCCAGGCGGCGACCACCGCGATCGCCCCGAACAGACCGAGGAAGACCAGCCCCTGCGCCCCGACCAGGCCGCCCTCCCCCAGCGCCTCGGTCCACCGGGAGCCCAGCGGCGCGGCGAAGAGCCGGTGTCCGAGCAGCTCGTTGGCCTCGCCGCCGACCTTCGACGAGGAGAACGCCTGGTACATCACGAAGAACACCGGCAGCTGGAGCAGCAGCGGCAGGCAGCCCGCCGCCGGAGTCGCCCCGCGGAAGGCGGCCCGGCTCAGCGGGTGCAGGGCGAGCCGTACGAGCACGGTGAACAGGACGATCGCGGCAGCGGTCGCGGCCTGGGCCAGTACCGGCTCCAGAAGCCGGCCCAGATCAGCAACAAGATGGGTGAAAACGGACACGTGGGCCCTCCGAAGGGTCTCGTCGAACGTCGAAAGAGATGTATTTCGGCGTGACGACCCGCGAGGGGCGACAACAGTGATCAGTCAGCAGAAGGCGAGAACAAGCACGAGGACAAGATGTACTGCGCGCCCCTACGCGGCCGTCGGGAGGGCACGGCCGGGTGCCCTGGGCCGCGACCGGCCCGAGGCGTCGGGATCACGCTGCGGCAGGAACGCCGTGCGGTGCTCGCGATCACGTATCGCGGTGCGTATCCGGTGGGGCGGCACGGGCCGCACGAGCCGTGTGGCGGCAGCCAGGGCCTCGGTGCCCACGGCGACGGTGGCCGCGAGGGCGACCACGACGGCGCCCAGCCCGCTCTCTCCGGCGAACAGCCCGAGGACTCCCCCGAGCAGCACGAGCGGGAGCAGTACGGCGAGGGCGCGCGAGGCCCGGGCGAACACGTTGGCCATGCGGACCTCCCCCTCTCCACTGCGGACTCCGGCACGCGGATTGACGTACGCGTTCGATGGTAACCGGCCCCGCTGACAACGGAACGGGGTCAGGACGACCTGAGGGTCAGGAGGGCTTGAGGGTCCCCCAGACCACCAGCCGGTACTTGGAGCTGTACTCGGGCGTGCAGGTGGTGAGCGTGATGTACGCGCCGGGCTCGCCGTACCCCTGGTCCGGCTTCACCACGCTCCGCGGAACGGGCGCGATCACCCCGGTGTCCCGCTCGGTCGTCTCGCTGAGGATCTTGCCGACCACGTACGTGAACCTGCGCCCCCGCATGTCGACGATCAGCTCGTCGCCCGCCTTCAGCCGGTTGATGTACCGGAAGGGCTCGCCGTGGGTGTTCCGGTGGCCGGCCAGCGCGAGGTTCCCCCGCTCCCCGGGCCCGGCGGTCCCGGGGTACTGCCCGACGTAGCCCTTGTCGAGGACGGCCCGCTTGTCGATCCCCTGCGCGACGGGGACGACGAGCCCGAGGCGCGGGATGCGCAGGACGGCGTACGCCCGGTCCCGCTGCGCCGCCGGCGGGGCGGCGGCGGGCCGGGAGGACCGGGACGGCCCGGGCACGGGGGCAGGTACAGGTACGGGAACGGTCGCGGTCTCGGTCTCGGTCGCGGTCGCGGTCGCGGCCGGCTCCGGAAGATCGGGGGCGTCAGCCGCGCCCGCGCCATCAGGTGCTGGACCCTGCCCCCAGGACCGCTCCAGGGCCTGGACCTGCTCCTGCGCGGCGGCCGCGGCCTGCCGGTTGGTCCACCACACCTGGTGCACCACCAGCAACAACACCACCACACCCACGGTGACGGTCAGCTCGGCGGACGCCCACAGCACCCCCACGAGACCGGCCCGGCGCGCCCGCCGGCCGCTCCCCTGAACCACCACAGGTATGTGATCCCGCACGGGCCGCACCCTAAGTCCTCCCCCGTCAACTGACCAGCGGCAGTACGGTGTGAACCATGCGCCCCGACACGCCTGCCGAGCACATCGCCGAAGCCGAGCGCCTCATCCGCACGGCGACCCGCTACCCCGAGGACCAGGAGCCCTTGCTCCTCCAGGCCGCGGCCCACCTCGAACTGGCCGACGCACGCGACCGGGCGAGCGCCCTCTACGACCAGCTCCTGTCCTCCTCACCTTCCGACCCCCATCTGATCAAGGCCCTGCAGGCGGCGAACCTCTGGGAGTACGGCCACGAGCCGGAGGCCCGCGCCCTCATTTCGGGGATCCGCGCCGCCTCGCCCAAGGACCCGGCGCCGTGGGAGGTCATCGCGGAAGCCCTGGAGGCCCACGACGAGTTGGAGGCCTCGCACGAGTGCTTCACCGAAGCGGCGACCCTCCTCATCACGGAGGACGACCCGCTCACCCAGGCCACCACCGCCCTCCTGACGGGCCGCCACCGGGTACGCCGCCTCCTCGGGCGCCCGCACGACGACTGGGACATGGTCGCCGACACCCGTCACATCGGCCCGATCCCCCTGGACGAGCTCCACGACCCGAAGCGCATCTGGGCGCTCGGCTCCGACGACCCCGCCGAGCTGCGCGCCGAGATCGCCCGCCTGCGCGCCGAACTGGGCGACCGCCGCGCGGCCCTCTCCCGCCCGTTCCCGGTGGCGATCCTCCACTGGCCCGCACGCGAACTGGCCGAGCTCCTCACCTCGTACCCCACCCTCGCCACGGAGTACGCCTCGCACGAGGCCCACCTGCGGGAGATCGAGACCTCCCTGCGCGCCCTGGCCGCCTCGGGCACCACGAACCTCGGCATCGTCACCGCGAGCGTCCCCTCGTACGAGGCCTTCGCGGCCTCCGAGAAAACCTCCCCGGCCTCCCCGTCCCTCCTGGCCGAATACGCCACCACCCTCGCCGCCCGCGGCAAAGCCACCCCCTGGCCCCCCACCCCCACCAACCCCTGCTGGTGCACGTCGGGCAAGCCGTACGCGGAATGCCACGGGGGCTGAGGCACCCCAGGGGGCGGTAGCCCCCCCGCCCCCTACGGGAGCCGGTTCGCCCACCGCTCGCGGTGCTTGCGCGCAAACTCGACGCCGATGTTGTGACCCTTGGCCTGCGCAAGCGCCGCGCGGAACCGACCGGTGATTCCGTCGATCACATCGAGCTCGTCCGTCAGCTGTAGTGCACCTCGGTCGAACAACGCGTGGCAGTTGGGGCACAGGCACAGCACGTTTTCGATCCTGTCGTGGCCCAAGTGCGGCTTGCCGACGGCCTGTATGTGCGCCGCCTCGCTGTACGCCTCGCCCCCCAGGGAAACGATCAGCCGCGCGCGACATATCTGGCAGGTGTTGTCGTACATCTTCTTCACTGCGCGCACGACCGTGGAGTCCCGTACCAATCGGTCCTGGGAGATGTAGCGCCGGGCCTGCTCCTCGAACGGCGTCTCAGCGCCGGCCAACGGGTCCACGGGCTGAGGCGTCGGCACCTGCCCGGGCTCGATCTTGAGCAGCTGGAACTGGAAGATGCCGAAGCCTTCCTGTCCGACCGTCAGCCAGTGGTCCGCCACCTGGAAGAGCCCGCGGTAGACATATCCTTTGGTCGCGCGCCGGCGCTTGCCTCCGGTGATCCCGAGGCCCTCGATCACGCGCACGGGGTGTCCCATGGCCTGCGAAACGACCAGGGCAGCGTTGCCCCGCTTCCCCAGGGTTTGATCGGCGACCATCCGCCCCGAATCCCGGTCGCGACCCCCTTCGCCCGTATAGACGATCACGTCGCCTTCATCGCGATCGTCTATGTATCCGCCGGAGAGCACGATGGAGTCGGCGCCCGTCTTCTCGGTGCCCGAGATTCCCTGGCCCTTGAAGCGGTGAAGGCCGTGGGCGTAGAGCTCCGTATGGCCCTTGAACCAGTCCCCCTCAACCACACCGTCAGGGGTACCGAACGCAACGGATCTTGAAGGCGCAGTCATGCGCGCATCATGTCAAAGGATCAATCGTGGGTCAGCGGTCGGCTGTGGCGTAGGTGGTGGCGGCCATGGTGGCGGCGGCGGTGAAGACAGCGGGCCAGGGGCCGATCTTCTTGGCCAGGGGGTGGGAGGCCGCGAAGGCGGCGATGTAGGCAGCGCGGAGGAGGGCCGTCGTCGTCGGGGTCGTGCGGCGGTGCCATGCGCGGGCCGCGACGGTGCCGGCGGCCGCGAGGACCACGCCGCCGAGGGGGCGCTTGCCCGTCCAGCGGGCGGTGGCACAGCCGCCGACGAGGCCGGCTGCGGCCACGAGTGAGGTGGGGATCCGCGCCGTGGTGGGGGCCTCCGGCCGTTCGGACGTCATCGGTCGAGGCTAACGCGCGCGCCGGGTGAAGCGTCGCGCGGCCGCCAGTCCCAGCACGACGACGGCTCCGCCGAGGACACCGGGCGGGACGGAGTCCTGAACGGCGCGGGGAAGCACCGCCAGCACCCCCAGGAGGATGAAGAACGCCACGGCGCAGCCCCCGAGAGCGACCAGTACGCGGGTGATGAGGGTGTTCGTCGGCACGCTGGGCTCCCTGCGCTCCTGGGTGTCGTAACGAGTCGTGCGAGTCGTACGAGTCGTACGGTTCCTGCTGTTGCCGCGAGTCGTACGCGTCGTGCGGTGCGTTCGGCTTCGCGCTCCCCGTTCAACGCCCGCCCGTACGGCGTCGATACGGGCGTTCCGCGGCACCGTACGGAAGTCGGATTTGTCGCACACCCTCCGGATCCGTGCACCTGCCCTCAAGGGAACCTCCCCGGCGTAGATTCACTCTCTGAGAGGGGCGATACGACCGAAGCCGCCCAAGCCGGCCCAAGGAGCTGCAAACGTGATCTGTTATGGACCGGCCGTCCTCGACCTGTCGGACGAACTCGCCGACACCTACAGCGAGGTCTTCTCCGCGCCGCCGTGGAACGAAGACGAAGAAACCATTCGCCAGTTCGTCGCCCGGCTCCAGGCCGACAGCCGCCGCACGGGATTCCGTACCGCCTTCGCCCAGTCCGCCGTCGGCATCGACGGATTCGCCACCGCCTGGCTGACCCCCAAGACCTTCCCCACCGACCGGTCCTACGGGCGGGTCACCGCGCAGCTCGGCCGCCCGCGCGTACGGGAACTCCTCATCGGCGCCCTGGAGATCGACGAGCTCGCCGTACGCCCGCACGCGCGCGGCCACGGCACCGGCCGCGCCCTCCTCGCCGAGATCACCGCCGACGCCCCGGACTCCCGCGCCTGGCTCCTCACCGCGCGCATGGCCACCGACACCGTCGCCACCTACCGCCGGCTCGGCTGGCACGAGGTCATCCCGCTGCCCGGGACGGAGAACGGCGTCGTCGTCTTCCTCGCCCCGAACCACCCCTCGGCCTGAGCATCGCCCGCACCCCACCGGGCATATCCCGGGCATGATCACACGCGTCGCCGTCGCCCAGCGCCAGCTCAACATGGCCACCCACCACCAGCTCAGGCAGGCCGGGATCCCGGCCGCCACCATCAGCGGCCGCAGCCGCCGCGCCGGGCCCTGGCAGCGGCTCCTGCCCCGGGTGTACCTCCTGCAGACCGGCCCGCCGGACCCCCGGCAACACGCGCTGTCCGCCGTCCTGTACGCCGCCGAGCCCGCCGCCGACCCGCTGTCCGGGGCGACCGCAGCCCTCACCGGCGGCGCCGCGCTCGCGCTCCTCGGCATCCGCGGCGCCCCGCCCGACCCGCTCCACGTCCTCGTACGCTCCCCGCGCACGGTGACGGCCACCGGCCGCGTCCGGCCCGCCCCGACCACCCGCTGGCCCGCGACCATCCACATCCACGGCGTCCCGAGCGCCCGCCCGGTCCGGGCCGCCGCCGACTTCGCGGCCCGCACGGACGACCCCGACCTGGTGCGTTCCGTCCTCGCGAACGTCGTCCAGGGCGGCTGGTGCCACCCCCACGACCTGCACGCCGAACTGCGCGCCGGCCGCGTCCGCCACCGCCCCGCCGTCCGCGCCGCCGCCGCGGAACTGCTCGCCGGGGTCCGCTCGATCGCCGAGGGCCGCGCCCGCGACACCCTGTCGGCCACGGACCTGCCCGCACCCCTGTGGAACGCCCGCCTCTACGCGCCCGACGGCGCGTTCCTCGCCTCACCGGACGCGTACTGGCCCGAGGAGGGCGTGGCGCTGGAGGTCGACTCCGCGGAGTACCACTACACGCGCGACGCCTGGCAGGCCACGCTGCACCGCCGGCTGCGCCTGGAGTCGCGCGGCGTCCTGGTCGCCAGTACGACCCCGGCGATCCTCCGGGACCGGCCGGCGGACGTCATCGGCGCGCTGCGCGCCCTCCTCGCCCTGGGCGCGGCCCGCCCCGCGCCGCCGGGCGTCACCGCCCGCGGGCACGCCCAGCTGGAGCTGCCGATGCCGATGCCGATGCCGATGCCGTAACCGTGCCCGCTGCCGCGCCCGTAGCCGCTCCCGTGGCGTCCTCCGCGCGGACTACGCCCCGAAGGCGCGGGACACCGTGTAGATCAGCAGGCCCGCCAGGGCGCCGACCACCGTGCCGTTGATCCGGATGAACTGCAGGTCACGGCCGATGTGGGCCTCGATCTTGCGGGAGGTGTGCTCGGCGTCCCAGCCCGCCACCGTGTCCGTGATCAGCGAGGTGATCTCGGTGCGGTAGGTGGTGACGACGTAGACGACCGCGCCCTCGATCCAGCCCTCCAGCTTCGCCTGCAGCCGGCCGTCGGTGGCCAGCCGCGCGCCCAGGGAGATCAGCGAGGCGCGGACCCGCAGGCGCAGCTCGCTCTGCTCGTCCTCCGCCGCCGAGATGATCATCGAGCGGATCGCCGACCAGGCCGAGGCGATGACGTCCTGGACCTCGTCGCGCGCCAGGATCTCGGACTTGAGGCGCTCCACCCGCGCGCGGGTCTCCGTGTCCGACTGGAGGTCGGCCGCGAAGTCCCGCAGGAACCGGTCCACCGCCCCGCGCGCCGGGTGCTCGGGCATGTCCCGCATCTCCGTGATGAAACGGAGCAGCTCCTTGTAGACGCGCTCGCCCACCTTGCGGTCCACGAACCGCGGGGTCCAGCCGGGGGCGCCGCCCTGGACCGCGTCCGTGATCGAGTCCCCGTGCGTGACGAGCCAGTCGTGGGCCTTGGCGCAGATCAGGTCGACGGCCCGGCGGTGGCCGCCGTCCGCGACGACCCGCTCCAGGGTCTTGCCGATGCCCGGCGCGATCTCGGCGGTCTCCGCGCGCCGGGTGATCGCCTCGCCGACGACGGCCTGCACGTCGGAGTCGCGCAGTACGGTCAGCGCCCCGCGCAGGGCTGCCGCCAGCTCGGCCGTGACCCGGTCCGCGTGGGCCGGCTCGGCCAGCCAGGCCCCGAGGCGGCCGCCGATGCCGAGGGCGTGGAGGCGGGCCCGGACCACGTCGGAGGAGAGGAAGTTCTCGCCGACGAACTCTCCGAGGGTGACGCCGAGCTGGTCCTTCTTGGTCGGGATGATCGCGGTGTGCGGGATGGGCAGGCCGAGCGGCCGCTTGAACAGGGCGGTGACGGCGAACCAGTCCGCGAGCGCGCCGACCATGCCGGCCTCGGCCGCGGCGGCCACGTACGCGGCCCAGCCGCCGGCGCCCCACGCGTGCTGGGCGTACTTGGCCAGTACGTAGACCAGCGCCACCAGGATCAGCAGACCGGTCGCGAAGGTCTTCATCCGCCGGACACCGCGCCGGCGCTCCTCGTCCGCGGCGTTGAACACGAACGCTCCGCGGACGGCGGGCGGTACGGGTGGTGGCCCCGACGGCGGGGCGGTGCCTCCGGCTGTGCTGCGGTTCTCCACGTGCTCCTGCCTTCCCCCGGGGGCGCCGGTTTTGTCTGCATAGCATCCGACTCCTGGGAGGCCCGAGGAGTTCCCGCCACGCCCTTTCGCTCCCGCGCGGGCTGCGGTCCGGGAGGCTGCGCCGGTCCGCTCCCGCGGGGCTGCGGTACGGGCGACCCGTGCCGTTCCGCTCCCGCGCGGGCTGCGGTCGGGCGACCCGTGCCCCGTGCCGCTGGCGCGACGGGCCAACACCTCGGCCTCCGGCCGACCGATCCGTTCCCGGCCCGGAACAGGGCCAAGGCCCCGGCCCCGGCCCGGCCAGATCCGCTGCCGCGAGCGGAAGCCCAGGCTCCCCGACGGCGACGCCAGCCGCGCCGCGCCCGGCAGCGGGGCCGGGCCACCGGCCAGGGCGCCCGTCGACGGGCCAAGGCCACGCCCGGCCCCGTCCGCGCCGCTGCCGCGACGGGGCTGTGCCCCCGGTCTCGGCCCCAGCGGCACATCCCACCGGCCTGGCCCGGTCCGGGTCGCTGCCGCGACGGGCCGATGCGGCCCTGCGCGGCGGGCACCGGCCGACCGTCGGCCGAGGCCGCGCCATCGACGGCTGCGCCCCCGGCCCCGCGCACCGGCGCAACGGCCGCACCGTCCAGCAAGCCGAGCCACCGCCCGGCCTGTCGACGGGCCGATACCCGGCCCGGACGGCACGGCCCCGCCGGGGGACAGCGGCTCCCGCAGGCGGCGCGGCGGGCGACGCCGCGGGGCCCGGTCCGCGGGGCAGCGCGCACCGCCCGGCCCCGGCCGCAGGCCGCCGCGCGGCTTGGCGCGAAGCCGGCCGGGCAGGCGGGTCGCCGGGCCGTTGCTACAGCTCTTTGCGCAGGGATGGGCCGGCCATCGGGGGCTTCGGGTTCTTGACCTTGATTTCCACGCCGCCCCAGAAGGCGAAGCCTGTGACGACGACCCGCGGGGCGCCCGGCAGGGACGGCCCCGCGCTGTGGCGCTGGTCGAAGGCGCCCATGAAGCCGAAGCCCCGTACGTCGAGCTCCACCCCCGGCGGCACCGTGATCTCGATACCGCCCATGATCGCAACGCAGTTGATCACCACCTCGCGCTGCGCGAAGTCCGCCTCGCGCAGGTCCAGCTCGCCGCCGCCCCAGAACGCCACCGCGTCGAAGCGCGCGGGCACCGTCCACCGGCCCTTGCGCTGGAACCCCGACATGACCGCGACCGCCAGCGTGGAGGTCCCCGCCCCGCCGATCCGCCCCGGCCACGGCGCGGCGGCCGCCGACCCGGCGGCCGGCACCGGCTGCGCGGCCGGCCCCGCCGCCGCCGGCAGGTCCCGCGTCAGCGGTTCCAGTTCCGCGTACGTCCGGGACTTGTACGCCGCCTCCAGCCGCTCCTCGAATTCCTCCATGTCGAGCCGGCCCTCGGCGACGGCGTCCCGAAGACGCTCCGCCACCCGGTCCCTGTCGGCATCCGACGCCCTCAGCTCCGGCAACGGCTTCTCCGGCCGATCGTCAGTCATGCGCACCAGACTATGCAGGGTTTCCCGGGAGTTGTACGGGGAGGACCTGGGCACGTCCCTGAGATCGACCCCGGTTTTCCCCTGACCTGGCCGGCCGGCCGACCGGCCCGCAGCGTCAGCCGCGGCCCGCGTACATGCGCGCGATCACGTCCTCGATGTCCGGTTCCCGCACCGACAGGTCCACCAGCGGGTACTGCGCCGCCACCGCCGCCACCAGCGGGGCCGCCGACGTCCCCGCCGGGAAGGCCAGCCACTGCCGCGGCCCCTCCACCTTCACCACCCGCGCGCCCGCCACCTCGATCGGCGCGAGCTCCCGCTCCAGGTCCACCACCAGCGTCCGCTCGCTCGCCCCCGCCGATCCCTCCGAACCCACCGCGTGCAGACCGTCCAGCACCCCGTCGTACATCAACCGCCCGTGGTCGATCACCATCACCCGCTCGCACAGCTGCTCGATGTCCTGGAGGTCGTGCGTGGTCAGCAGCACCGTCGTCCCGAGCTCCTCGTTCAACTGCCGCAGGAAGCCCCGCACCTTCGCCTTGCTCACCACGTCGAGCCCGATCGTCGGCTCGTCCAGGTACAGCACCTCCGGATCGTGCAGCAGCGCCGCCGCGATGTCCCCGCGCATCCGCTGCCCGAGCGACAGCTGCCGTACCGGTACGTCGAGCAGCTCGGCCAGGTCCAGCCGGTCCACGCAGCGTTCCAGGTTCTCCGCGAACCGCGCCGCCGGGATCCGGTACATCCGCCGCATCAGCCCGTACGAGTCCTTCAGCGGCAGGTCCCACCACAGCGTGGTGCGCTGCCCGAAGACCACCCCGATCCGGTGCGCGAGGCGCATGCGTTCCCGCGACGGGTCGATGCCCGCGACCCGCAGCCGGCCGCCGCTCGGGGTCAGGATGCCCGTCAGCATCTTGATGGTGGTCGACTTCCCGGCGCCATTGGGCCCGATGTAGCCGACCATCTCGCCCCGCGCGACCTCGAAGCTGATCCCGTCCACCGCCCGCACCGGGCGTTTCTCCCGGCGCATCAGACTCACCCGGCGCCGTACGTCGAAGACCTTTTCGACCCCGTCCAGCGAGATCAGCGCATCCGCGTCAGCCACAGCTAGCTCCCCGTGCTTCGGTACGAACGGACTCCCGCGCGCCACGCCAGCGACGCGGGCAGGAACACCAGGAAAGCCACCAGCGGGCTCAGGTACCCGACCCACCCGGGCAGTCCCAGCGGATCGGGCCGCCCCAGCACGTACAGCGCGGGCAGCCAGTTGACGAAGGCGAGCGGCACGATGAAGGTGACCCCGCGCAGCAGGTCCTTCGCGAAGATCGTCGGCGGGTACTGGAGCATCGTGCAGCCGCCGTAGGTGAAGGAGTTCTGCACCTCCGCCGCGTCCCCGGCGAGGAACTGGAAGGCCGCCCCGGTCACCATCACCGCCGCGAAGATCGCCGCCCCGGCCACGATCATCACGGGCACGATCAGCACCTTCCCGGCCGTCCAGTCCACGTCCAGGGACCAGAGCGCCCAGCCCAGCACCCCGAGGCCCTGCACGACCCGCCCGAGCCGGCGCAGCGCGAACCGGTCCGCCGCCACCTGCGCGAGCACCGGGACCGGCCGCACCAGCATCGTGTCCAGCGAGCCGTCCCGGATCCGGGCACCGATCCGGTCGGTGTTGCCCATCAGCAGGTCCGCCAGGCCCAGGGAGGCCGAGCAGGACCCGTACAGGAGGGCGATCTCGGGCAGCGTGAAGCCGCCGAGGACGTCCACGTGGGAGAACATGATGGAGATCGTGACGAAGTCGAGGAGGGTGATCGCGGCGTTCCCGAAGGCGGACAGCGCGAAGGACGCCCGGTACGTCATCGTCGACCGGATCCACATCCCCACGATCAGCCCGTAGCCGCGCAGCCCCTCCCGGACCTGCCGTACGCGGGCGGACCCGCCGAGCGGTCCCGCCCCCGGCGCCGCCCCCGGCACCGTCAACTCCCGCCCCGACGCCGCCTCGACGGCCTCCGCCGCCCCCACCGCCTCCGCCTCCGCCTGTGCCTGTGCCTCAGCCACCCTGGACCACCACCTTCCGCGTCGCCGCCGACTGCAGCAGCCGCCCCGCGCCCAGCAGTACGAGCGCCCACCCGGCCTGGAACCCCAGCGCCTCGGCCGCGCCCCCGGCCCCCGCGTGCTTGCCCAGCAGGACGTCCATCGGCACCTGGAGCATCGCCGACCACGGCAGGACGCGCACGAACTCGCCGAAGCCGCCCGGGAAGACGGTCAGCGGCAGCAGCATCCCGGAGAAGAAGATCGAGACGACGGTGGCCATCATGTTGATCCCGGACCCGTCCATCAGCCAGAAGGCCAGCAGCCCGAGCAGGTAGCGCACCGCGAAGCTCACCACCAGCCCGAGCACGACCGAGACCAGGAACAGCAGCCAGCGCAGCGGATCGGTGGGCAGCGCCAGCCGGAACGCCAGCGCCCCCGCCGCCAGCGGGACCAGCCCGCGCCCCAGCAGCTGGAAGCCCGCCCGGCCCATGTCGGCGGCGAGCCACCACATCTGGAGGTCCGCCGGCCGGTACAGGTCGACGGCGATGTCGCCGGTGCGCACCCGCTCCTGGATCTCCTCCTGGAAGCCGCCCCCGATCAACGCCCCTGCGGCGAGCAGCGACTGGCTCACCCACACGAAGGTCAGGGCCTGCGCCTGGTCGTAGCCGCCGAGTCCGGGACGCTCGTCCCACAGCGCGATGTACGTGTACGCCACGATGAAACCGAACGTGGTGTTGGTGAAGACCCCGGCCGCCGTCGCCGTTCCATAGGTGGCGTACCGCCTGAATCCCCCTGCCGCGACCGCCAGGTAGAGACGCACTCTCCGGCGCACCGTATCCCTCCGTTTTCCACGTCGTTCCTACGTCGGCCAAAGCGCGCGAGCTTAGTGCGGAGGGGCGATCCACGCGACCGATTTACGCCCGTCCGGAGCGGAATCACCGGCCATCGGGTAGACACCATGAGGTACAGAAGTGGATATTTCGAACGGCGTTGAGGAGTCCTGGAGATGAGCGACCAGTCACCACCCCCGGGCTGGACCCCTCGCGACCCGGACACCCCGCCCGAAGCACGGCAACCACGGGCGAACCAGGGGCCCCGACAGCAACCGGGGGACCGGCAGCAAGCGGAGGGCCGGCAGCAACCGCAGCCCCAGCCCCAGCCGCAACCCCGGCCGCCCGCACCGGGGAAGGGGCCCCGCCGCAAGCGCACCGGCTGGCGCCGCCTCATCCCCACGTGGCGCATGGTCCTGGGCGCCGTCCTGCTCCTCGCCCTGCTGATCGGCGGCGCCCTCGTGGCCGGCTACCTGCTGGTCGACATCCCGCCGGCCAACGCGGCCGCCACCGCGCAGTCCAACGTCTACCTCTACTCCGACGGCTCGCAGATCGCCCGCGACGGCGAGGTCAACCGCGTCAACGTGCCGCTCTCCCAGATCCCGCGGACCGTGCAGGAAGCCGTACTGGCCGCCGAGGACCGGGACTTCTACTCCGAACGGGCGGTGGACCCCAAGGCGATGCTCCGCGCCGCCTGGAACACCGCGACCGGCAAGGGCACCCAGTCCGGCTCCACCATCACCCAGCAGTACGTCAAGAACTACTACCTGGGCCAGGAACAGACGATCAAACGCAAGGTCAAAGAGTTCTTCATCGCGATCAAACTCGGCCGCGAGAAGTCAAAGGACTACATCCTCGAGGGCTACCTGAACACCAGCTACTTCGGCCGCAACGCCTACGGCATCCAGGCCGCCGCCCAGGCCTACTACGGCAAGGACGTCAGCAACCTCACCACCGCCGAGGGCGCCTACCTCGCCACCCTCCTCAACTCCCCCAGCGCCTTCGACGTGGTCGCCCACCCCCAGAGCCGCCCCCGCGCCCTCGCCCGCTGGAACTACGTACTCGACGGCATGGTCAAGAAGGGCTGGCTGTCCGAGACGGAGCGCGCCACGACGCAGTTCCCCGAGCCCGGCAAGGTCCGCGCGGCCGCGGGCCTGTCCGGCCAGCGCGGCTACCTCGTGGAAGCGATCAAGGACTACATCGTCGAGAACAAGATCCTCGACGACAAGACCCTCGCCGAGGGCGGCTACCGGATCACCTCCACGATCGACAAGCGCCGCCAGACCGCCTTCGTCGAGGCCGTCGACGACCAGATGATGAGCAAACTCGAGCCGGAGACGCGCAAGGCGGACCGGCTGGTGCGGGCCGGCGGGGTCTCCATCGACCCGGCCACCGGCAAGGTCGTCGCCATGTACGGCGGCATCGACTACACCAAGCAGTACGTCAACAACGCGACCCGGCACGACTACCAGGTCGCCTCCACCTTCAAACCGTTCGTCTTCGCGTCCGCCGTGGAGAACGGCTCCCGCACCCAGGACGGCCGCCGGATCACCCCCCACACCCTCTACAACGGGGACAACAGGCGCCCCGTCGTCGGCGGCCGGATCCGCTTCAACCCCGAGAACGAGGGCCAGATCTCGTACGGGAACATCACCGTCAACACCGCCACCGACCTCTCCGTCAACGCCGTGTACGCGCAGATGGTCGTCGACGTCGGCACCGGCAAGGTCAAGAAGACCGCCATCGACCTCGGCATCCCCGAGGACACCCCGAACTTCGTCACCGGCCCCGCCATGGCGCTCGGCACGATGCAGGCCAGCGTCCTGGACATGACCCAGGCCTACGCGACCCTCGCCGACCACGGCCGGCGCACCCCGTACACCTTCCTGGAGAAGATCACCAAGGGCGGCGACACGATCGGCCTGCCCGAGCGCACCCCCACCCAGGCCATCAGCCGCGAGGCCGCCGACACTACCACGTCCATGCTGGTCAGCGTCGTGGACAACGGCACCGGTACGGCGGCCCTCGCCGCCGGTCACCCGGCCGCCGGCAAGACCGGCACCGGCGAACTGGACCGCTCGGCCTGGTTCGCGGCCTACACCCCGAACCTGGTCACGGTCGTCTCGATGATGGGCCAGGACCCGGACACCGGAACCCTGCAGTCCCTCTACGGAGCCCTGGGCGAGCCCCGCATCGGCGGTGGCGGCTACCCGGCCCGGATCTGGGCCGCGTACACGAAGACCGCCCTGGAGGGGACCGACCCCGTCGACTTCGACCTGGAACTCCAGCCGGGCGCGGCGCAGCCCCCGCCGCCGCCCTCCCCGGAGTCCAACCCCCCGCTGGAGACGCCGGACGACGAACTCACGCCCACGCCTCCGCTACGGCCGACCCCGCCGACGGGCGGCCGCGACAACGGCGGCCAGAACCAAGGGGGTCAGGACAACGGGGGCCAGACGCAGGGCGGCCAGAACCAGGGAGGACAGAACAACGGCGGCCAGAACAACGGCGGCCAGACCCAGGGCGGGCAGAACAACGGGGGCCAGGACAACGGCGGCCAGACGCAAGGCGGTCAGGACAACGGCGGCACCACCCAGGGCACCCAGGGCACCACGGGCACCCAGGGCGCCGACGGCGGGCCGGCCGACGGCCTGCGCCCGCCACCGTCGGCGTTCCTGGAATGACCGCCGGCTCGGGCGGTCAGTGACCGGAGGTCACCTTCAGCCCGACCACGGCGACCAGCAGCAGACAGATGAAGAAGATCCGGGAGGCGGTGACGGGCTCGCCCAGCACCGCCATACCGAGCACGGCCGCGCCGGCGGCGCCGATGCCCACCCACACCCCGTACGCGGTACCGATGGGCAGGGTCTTCGCGGCGTAGGACAGCAGCACCATGCTGGCGACGATCCCGGCGCCCGTGAACACACTGGGCCAGAGCCGGGTGAAGCCCTCGGTGAATTTCATGCCGATCGACCAGCCGACTTCGATCACACCGGCGACAACAAGAAGAACCCAGGCCATGACGGCACCTCCGAGACAACGAGCGATACGGGGTGCGTCGTCTTGTCGTACCCGGTACGGCGCGTCTCGTCGGGTTCTCCTCCACCGTAGCAAAAGGCAGCGAAAAGGGCCGGTGACAAAGGCCACCAGCCCTTTTGCGTTCCGTACGCGTTCGTCCTAGAGGTACAGGCCGGTGGAGTCCTCCGACCCCTCCAGCCGCTCCGCGGCCACCGCGTGCAGGTCCCGCTCGCGCATCAGCACGTACGTCGCGCCCCGCACCTCGACCTCGGCACGGTCCTCGGGGTCGTACAGGACCCGGTCCCCGGGCTCGACGGTCCGTACGTTCTGCCCGACCGCGACCACCTCGGCCCAGGCCAGCCGCTTGCCCACCGCGGCCGTCGCCGGAATCAGGATGCCGCCGCCCGAGCGCCGCTCGCCCTCGGGCAGGTCGGACTTCACGAGCACGCGGTCGTGCAGCATGCGGATGGGCAGCTTGTCGTGGGTGGTGTTCTCGCTCACGCCCCGAACCTACCTGTCCGCGCCCGCCCCGTGCCGCTCAGGGTCACGCGCGCCTGCGTCGTGCCGACAGGACAAGCGCACCGACCACACCCACCGCGAGCAGGGCGACCGGCACGATCCGCTCGGGACGCGGAGTCCCGTCGTCGTGGCGCAGGCCGTCCCGCAGATCCGTCACGACACGGTTCACCGCGGCGAAGGCGCGCCCGGCCGCGTGGTCGACGGTCGAGACGACCTTGGCCCGCGCATCCCCGATGATCGTCTTCGGGTGCACGCGCACGCCGATCTCGTCGAGCGTCTCGGCGAGCTGCTCGCGGCGGCGGACGATGTCCGCCTCGATCTGTGCGGGGGTCCTGGCTTCGGGCACCGCGCTGCCTCCGTCGTCTGGTCCGGTGGGGGGTAGTCCCCGGTGAACAGTCTGTCAGCTTAGTCTCGAGACGTACCGATCCCCTCTTGAGGAGACTGTCCAGATGAGCGAGCGACTCCAGCCGGGCGACACCGCCCCCGCCTTCACCCTGCCCGACGCGGACGGCAACGAGGTCTCGCTCGCCGGCCACAAGGGCCGCAAGGTGATCGTCTACTTCTACCCGGCCGCGCTGACCCCGGGCTGCACCAAGCAGGCCTGCGACTTCACGGACAATCTGGACGTCCTGGCGACGGCCGGCTACGACGTCATCGGCGTCTCCCCGGACAAGCCGGAGAAGCTCGCGAAGTTCCGCGAGAAGGAGCACCTGAAGGTCACCCTGGTCGGCGACCCGGAGAAGGAGACCCTGACGGCGTACGGCGCGTACGGCGAGAAGAAGCTGTACGGCAAGACGGTCACCGGGGTCATCCGCTCCACGGTGGTCGTCGACGAGGAGGGCAAGGTCGAGCACGCCTTCTACAACGTGAAGGCCACGGGCCACGTAGCCAAGATCATCAAGGACCTGGGCATCTGACCCACCCCCACCCGACGCAGCGGCCCGCCCCGAATCCGGCGCGGGCCGCTCCGCTTCCCACGCGCACCCCCGGGACAACGCTCCGACGTGCATTGCTCGATCTCGGTGTCCAGGAGCGCTGCGCCGAATGCGGCATCGATGCCGTCTGGATGGGCGAGCCTCTTCCCTTGGAGGTCGACCACATCAACGGCGACCGGAGTGACGACCGCCGCGAGAACCTGCGGCTCCTGTGCCCCAACTGCCATGCGACGACGAGCACCTGGTGCCGTGGAGGTCGCCCCGGCCCCACACGCTGATCTTGCTCGGACAGCCACAGCCGCCTGCCGCTATCATGGCAGGCGGCTAGCGGCGGTGGCGCAACGGCGACGCAGCAGACTTAGGATCTGTGGCCCGTGAAACGGCTTGAGGGTTCGAATCCCTTCCGCCGCACCAATACGGCCTGCGAATCAAAGCTCGATTCGCAGGCCGTTCCCAGCGCAGGGTCAGCCCAGGAGTTCTCGGACCGCCGGGACGAGGGCGCGGAAGGCTTGGCCTCGGTGGGAGATGGCGTTCTTCTCGGCCGGGGTGAGTTCGGCGCAGGTGCGGGATTCGCCCAGGGGCTGGAGGATCGGGTCGTAGCCGAAGCCGCCCGTGCCGGCCGGGGCGTGACGGAGGGTGCCCAGGAGGCGGCCCTCGACCACGCGCTCCGTGCCGTCGGGCAGGGCGAGGGCGGCCGCGCAGAAGAAGTGGGCTCCGCGGTGCTCGTCGGCGATGTCGCCGAGCTGGGCCAGCAGGAGGTCGAGGTTGGCCTTGTCGTCGCCGTGCGTGCCGGCCCAGCGGGCCGAGAAGATGCCGGGGGCGCCGTTCAGGACGTCCACGCAGAGGCCGGAGTCGTCGGCGACCGCCGGGAGGCCGGTGGCCTGCGCGAGGGCGTGGGCCTTGAGGAGGGCGTTCTCGGCGAAGGTGACCCCGGTCTCCTTGACGTCCGGGATCTCCGGGTACGCGTCCGCGCCGACCAGCTCGTGCGGCAGGCCGGCGTCGGACAGGATGGCGTGGAGTTCGGAGACTTTGCCCGCGTTGCGGGTGGCCAGGATCAGGCGGCTGGGCGTCGAGGTCATGCGCCCATTATCCCGGGGTGCAGACCTTGGAGATCTCGCCGGCCGCGTCGGCGACGGGCTGGATGTCCGGGACGGTGTTGCCGCTCTCGATGGAGGCGCGGACGTTCTTGACCGCCGTGTTCATCGAGGTGATGGCCTTGCCCAGGTCGGCGTTGTCGGTCTGGTCGCCGATCTTCTTGAGGTTCGCCTCGATCTGGTTGAGCGCGTTCTGGGCGTCCTGGGGGCTGTTGCCCGCCTGGGAGACCGCCTGCTGGAGGTCGTTCGCGCCGTCGGTGATGGCCACCGCCGTGTTCGCGCAGTCCATCGCGGTGGAGATCGCGTCGCAGGCGGACAGGGCCGGGACGGTCAGTACGGCGGCCACGGCTATGGCCGCGATGCGGAGCTTCATGCGTTCCCCCGGGAGCAGGATTCGGATGCGTGGACGGGCGCACGGCTGTGACACCGTGCGCCCGTGTCTTCGTAGACGCCGGGCCGGGCCCGGCGGTTGCCGCCTCGGAGGGAGACGCCCCTAGAGTGCGAGCGCGCCGAGCTGGATGGCTTCCAGGTCCGCGCAGCCGCCGGCGGCGAGGTCGAGGAGGGCGTTCAGTTCCTTGCGGTCGAAGGGCTCGCCCTCGGCGGTGCCCTGGACCTCGACGAAGCGGCCGTCGCCGGTGCAGACCACGTTCATGTCGGTCTCGGCGCGCACGTCCTCCTCGTAGCAGAGGTCGAGGAGCGGGACGCCGTCGACGATGCCGACGCTGACGGCGGCGACGGTGCCGGTCAGGGGCTTGCGGCCGGCCTTGATGAGCTTCTTCTGCTGGCCCCATGCGACGGCGTCGGCGAGGGCGACGTAGGCGCCGGTGATGGCGGCGGTGCGGGTGCCGCCGTCGGCCTGGAGGACGTCGCAGTCCAGGACGATGGTGTTCTCGCCGAGGGCCTTGTAGTCGATGACGGCGCGCAGCGAACGGCCGATGAGGCGGGAGATCTCGTGGGTGCGGCCGCCGATCTTGCCGCGGACGGATTCGCGGTCGCCGCGGGTGTTGGTGGAGCGCGGCAGCATCGAGTATTCGGAGGTGACCCAGCCCTCGCCGCTGCCCTTGCGCCAGCGCGGGACGCCTTCGGTGAAGGAGGCGGTGCAGAAGACCTTGGTGTCTCCGAAGGAGATGAGGACGGAGCCCTCGGCGTGCTTGCTCCATCCGCGTTCGATGGTGACCGGGCGGAGCTGTTCGGGCGTACGGCCGTCGATGCGAGACATGGCTCCGAGCCTAGTCCCTGCGGTGGAACGCGAGGACCCCGTCCGGGTGGTTCCGGTACGGGGTCCGTTGGGGGCCCGGACGGGGCCTACGGGGTCCGGGTCACATCATGTCTTCGATGTCGGCGGCGATCGGGTCGGCGTCGGTGCCGATGACGACCTGGATGGCGGTGCCCATCTTGACGACGCCGTGGGCGCCGGCGGCCTTGAGTGCGGCCTCGTCGACGAGGTCGGGGTTGACGACCTCGGTGCGCAGGCGGGTGATGCAGCCCTCGACCTCTTCGATGTTGTCGATGCCGCCGAGCCCGGCGACGATCTTCTCAGCCTTGGTGGCCATGTGTTTCTCCCTGAGTGTTTCGAAGAACGAGTCTCGGCGCGGCCGGTACATGGAGAGCCACCTGTGCGGTCCGCTTCGTCACGGTAACGCACGGTTGGCGCATCTACGCGAGCGCGTGACCGCTCCCTGCCGAATGATGACGATCAGCGGCAACCTGCCCACAACTGGTCTACACCAGTGTGCCGTAAGTGTTGCGGCAGCCAAAAACGGGCCGGTCAGGGAGGACTCCGATGAGCGCGAGCATCTCCAAAGCAGCACCACGCCCGTCGTGGCGGAACAACCTGTTCCAGGGGCTGCAGAAGATGGGGCGGAGCCTTCAGCTCCCGATCGCCGTACTGCCCGCGGCAGGCATCCTGTTGCGGCTGGGGCAGCCGGACGTCTTCGGCAAGGACGGACTGCAGTGGACGGACGTCGCCAGCGTGATGGCGGGCGCGGGCGGCGCGCTGCTCGACCCCGACCTCGGCCTTCCCCTCCTCTTCTGCATCGGCGTCGCCATCGGCATGGCGAAGAAGGCGGACGGTTCGACCGCCCTCGCGGCCACGGCGGGCTTCCTCGTCTACCGGGGGGTGCTGCACGCGTTCCCGAACGACTGCCCGGAGGGCAGTCGGAACATCGGGGGCGGCTGCCTGGGGCAGGACGACACGTTCGTCGCGTTCACCTACCAGAACCCGGGCGTCTTCGGCGGCATCGTCATGGGGCTGCTGGCGGCCTGGCTCTGGCAGCGCTACCACCGTGTGAAGCTGGTGGACTGGCTCGGCTTCTTCAACGGCCGGCGGCTGGTCCCGATCATCACGTCCTTCGCCGCCATCGCCTTCGCCGCGCTCTGCCTGTGGATCTGGCCGCCGGTGGGTGCCGGGCTGGAGAGCTTCTCCGACTGGCTGCGCGGTCTGGGCTCGTGGGGCGGGGGCATCTTCGGCGTCGCGAACCGCGCGCTGCTGGTGATCGGCCTGCACCAGTTCCTGAACGTGCCGATGTGGTTCCAGTTCGGGTCGTACACGGCGCCGGACGGGAAGACGTACCACGGCGACATCAACATGTTCCTGCACGGCGACCCGAACGCGGGCCTGTTCCTGACCGGCTTCTTCCCGATCATGATGTTCGCGCTGCCGGCCGCGGCGCTGGCGATCACGCACTGCGCGAAGCCGCAGCGGCGCAAGGAGGTCGGCGGCCTGATGCTGTCGGTGGCCCTCACTTCGTTCGTCACCGGGATCACGGAGCCGCTGGAGTACTCCTTCCTCTTCGTCGCGCCCGCCCTGTACGCGGTGCACGCGGTGCTGACGGGTGTGTCCATGGCGGTGAGCTGGGCGCTGGGCGTCCACGACGGCTTCAGTTTCTCGGCGGGCCTGATCGACTACGTCATCAACTGGAAGCTGGCGACGAAGCCGTGGCTGATCATTCCGATCGGGCTGTGCTTCGCGCTCGTCTACTACGTCGTCTTCCGCTTCGCGATCACGAAGTTCAACCTCGCGACGCCCGGCCGGGAATCGGACGAGGAGATCGCGGCGATGGAGTCGGAGACCACCAAGGCCTGAGCGCCGCGGCAGGGTGGGAACCCGGTCCGTCAAGGGCCCCCGGATCACGATCCGGGGGCCCTTCGGCATACCCCGGGACATGTGATCCAGGCCACAGGAAATCGAAGGTTCCTTATCTAACCCTCACCGTGTTACAACTGGTCTACACCACAATTGGTGTAGACCACGAGGGGCGTTCGAGCCCCCGTGTATCCCCCCTTTCGAAGACGCCGCCGTCCCCGTTTCCCCTGGCGGCGCCTTGCCCACTGGAGGACCTTGTGACCACGGCTGCCGCTCCCGCGGCCGAGAAGAAGAAGGGCGCTGGCGTGATGGCCGTCATGCAGCGCATCGGCCGGAGCCTCATGCTCCCCGTGGCCGTGCTGCCTGCCGGCGCGCTCCTGCTCCGCCTGGGTGCGGACGACATGCTCGGCGACAAGGACGTCTTCCCGACCTTCGTCCTGAAGATCGCCGGTTACATGGCGGCCGGCGGTGGCGCGATCCTCGACAACATGGCGCTGCTGTTCGCCGTGGGCATCGCGATCGGCTTCGCCAAGAAGTCGGACGGCTCCACCGCCCTCGCCGCCGTCACCGGTTACCTGGTCTTCCAGAAGGTCCTCGCGACCTTCACCGACAGCAACCTGCCCAAGGTCGCCAAGGTCGTCGGCGGCAAGATCGTCAACGTGGACGCCCCGGTCAACGCGGGTGTGCTCGGCGGTGTCGTGATGGGCATCATCACCGCCCTGCTCTACCAGAAGTTCTACCGGACCAAGCTGCCGGACTGGGCGGGCTTCTTCGGCGGCCGCCGCCTCGTCCCGATCCTCTCCGCCCTGGCGGGCCTGGCCACCGGTGTCGTCTTCGGTCTCATCTGGCCGGTCCTCGGCACGGGTCTGCACAGCTTCGGTGAGTGGCTGACCGGTTCCGGCGCCGTCGGTGCGGGCATCTTCGGTGTCGCCAACCGTGCGCTCATCCCGATCGGCATGCACCACCTGCTGAACTCCTTCCCGTGGTTCCAGGCCGGCTCCTTCGACACCCCGACCGGCGCTGTCCACGGTGACATCGGCCGCTTCCTCGCCGGTGACCCGAGCGCCGGACAGTTCATGACCGGCTTCTTCCCGATCATGATGTTCGCCCTCCCAGCGGCCTGCCTCGCGATCGTGCACTGTGCCCGCCCCGAGCGCCGCAAGGTCGTCGGCGGCATGATGCTCTCCCTCGCGCTCACCTCCTTCGTCACCGGCGTCACCGAGCCGATCGAATTCACCTTCATGTTCATCGCCCCGGTGCTGTACGCGATCCACGCGGTGCTGACCGGTATCTCGATGGCCCTGACCTGGGCCCTGGGCATGCGCGACGGCTTCGGCTTCTCGGCCGGTCTCGTCGACTTCCTGCTGAACCTGGGCATCGCGGAGAAGCCGTGGATGCTTGCGGGCGTCGGCCTCTGCTTCGCGGTGGTCTACTACGTCGTCTTCCGCTTCGCGATCATCAAGTTCAACCTCCCCACCCCGGGCCGCGAGTCCGACGAGGAGCTCGCCGAGCTGCTCAAGGCCGAGGCCAAGTAAGCCCGCTCGCCCACACGTAGAAGCCCCCGCACTCCCGGAAGGGAGGGCGGGGGCTTCCGCGTGTTCGGGAAGGTCAGACCTCGTAGACCGCGCCCGCGTACGCAAGGTCGACCCGGCCGTCGTAGACCGCGCGGGCGTCGGCGAGGTTCTGCGCCGCGTCCGTCCACGGCGGGATGTGCGTGAGGACGAGCCGGCCGACGCCACCGCCGCGCGCGTACTCGCCGGCCTCGCGGCCGTTCAGGTGGAGGTCCGGGATGTCCTCCTTGCCGTGCGTGAAGGAGGCCTCGCAGAGGAAGAGGTCGGTGCCGTCGGCGAGCAGCCCCAGCTCGGGGCAAGCGCCGGTGTCCCCGGAGTACGTGAGCGAGCGGCCGCCGTGCTCGATGCGGATGCCGTAGGACTCGACGGGGTGGGCGACGCGCTCGGTGCGGATCTGGAACGGCCCGATCTCGAAGCTTCCGGACTTCAGGGTGCGGAAGTCGAAGACCTCGCTCATCGAGCGCTCGTCGGGGACGTCGTCGTAGGCGGTGGTCAGGCGCCGCTCGGTGCCCTCGGGTCCGTAGACGGGGATGGTTCCGCAGCGGCCGCCCTCGTGCCGGTAGAAACGGGCGACGAAGTACGCGCACATGTCGATGCAGTGGTCGGCGTGCAGATGGCTCAGGAAGATCGCGTCGAGATCGTAGAGACCGCAGTGGCGCTGGAGGTCCCCCAGGGCACCGTTGCCCATGTCGAGGAGCAGCCGGAAGCCGTCGGCCTCGACGAGGTAGCTCGAACAGGCCGATTCCGCAGACGGGAACGACCCCGAACAGCCGACGACGGTGAGCTTCATGGAGCGTGAACCTCCGTGGACGGTCCGTGGACGGAATGCGGGCCGTGCGTGCGTCGAGCGTAAGGCGCGAAACGTCCGGTCGCTCCTCCGCGGCGGGCCGTTGTGGGGGAAGTCACCGCCTGCACCACTCATACCCAGTAATGGCAAGCGCTCAGGTGTACGGCACTGGAGCAGAGTGCCCATCCCGGCCGTGCGGCCGCGCCGGGTGCCGGGTGCCGGTGGCGCGGCTACGGTCGAAACATGGACACGTCCTGGTGGCCCGCGGTCGCTGCGGTCGTGGCCGTGGCGCTGGTGGCGCTGGTGGCCGGGGCGCGGCTGGGTGTCCCCCGCCGGGCCCCGCCGGCGCACGGGTCCGGTCCGCCGCCGCATCCGCACGCCGGGGAGCTGTGGTCCCTGGCGGACGGCCGTACCTGTCTGGTCCTCGCGGTCGAGACGGTACGGGGCCACCGCGCGCGGGTCGCGTGGATCACCGGGAAGTACGACGACCGGCGGGCCGGGGTGATCCCGCTGCCCCCGGGGACGGTGGGGGCGCAGGGCCGGGCGGGCTTCCTGGAGGCGGACCGGCCGGCGGAGGTGTCGCTGTGGGAGTTCCGGACGCGGATGGGGGTGCTGGACCCGGCGCTGTGGGACGAGATCAAAGGACTGGGAGGCGGTCGGTGAAGCCGGTGATCCGCGTGCGGCGCGTGTACGACCCGCCGGAGCCGGGCGCGGACGGGTGGGGGTCCCCCGGACGGAGTCCGGGGGACCGCGGTCAAGGACCCGGCCGCCGGCCATGCGGCCGTGCTCGCTGACCTGCCGTCCCACTGACCGGGCTCGGCCCGGACCCGGCCCTCAAACGCCGGACGGGCTGGATTTCCAGCCCCGCCGGCGTTCGAGGCGCGGGGGTCCGGGGCCGGAGCCCCCGCAGCGGCCCGCAGGGGCTACGCCCAGAGCTGGCCCTGGAGGACCTCGATGGCCTCTTCGGTGGTGGCGGCCGTGTAGACGCCCGTCGAGAGGTACTTCCAGCCGCCGTCGGCCACGACGAAGACGATGTCCGCCGTCTCGCCCGCGGCCACCGCCTTGCGGCCGACGCCGATCGCCGCGTGCAGGGCGGCCCCGGTGGAGACGCCCGCGAAGATCCCCTCCTGCTGCAGCAGCTCCCGCGTGCGGGTGACCGCGTCCGCCGAGCCCACCGAGAAGCGCGTGGTGAGCACGGAGGCGTCGTACAGCTCGGGGACGAAGCCCTCGTCGAGGTTGCGCAGCCCGTAGACCAGGTCGTCGTAGCGCGGCTCGGCGGCCACGATCTTGACGCCGGGGACGTTCTCGCGCAGGTAGCGGCCGACGCCCATCAGGGTGCCCGTGGTGCCCAGGCCCGCCACGAAGTGGGTGATCGACGGGAGGTCGGCGAGGATCTCCGGGCCCGTGGTGGCGTAGTGCGCGCCCGCGTTGTCCGGGTTGCCGTACTGGTAGAGCATCACCCAGTCCGGGTGCTCCGCGGCCAGTTCCTTGGCCACCCGGACCGCGGTGTTCGAGCCGCCGGCGGCCGGCGACGGGATGATCTCGGCTCCCCACATGGCCAGCAGGTCGCGCCGCTCCCGGCTGGTGTTCTCCGGCATCACGCACACGATGCGGTAGCCCTTGAGCTTGGCCGCCATCGCCAGCGAGATGCCGGTGTTGCCCGAGGTCGGCTCCAGGATGGTGCAGCCGGGGTACAGCCGGCCGTCCTTCTCGGCCTGCTCGACCATGTGGAGCGCGGGGCGGTCCTTGATCGAGCCGGTCGGGTTGCGGTCCTCCAGCTTGGCCCAGATGCGGACGTCGTCCGAGGGCGACAGCCGGGGCAGCCGGACCAGCGGCGTGTTGCCGACCGCGGCCAGCGGGGAGTCGTAGCGCATTACTTCGATCCGCCGGCCACGGCCGGGAGGATGGTGACGCTGTCGCCGTCCTTGAGCTCGGTGGAGATGCCGGCGAGGAAGCGGACGTCCTCGTCGTTGAGGTAGACGTTCACGAAGCGGCGCAGCTCGCCGCCCTTGGCCTCGTCGACGATGCGCTCCTGGATGCCCTTGTGACGGGTCTCCAGGTCGGCGAAGAGGTCGGCGAGGGTCGCGCCCTCACCGGAGACGGCCTTCTCGCCTTCGGTGTAGGTGCGGAGGATGGTGGGGATGCGGACCTCGATGGCCATGCTGTCTCCAGTCGTCAGGGCGTGGGCAGGGGCGTCGGTAACGTGCGGCGCGCGGTTCGTCGGCCCCCCGCGCGGAAGGGCTCTGGTGCTCAGACGGCAGGACAGATGGCGCTGGCGAGGCGGCACAGGTCGACGTGCAGCCGCGCCACGAGCAGCAGCCTGCCGGGCGTCTCGATGCTCACGTCGTGGGAAACCATGCGGTCATGTTAACGATTCCCGGTCCCCGGTTTGGAGTGTGATCCCGCATCGTGGACGCCGACCGCTCACATGATGGTCAGTAGGCCTCGACGACCTGCACTTCTTCCTCGGTGATCACGCCGTCGACGATCCGGTACGAGCGGAACTGGAACTCTCCGAGGCCGTCCTTGTCCGCGGTCGAGACGAGGACGTAGTGCGCGCCCGGCTCGTTCGCGTACGTGACGTCGGTGCGCGAGGGGTAGGCCTCGGTGGCGGTGTGCGAGTGGTAGACGATCACGGGATCCTCGTCGCGGTCGTCCAGCTCGCGGTAGAGCTTCAGCAGGTCCTTCGAGTCGAACTCGTAGAACGTGGGCGAGCGGGCCGCGTTCAGCATCGGGATGAACCGCTCGGGGCGGCCGGTGCCCGCCGGGCCGGCCACGACGCCGCACGCCTCGTCGGGGTGGTCCTGGCGGGCGTGCGCGACGATCTGGTCGTACAGGGCCTGGGTGAGGGTCAGCATGAGCGACAGGATAAGCAGACGGGCCCTTCCGTACCGAGGAGTGGTACGGAAGGGCCCGCATGGTGGACACAAGGTCCGTGGGGGCGCGGTTCCCGGCCGTGGCAGGCGGCCGGGACGCGCGGTCTCCGGGTGCTACGAGGCCTTGGTGAAGGCCGCGCCGCGCGGGTCGCGGGACTTCATCACCAGGTACGAGACGCCCAGGATCAGGCCCCACAGCGGGGCGCAGTACAGCGAGACGCGGGAGTCCTTGTCGGCGCCCATCATCACGATGACCATGCCGATGAAGAGCAGGGCGAACCAGCTCGTGTACGGGGCTCCGGGCGCCTTGAACGGGGAGGCGGGCAGCTCGCCGCGGTCCGACTTGGCGCGGTAGCGGATCTGGCAGACGAGGATCATGATCCAGGCCCACATGCCGGAGATGGTGGCGAAGGAGACGACGTAGTCGAAGGCCTTGCCCGGGGCGACGTAGTTGATCCAGACGCCCACCAGCATCAGCGCGGCGGAGAAGGTGGTGCCGATCAGCGGGGTGCCGCTCTTGGTGAGCCTGGCGAAGAACTTCGGGCCCTGGCCGTTGAGCGCGAGGTCGCGCAGCATGCGGCCGGTGGAGTACATGCCCGAGTTGCAGGAGGACAGGGCGGCGGTCAGCACGACGAAGTTGACGATGGCCGCGCCGATGCCGAGGCCCATGCGCTCGAAGGCGGCGACGAAGGGCGAGACGCCCGGCTGGAAGTGCGTCCACGGGACGACCGACAGAATCATGATCAGCGCGCCGACGTAGAAGACGGCGATGCGCCACGGCACGGTGTTGATGGCCTTGGGCAGGGTCTTCTCGGGGTCCTTGGACTCGCCGGCGGTGACGCCGACCAGCTCGACCGCGAGGAAGGCGAACATGACGATCTGGAGGGTCATCAGCGTGCCGCCGATGCCCTTGGGGAAGAAGCCGCCGTCGTTCCACAGGTTGGTGACGGTGGCGGTGTCCGCCGCGTCGGAGAAGCCGATGGTGAGGATGCCGGCGCAGATCAGGATCATGCCGACGATGGCGGTGACCTTGACCATGGAGAACCAGAACTCCAGCTCGCCGAAGAGCTTCACGGAGATCAGGTTGGCGGCGTAGAGGATGACCGTGAAGATCAGCGCGTAGGCCCACTGCGGGAAGCTGTCGTGGGTCCAGTACGACATGTACTGCGCGGCGGCCGTGACCTCGGTGATGCCGGTGACCACCCAGAACAGCCAGTACGTCCAGCCGGTGACGTATCCCCAGAACGGGCCCAGGAACTCGCGGGCGTAATCCGAGAAGGAGCCGGAGACGGGGCGGTACATGAGCAGCTCGCCCAGGGCCCGCATGATGAAGAAGATGACCAGGCCCGCGATCGCGTAGGCCAGGATCAGGCTCGGTCCGGCCTTGGAGATCGCCTTGCCGGCGCCCAGGAACAGGCCGGTGCCGATGGCTCCGCCGATCGCGATCATCTGGATCTGCCGGGCGCCGAGCGTGCGGTGGTATCCCTCGCCGCCCTCGCCCTGAGTGCCCTCGCCGGGCGTGTTGCCGTGCTGCTCGACCTGCACAGAGGTCATGTCTGGTGCGCCTTTCTCCACGCCGACCCGCGCCTTGAGTGGCTGCGGATCGGGTCCTCGATCCCCCCGGATACGGATGGAGTTGCACGCCGGCGGTCCGCCGGTCCAAGCGTGCCGGGGGACATGGGTGGCGTCCCTTCGGCAGTCGTGAAGATTTATCACGGGCTTACGACTGCCGGAGGGGGAGAAATGTGGCGGAGGGCACTAAAAAATCTGGACAAAGACAAACGAAAAGATCAGATCACCGCATGACGGTGATCTGATCGTTATCCGGATTTGAGCGTCCGCTGAGCGAACGGCGTTCCCCCTTGAGCTTTCTCAGAGGGTTTCGATCAAGGTTTCCTGGAGACCGCCCAGCCAGAGGTACGCCATCACCATCGGCTTGCGCGGGTCGTCGTCCGGCAGCCTGAACAGCACCGCGCTCTCGTCGTCCTCGGTGATGTCGAGGCGGGCCGCGAGGGTCAGACGCAGGTCGTTGAGCGCGCCGAGCCAGCGCAACGGCAGCTCCCCGGTCAGCTCCAGCACCGCCGCCCCGTCACCGGCCGGCGTGAGCCCGTCCAGGCTGCGTACGACGGCCAGCGCGTCCTCCCGCTTGCGGGTGCGCAGGTCGTTCTCGGTGAAGCGGCGGAACTCCGCCGAGTGCGCGCGCAGCTCCTCCGGATCCTCCTTCGGCCCCGGCCCGTCCGGGCCTCCGTAGGCGTCGGGGAAGAGCCGGGCCAGCGCCGGGTCGGACGGGGGCTCGGAGGGGCCCTCGGCGAACAGCGCGGCGAGCGGGTCGGCGTCCTCGGCGGGCTCGGGCTCGCCGGGGCCGATCAGTTCGAGCATCTGGACGGCCAGGGAGCGCAGGATGGAGATCTCGATCTCGTCGAGCGCGATGGCGGCGCCACCGCCGCCCTTCAGGGGCTGGAACGTGCCGCCCATCAGGTGCGGTCCTGGGAGAGGGTCGCCCACAGGCCGTAGCCGTGCATGGCCTGCACGTCGCGCTCCATTTCCTCGCGGGTGCCGCTGGACACGACCGCCCGCCCCTTGTGGTGGACATCGAGCATCAGCTTGTGCGCCACGTCCTTCGAATAGCCGAAGTACGCCTGGAACACGTACGCCACGTAGCTCATGAGGTTGACCGGGTCGTTGTGCACCAGGGTCACCCAGGGGACGTCGGGTTCGGGGACCGCGAAGGTCTCTTCGGCCGATTCGGTGCGTTCGATCTCTACAGGAGCAACACTCACTTGTCCCATGCTGCCACCGTGCCGGGCCCGTCGCACAAACGGGTCCTACATCTCGTCACTTTGACGAGATGTGCGCTAGCATCCGTGACATGAACCCTGCGGACCTGGGCCTGCCGGTGGACGTGCCGTCGACAGCGCTCTTCACGGACCATTACGAGCTCACGATGCTGCAGGCCGCGCTGGCCAACGGCACCGCCGACCGCCGCTCGGTCTTCGAGGTCTTCACCAGGCGGCTGCCCGAGGGGCGGCGCTACGGGGTGGTCGCGGGAACCGGGCGGGTGCTGGACGCGGTGGAGAACTTCCGCTTCGACAGCGCGGTGCTGGAGTTCCTGCGCGAGCGGGCCGTGGTCGACATGCGGACCCTGGACTGGCTGTCCTCGTACCGCTTCTCCGGCGATATCTGGGGCTACCCGGAGGGCGAGGTCTACTTCCCCGGCTCGCCGATCCTGCGCGTCGAGGGCAGCTTCGCCGAGTGCGTGCTGCTGGAGACCGTGATCCTGTCGATCCTGAACCACGACTCGGCGATCGCCGCGGCCGCCTCCCGGATGTCCTCGGCGGCGGGCGAGCGCCCGCTGATCGAGATGGGCGCGCGGCGCACGCACGAGCTGGCGGCGGTGGCCGCCTCGCGGGCCGCGTACGTGGGCGGCTTCGCCTCCACCTCGGACCTGGCGGCCGGCTTCCGGTACGGGATCCCGACGGTCGGCACGAGCGCGCACGCCTTCACGCTGGTCCACGACAGCGAGCGGGACGCCTTCACCGCGCAGGTGGCCTCGCTGGGGCGGGGCACCACCCTGCTGGTGGACACCTACGACGTGGCCGAGGCCGTCCGCACCGCCGTCGAGGTGGCGGGCACCGACCTGGGCGCGGTCCGGATCGACTCCGGTGACCTGCTGCTGGTCGCCCACCGGGTGCGGCAGCAGCTGGACGAGCTGGGCGCGACGGCGACGAAGATCGTGGTCACCTCGGACCTGGACGAGTACGCCATCGCCTCGCTGGCGGCGGCGCCGGTGGACGCGTACGGGGTGGGCACCCAGCTGGTGACGGGCAGCGGGCACCCGACGTGCTCGATGGTCTACAAGCTGGTGGCGCGGGCCACCTCGGCCGACCTGAAGGCGGCGCTGGCCCCGGTGGCGAAGAAGTCCTCGGGCGGGAAGACCTCCATCGGCGGCCGCAAGTGGGCGGCGCGGCGGGTGGACGCGGAGGGGATCGCCGAGGCGGAGGTCGTCGGGACCGGGCCGGTCCCGTCGGCCCTGGCCGACCACCAGCTCCTGACCCAGCTGGTCAAGGCCGGCGAGGTGGTGGCCCGCGAGCCGCTGGAGGCCGCGCGCGACCGCCACCGCGCCGCCCTTGCGCGGCTGCCGCTGTCCGCGACGCAGCTGTCGCGCGGCGAGGCCGTGCTCCCGACGGAGTACGCGTAGCCGCGGCTCCGCAGCCGGGGCTCCGCCCCGGACCCCCTACGGCGCTCCGCGCCCGCGCCTCAAACGCCGGCGGGGCTGGTTTGGCCGGCCCCGCCGGCGTTTGAGGCGCGGGGGTCTGGGGGCAGAGCCCCCGCAGGGCCCCGCCGCACAGAGACATCGAGCCGAAGGACAACGTCATGCACCGCGCACTGATCGTCGTCGACGTACAGAACGACTTCTGCGAAGGCGGCAGCCTCGCGGTCACCGGCGGAGCCGACATCGCCGCCGCCGTCACCGAGTACATCGGCCAGGCCACGCCCGCGTACCGGCACGTGGTCGCCACCCGCGACCACCACATCGACCCGGGTGCCCACTTCGCGCACCCGCCCGCCGAGCCGGACTTCGAGACTTCCTGGCCCGTCCACTGCGTCGCCGGGACCGAGGGCGTGGGCTTCCACCCGAACTTCGCCCCCGCCGTGGCCTCGGGCGCCGTCGCCGCCGTCTTCGACAAGGGCGCGTACGAGGCCGCGTACAGCGGGTTCGAGGGCGCTGACGAGAACGGGGCGACGCTCGGCCAGTGGCTGCGGGACCGGCAGGTCACCGAGGTGGACGTGGTCGGGATCGCCACCGATCACTGCGTCCGGGCGACCGCCCTCGACGCGGCCCGCGCCGGCTTCGGCACGCGGGTCCTGCTGGACCTGACGGCCGCCGTCGCCCCGCACACCACCGCACGGGCCCTGGAGGAGCTCCGTGCGGCGGGTGTGACGCTGGTGACCCACAAGCCGGCCGGGGACGGCCACGAGGGCCCCGAGGGCGGCCAGGAGCGGCCCTAGGCCCTAGGTCCCCAGCAGGGCCCGGATCGGGTGCCAGAGCTCCTGCGCGCGGTCGGGCGCGCCGCGCCACAGCAGGCCGTCCGGGTGGTGCAGGACGGCCGTGACCTCGTCCGGCGTCGGCGGGTGCGCGTTGCCCCGCAGGTACACCGCCCGCATCCCGAGGTTCCGCAGCCTGGTCAGGGCGCGGGCCCGGTTCGCGGCGTGCACCAGCACGCGGACATTTCCGCCTTCTCCGCAGGGCCGCGGCAGCGTGAGCGCCACGACCACGCTGCCGCCTGGCAATCTGACGAAACCTCCACCGGGCATGGCTGTCATCTCCCCCGTCAACAAGAAACTCGTACCGGGCATCTAAACGCGATCGGCCGCCGCCCGCTAGAGGGCGACGGCCGATCATGCTTTGACCTGCGGTTTTACCGAATTACTTCGAGGAGGGGCCCACCTCGACGGTCATGACCTCACCGTCGTAGGTCTCCTTCAGGATCTTGATCTTGGTGTTGGTGTCAGTGACCTTCACCGATCCGGTCGGGTTCTCGTCGTAGAAGTACTTGCCCTTGTGGTCGTCGAAGACCAGGTTGGCGGGCTTGGGCTTCAGGAAGAGCGACTCGCCGTTCTTGTGCAGCGTGAACGCGTCCGTCGAGTAGGCGCTGAAGGTCGCGTCGTACGGCTGGATCTTGTTCCGCAGCAGGGTGCCGTCGGCCCACTTCATGGGCTTGGCGTTGGCGTCGACCGGGAGGATCAGACCCTGGCCCGGGTGGACGCTGGTGTTGTTGTCCTTCTGGCTGGTGTCCCACTGCCAGATGAGCAGGCCGTCCTGGTACGGGTAGTGCTCGACCCAGTCGGGCTTGGTGTTGCCGAAGCCGAAGTTGTACGGGCCGACCTTGAGGGTCTTGTCGTACGAGACGTAGCGGCGGTTCTCGGCCAGGTAGTACTGCGCGTACTCCTTGGTGAAGTTGGCGCCGATGCGCGAGAAGCCCTTGCCCGTCCAGCCGTTGTCGCCGTTCTCGGCGCCGTCGGTGAACAGCGCGGAGCCGTCCGCGGTGAGGGTCACGGCGTCGGCGGTGAAGCCCTTGCCGCCCGCGCCGCCGTCCGTCTGGTAGCGGAAGCGGAGGTCGACCTTCTTGCCCGCGTAGGCGTCGAGCGGGAAGTTCAGGTTCTTCCAGGCACCCGAGACACCGGTGAGCGACGGGCTGCCGGAGGCGTCGGCCGGGAGGGCCGTGCCGTCGGCGGTGCCGGCGAGGGCGGTCCAGGTGGCGCCGCCGTCCGTGGACACCTCGGTGTAGAGGTAGTCGTAGTCGGCCTCGATGTCCCACCAGCCCTTGAGGGACAGCGCGGCGGACTTCTTGCCGGTCAGGTCCACGGAGCGGGTGAGGGTGTTCTTGAGGTCGTCACCCATGCCGCTCCACCACTGGGTGGAACCCTCGGCGGGCGCGACGACGTCCGTCTGGACCTTCTTCTTCGGCAGCTCGACGACCAGGGCCTGCTTGTCCTTGGTGTTGAACTCCGCCACGCCCAGCTTGTGGGTGGACTTCGTCGCGGCCTTCGCCGTGTCGTAGTTCAGCCAGCCCAGCTGGAGCTTGTCCCAGGCCGTCATGTCGCCCGGGAGGTCGCCTATGGAGTCCTTGCCGGTGCCGAGCCAGGAGCCGGCCGACATCAGGGACCAGAAGCCGACGCTGTTCTCGCCGCCACCGGTGGTGTCGTAGAGGTCGGGCAGGCCGAGGTCGTGGCCGTACTCGTGCGCGAAGACGCCGAGGCCGCCGTTCTCGGGCTGCATCGTGTAGTCGCCGACCCAGATGCCGGTGTCACCGATCTGGGTGCCGCCGGCCTTGTTGTTGTCCGGGCCGGTCTTGCCCGCCGCGGTGCCGTAGGCGTACCAGCGGTGCGCCCACAGCGCGGTCGTGCCCTGCACGCCGCCGCCGGCCGACTCGTCCTCGCCCGCGTGGACGATCTGGAAGTGGTCGATGTAGCCGTCGGGCTCGTTGAAGTTGCCGTCGCCGTCGAAGTCGTAGCGGTCCCACTGGTCGTACTGGGCCAGCTGCGCCTTGATCTGCGCGTCGGTCTTCCCGGCCTTCTTCTGGCCCTCCGTCCACGCGGCGACGCCGTCCTTGACGGTGTCCCACACGTTGGAGCAGTTGGTCTGGCCGCAGTAGTTCGAGCCGTAACGACCCTCGTTGTACGGGACCTTGACCCAGTCGGCGACCTCGCCCTCGACCGAGTAGCGGCCCGAGGAGGTCTTCTCGTAGTAGGTCTTCAGCGAGTCCTTGCCCTGACCCGAAGCGAAGTACAGCTCCTGGAAGTACTCGCGGCTGAAGTCCTTGCGCCAGGCGGTGCTGTTGTCCTTCGCACGGTCCGGCTGGGCGATCGTGTTGTGCAGCGGACCGGGGGTGCCGCCGTACTTCGGGACCGCCGGCTGCGGGCCGGGGCCGTCCGGGTCGTGCATGGTCGTGTTGTCGACCTGGTCGCCGAACTCGACGAGGATCGTGAAGATCTTGTCGGTCTTCTCGCGGCCGAGCTCGACGTACTTCTTGTCGTCGAGCTTGACGACCTTCGAGGCGCCGCGCTGCTCGACGCCCTTCTTCCCCTGGAGCACCTGGTCCAGGGCGGCCTTGCGCTGCTGGGCCTGCTGCTCGCTGAACGGACCCTTCAGGTCGTGCTCGACGACCTTGGCGGGAGCGGTCGGGTCCTGCCGGTCGGCCGCCGGGGCGGCCGCACCCTTACCCTCGGCCTGAGCCGCGGTAACGGTGAAGAAGGTGGCGCTCGTCGCACAAGCAGCCATGGTCACGGTGACGGCGGCAGCACGGATTGCACGCCGTCGGGCGGAATTGCTGGTCACTTGATGTCGTTCCCCTCCCGCGGCCGCGACGTAGTGTCGGAACTTCTCCATAGGAGTGGGGGGTTCCGCGCGGCGCGCGTCTCAAGTGACGACATTTGACCGGAGAGAAGCAAGAAAAGACAGACCTTGACTTGTCCCTTACAACTGCACTATGCGGTCAGGCAGTTCCGCTATCCGGACGTTCCACAGCCATACGGGGCGAAGGGCGCTTCCCGACCCCGCCGGAGGTCCGTCCCGTCCCCATTTCCCCCTCTGGCGTGGCGCGAAAAATGATCCCGTGCGCCCCCCGTGCTCCGGCACCGTGTGTTAGGTCACGCTTACCGGCGGTTCCTCTCGGGCATCTCCCGTCATAGAGTCACTTGACGCGCGACCTAGTTGAGCCGACTCCCCCTCCCCTCCCGAGGACGGATACCGCCATGCCGCGTCCGACTGCCGCACAGCTCGCCTACGGGTCCGCCACGGTCATCGTGTCGACGATCGCCATGCTGCTGCTGTCGCAGACGAGTACCGGGCTCGGGGTCGCGGTCATCTCCGCAGCCGCGCTCGCCCTGGGTCTGCTCGTCGCCCTCACCGTGCCCGCGCCCCGGCGCCGCGGCCGTCACGCGGCCCGTACGGGGGCCCCCGCGGCCCCCGCGCCCGCCGCGGGGCCCGCCTCCCACGAGGGTGCGGCGCCGGCCGCCCGGGTGCCCGATCCCCGGACCGCCGGAGCCGAACACCCCGTCCACCACTGAGCGACGCGGCGCGGGCGGCCTCCCCGGAGGGAGACCGCCCGCTGTGTGCTGCGCCGCTGCGTACGCGTCAGGTCGACCGGACTACGACGGTCTTGGCCGCCTTGTCGTGCAGGCCCTGCTGGTAAGGCTTGTCGACCAGGATCGAGATGAACACGACGATCCACCAGAAGCCGCCGCAGCAGGGGATGAGACACGGCAGCCACAGGGCGCACGCCCGGCCGAGGGAACTCTTGGACGAGGGCACGCTGCCGTCGTTGAGCATGGCGACGCGCAGACCCATCGCCTTCTTGCCGAGGGTCCGGCCGCTCTTGGCGTTGAAGTACCAGTCGTACGCGACGTAAGCGGCGATCGCGATCAGCAGCCACAGCACGAAGGCGCCGGTGTACCAGTTGGCGGCCGTGTCGGACACACCCTCCCCCGCGTCGGGGTCGCTCGTGTCCCAGTTGACGCTGAATCCCGTCACGATGAACCAGACGAGCCAGACCGGGATGCCCACGACCAGCCAGTCGATGATGCGCGCGACGACCCGCTTGCCGGTGTCCGCGAGCGGCGGCATGCCTGCGAGCGGGTCGGGCATGCCGGAGCCGCCGCCGTACGGGTCACCGCCGCCGTACGGGGGCGGCGGGGGCGGGTATCCGCCGCCGCCCGGGCCTCCCGGGGGCGGGAACCCGCCGGCGCCCGGGCCTCCCGGGGGCGGCGGGGGGCCGCCGCTGCCGGGGGGCGGCGGCGAGCCGTACGGCGAACCGCCCGACGGAGGCGTCGGTTCCTGGGGCTTCTTGAGGAACGGGTCTTCCTCGGGCGGCTCGGCCGGCGGCGGCTGGTCGGTACTCATGGCCCGAGTCGAACCCGGCACCGTCACCCCCGCAACGGGGCGGCGTCCGTTCGGGGGAGAAGGCCTGTCGGCCGGGGGCTGCGCCGCTCGGGCCGGATCGGAGGGGGCCGGTTGGGCGCCGGGTGGCTGCGCCGCTCGGGCCGGGGGTACGAGGGGGCCGCTCGGGCCGGGGCCGGGCGCGCGCCGGGGTGTCTCCTCGGGCGCCGAACGTGTCGAGGGGTCGGAGAGATCGGCCTTGTTGTGTTCGGCGCCCTGCGGGGACACCCCGACACACACCCGACCCCGACCCAACCGGCCCGGCTGCTACCCCAGAACCTGCGACCTTGCCGCACCATCCAGCCTCGCCGGCGTTTGAGGCGCGGGGTGCGGGGCGGAGCCCGGCGGGGGCTGGGCGGAGCCCCGGCGGCGGCGCACCGGTCTAGCGGGCTACGTACGTCTTGGCCGCCTTGTCGTGCCAGGCCTGGCGGCGCGGGCGGTCCACGAGGCACCAGAGGCTGCCGGGGAGGCCGAGGAGGGCGTAGACGAGCCAGCGGCGCAGGGCCGCGCCGAAGGTGGGCGGGCGGAGGGTGGCGGTGGCCAGCACCCGCACGCCGAGCAGCTTCTTGCCCGGGGTGCGGCCCCAGCGGGCGGTGGGCAGCGCCTCGTACAGCACTCCGAAGAGGAGAACGGCGCCGAGGACCAGGCCCAGGTGGCCGGCGATGGTCGTGTCGAACAGCCAGACGGTGGTGGTGTGTCCGCTCGCGCGGGCGGCGTCCACCTTGGCCTGCACGTGCGCGGTGGCCCCGGGGAGGAGGGGCCGGGCGACGGCGGCCGCGACGGCGGCGAGGACGAGCGAGTCCAGTACGCGGGCCACGAATCTGCGGGTCAGCCCCGCCGGGCGCACGGCCCGGTCCGCCATCCGCTCGAAGACGGCCCGGGGTGTACTGGCGCCCGCCGGGCGGGACGGGCGGTCGCCCTCGGATCCGCGCGGCTCCCAGCCCTTGGCGCGGGGCTCGGCCGGGGCGGCCGGCACGGGGGTCGGCTCGGGGGTCGGCACCTTCGGGCGGACGCCCGCGGGCCGCGGTGCCCACACCTCGTGCCGGGGGGCCTCGGCGGGCTGCGCGGTGCCGGGGCGGGGAGCCGCGGGGAGCCCGGCCTCCGGGCGGGGGTCGGCCGGGGCGGCGGGCCGGGAGGGCGCCGGGGCGGCGGCCGCTGCCCCGGGCCAGGAGGAGGTGGCTCCGGATACTCCGGCTCCGGGTGCGTCGGGCCATGCGGGGGCCGGAGCGGGGACGGCAGGGGTCGGCACCGGGGCGGGGGCGGGTGCCGGGGCCTGCGCGGCCGGGGACCGGGCCGACAGGATGCCCATGGAGGCCGCGGGCAGGCGCGCGGGCGCCGCCGCGGCGGCCGGCGTACGGGCCAGGGAGATGCCCGCCGGGCGGGCGGCGGCCTGGCCGGCCTCGGGCTCGGGTTCGGCCGGGCTGCCCCACGAGACCCGGTGGTCGCGGGGCCCGCCGAAGCCGGCCTGGTGGACGGGGTCGGCCTGCCACACCACGGGTTCCGGCTCGCGGGCGCGTTCCGGTTCGCGTTCCGGTTCGCGTACGCGCACCGGTTCGGGTTCGGGCAGTGCCTCGGTCACGGAGGTCTCGTCCAGGAACACCGGCCCCGTCTCCTGGGCGGGGGCGGGCCGGCTCGTGCCGGGCACCCAGGCCGCGCCGTTCCAGTACCGGATGTACCCGGGGATGGACGGATCGGGGTAGTAGCCCTCGCGGGCCGCGTGCTCGCCGTCACCAGGGGAGGCCGTCATGTCCCCAACTCCGATCGTGGCTTGAGGCTTGTGCAAGGGAGGACCATAGCCAAGAACCTCGCCCCGACCGGTCCGGTAACGGGAGAATCCAAGCCATTGAGCTAACCTCACGCCCCACGGCGGATTTCGGTCAGCCGACAGAATTCGGCCAATCTCCGGTTCGTTGCCGGAACTCGCGTCATACCCGGGCACATCGCCGCTCTCTCGGGATGTGGGGCGCCATCAGGCCCTGCGCACCGAACCGAAGTGAGGCCGTCATGCACCACCCCGTCATCGAGCGCGAGCTGGAACTGAAGCTGGTCCTGTCCCCCGAGCGCAGCATCCCCGTCCCGGCGCGGCTCCTCTATCTGACCGACGACCCGTACGCCGTCCACATCACCTTCCACACCGGCTCCAGTACCCCCGTCAACTGGACCTTCGCCCGCGAGCTGCTCGTCGAGGGGGTGTTCCGCCCCTGCGGCCACGGCGACGTCCGGATCTGGCCCACCAAGGTCGACAACAAGGCCGTGCTCTGCATGGCGCTCAGCTCCCCCGACGGCGACGCCCTCCTGGAGGCCCCGGCCGGTTCCGTGTCGGCCTGGCTGGAGCGCACCCTGCGCATGGTCCCGCCCGGCACCGAGGCCGAGCGGCTCGGCCTGGACGCGGCCCTGGCCGAGCTGCTCACGCCGACCCCCGCCGACGACCTGTGGCTGCGCGACCCGTGGCCGTCGGACGAGTCGGCGGACGGGGACCTGTGATGGCGGACGGTCCCGGCCGCGTACGGCCGGCCGCGGAGCCGGCGTCAGAAGAGCTTGCCCGGGTTGAGCAGCCCCAGCGGGTCGAAGGCCTGCTTGACGGCGCGCTGCATCTCCATTCCCACCGGGCCGAGTTCGCGGGCCAGCCACTCCTTCTTCAGGACGCCGACCCCGTGCTCTCCGGTGATGGTCCCGCCCAGTTCCAGCCCCAGCCCCATGATCGCGCCGAACGATTCGCGGGCCCGACGCGTCTCGTCCTCGTCGGCGGGGTCGAAGCAGACGATCGGGTGGGTGTTGCCGTCTCCG
This sequence comes from Streptomyces sp. NPDC029164, assembly GCF_055563995.1. NCBI lineage: Bacteria > Bacillati > Actinomycetota > Actinomycetes > Kitasatosporales > Streptomycetaceae > Streptomyces > Streptomyces sp. NPDC029164. Next base: position 37,672 of record NZ_JBVHWW010000038.1, on the reverse strand, counting down.
GCGTGCGCCACGACCCCGATGAGCAGGTCGTGGGCGCGGGCGATGGCGGCCGTCCCGTCCAGCATCTCGGCGAGCCGCGAGCGCGGTACGCAGACGTCGTCGATCATCGTCGCGGGCCGCAGGGCCTCCAGCGCGGGGAAGGACATCCGGCGGGCCTGCAGCAGCAGTTCCGACTCCGCCTCGTCCTCGGCGGGCACGACGGCGGTGGCCCCGGCGGCGGTGCACAGCGCCCCCACGGCCGCGAGGTCGTCCGGGGCGTGCGGGGTGTCGAAGGCGGCCATCAGCAGGGCCTCGGTGGCCTCCGGCAGGCCCATCTTGCCGAGGGCGTTGACGGCGCGGACGGTCGTACGGTCCATCAGCTCCAGCAGCGAGGGGGTCAGGCCCGCCTCCATGACGGCGCAGACGGCCTCGCAGGCGGCCGCGACGGAGGGGAACTCGGCCGCCAGCGCGAGCTGGCGGGGCGGCGCGGGCTTGAGGGCGAGGACGGCCTGCACGACGATGCCGAGGCTGCCCTCGGAGCCGACGAAGAGCCGGGTGAGGTCGTATCCGGCGACTCCCTTGGCGGTGCGGCGGCCCGTGCGCAGCAGCCGCCCGTCGGCCAGGACCACGTCGAGGCCGAGCACGTACTCGGCGGTGACCCCGTACTTGACGCAGCACAGGCCTCCCGAGGCCGTGCCGATGTTGCCGCCGATGGTGCACTGCTCCCAGCTGGAGGGGTCGGGCGGGTAGTACAGGCCCTGTTCGGATACGGCCCGCGAGAGCACCGCGTTGACCACGCCCGGTTCGACGACGGCGATCCGGTCGACGGCGGAGATCTCCAGGATCCGGTCCATCTTGACGAGGGACAGCACGATGCAGCCGTCGGAGGCGTTGGCGCCGCCCGACAGGCCCGTACGGGCGCCCTGGGGGACGACGGGGATTCGTAGGGCGGTGGCGGTGCGCATGACGTGCCGGACCTGTTCGACGGTCCGGGGCAGTACGACGACAGCCGGGGTCCCGGCGGCGCAGAAGCTGGCCATGTCGGTGGCGTAGGAGGCCGTCACCTGGGGATCGGTGAGCAGGGCGTCGGCCGGGAGTCCTTCGAGGAGGTTCGCTCGCAGACGTGCGGAGAGATCGTCATCCATGGGACAAGCGTGGCACCGGGGCCATCGGTGTGAACACGCCCGCGCCCCTCTTCGGGCACCTCCGTGAACTCTTCATATTGACGCACAGTGACCCCATGGACCGTATCGACGAGGAATCACAGACGCCGGCGCCGCCCGTGACCTTCACCGGCCGCAAGACGCTCGTGGCCGCCGCGGTCGCCGTGGTCCTGATCGCCGGGGCCCTGCTGATCCGCCCCGCCCGGACCGGTGACGACGCCCGCCCGCCGGGGCCGAGCGAACGCGCCGCGTCGGCGGTGGGCATGGGCGCGCCCGCTGCGGCGGTGGACCTGACGGCGCTGGTGGCGGACCGGGAGAAGTGGGTCGCGAAGCACGCGGACGACGACGCCTCGTGGGCGGTCCTCGGCTCCGCGTACGTCGAACAGGCCCGGCGCACCGCGGACTCGGACTGGTTCCCGAAGGCGGAGAAGGCGCTGAAGCGCTCGCTGGAGGTCCGCCCGGCGGAGAAGGGCAACTTCGACGCGATGACGGGCATGGGCGCGCTGGCCAATGCCCGGCGTGACTTCGGGACCGCCAGGAAGTGGGGTGAGCTCGTACGGGCGCAGGCGCCGAAGCGGTGGACGGCGTACCCGGTGCTCGTGGACGCGTACACGGGGCTCGGCGACTACAAGGGCGCGCAGAAGGCGATGGAGCTGCTGCTGGAGCTGCGGCCGGGTCTGGTGGCGCACGTACGGGCCTCGCAGGTCTACCGAGACCGCGGCTGGCGCGAGGACGCGGTGGTGTCGATGGAGGAGGCGGCGGGCGCGGCGAAGGCACCGGCGGAGAAGGCGTACGCGCTGTTCCGGCTCGGGGAGCTGTCCTGGGAGCGGGGTGACGCGGCGGAGGCGCTGCGCCAGTACGAGGGTGCGCTGCGGACGGATCCGGCGCAGGCGCAGGCGCTGGGCGGCCGGGCCCGTGCGCTGGCCGCGCTGGGCCGCTCCGGGGAGGCGGTGCGGGACTACCGGCTGGCGCTGGGGCGGACCCCGGTGCCGCAGCTGGCCAGGGAACTGGGCGAGCTGCTGGAGTCGCTGGGCCGGACGCAGGAGGCGCGCGTTCCGTACGACATGATCGGCTCGTTGGCGGCGCGGGACGCCCAGAACGGCGTCGACGACGATGTGGTCCTCGGCCTGTACGAGGCGGACCACGGCGATCCGGCGGCGGCGGTGCGGCGCCTGTCGGAGGAGTGGTCGCGGCACAAGAGCGTGCAGGTGGCGGACGCGCTGGGGTGGGCGCTGCACCAGGCGGGCGAGGACGCGGCGGCGCTGGAGTACGCGAAGAAGGCCACGGAACAGGGCCTGCGCAGCGCCGACTTCTCGTACCACCGGGCGATGATCGAGCGCGGCCTCGGCGATGTGGCGGCGGCCCGGCGACACCTCCAGGAGACCGCGCGGACGAACCCGCACTTCTCGCCGCTGCGGGGGCCGCTGGCCAGGGAGGCCCTGACGGCGATCGGCCAGCCGCCGCCGGGCGGCCCGGAGCACCTGCGGCCGGTCACTCCGTGGGTGGAGCCGGAGCTGCCCAAGCCGAATCCCGAGCCGAAGCCGAAGGCGTCCCAGGAGCCGAAGGCGCCGCGGGAACCGAAGGCGGCCCCTTCTCCGTCCGGCCGCTGACCGGCCTGCCGCCGACCGGCTGACCGGCTGACCGGCCCGCTGACCGGCCGGCCCGCTGACCGGCCGACGGCGCCGCGGCCCTCCCCTCACGGGGCCGCGACGCCGTGGGCCGGGGCACGGGCGGGCCCCCCGGCGCCGGCCGGGGGGCCCGAAGTCGCCGGGCGACTAGAGGTTGCCGCGCTTGTCCTGCTCGCGCTCGATCGCCTCGAACAGGGCCTTGAAGTTGCCCTTGCCGAAGCCCATGGAGCCGTGGCGCTCGATGATCTCGAAGAAGACGGTCGGGCGGTCCTGCACCGGCTTGGTGAAGATCTGCAGCAGGTAGCCGTCCTCGTCGCGGTCGGCCAGGATCTTCAGCTCGCGCAGCTCGTCGATCGGCACCCGGGTGTCGCCGACCCACTCGCCGAGCGTGTCGTAGTAGCTGTCCGGCACGGACAGGAACTGGACGCCGGCCGCGCGCATCGAGCGGACCGTCGCGACGATGTCGTTCGAGGCCAGCGCGATGTGCTGGACGCCGGGGCCGCCGTAGAACTCCAGGTACTCGTCGATCTGCGACTTCTTCTTCGCGATCGCCGGCTCGTTGATCGGGAACTTGACCTTCTTGGTGCCGTCCGCGACCACCTTGGACATCAGCGCCGAGTACTCGGTCGCGATGTCGTCGCCCACGAACTCCTTCATGTTCGTGAAGCCCATGACCTTGTTGTAGAACGCGACCCACTCGTTCATCCGGCCGAGTTCCACGTTGCCGACGCAGTGGTCGATGGCCTGGAAGGTCCGCTTGGCCGGGGGCGCGACCATCGGCTCGACGGCCTCGTAGCCCGGGAGGTACGGGCCGGTGTAGTCGCCGCGCTCGACCAGCGTGTGGCGGGTCTGGCCGTACGTCGCGATCGCGGCCAGCACCACGGTGCCGTGCTCGTCCTTGACCTCGTACGGCTCGTCCAGGCCGCGGGCGCCCTGCTCGACGGCGTACGCGTAGGCCGCGCGGGCGTCCGGGACCTCGATGGCGAGGTCGATCACGCCGTCGCCGTGCTCGGCGACGTGCTCGGCCAGGAAGCGGCCGTGGTCGGTCGCCGGCTTGATGACCGAGGTCAGCACGAAGCGCGCGGAGCCGTTGGTCAGGACGTAGCTGGCCGTCTCGCGGCTGCCGTTCTCCGGGCCGGAGTAGGCCACGACCTTCATGCCGAAGGCGGTCGAGTAGTAGTGCGCGGCCTGCTTGGCGTTGCCGACGGCGAAGACGACCGCGTCCATGCCCTTCACCGGGAAGGGGTCTGCCTCACGCGCGGTGTGCGGGGTGGTTTCGAGGTTCGCCAGAGACTCAGTCATGAGCGCAGAGTCCCGCCGATCCACAAGCTGCGCAATAGTTTCCTGTTTGCCTGTACAAGGTGACCAGTCTGAGCGCAGGATGGTTGAAACATCTGTGCACTATGACCACCCACGGGCACGTGTGGGCACCTGGAGGCGTCCATGGGCATCGACGAACTCGACGGCCGGCTCATCGTCCTGCTCGCCCGCGAGCCCCGGATCGGTGTCCTGGAGGCCTCGCGGCGCCTCGGCGTGGCCCGCGGGACGGTGCAGGCCCGCCTGGACCGGCTCCAGTCGAACGGGGTCATCCGCGGGTTCGGCCCGCAGGTCGATCCGACGGCCCTCGGGTATCCGGTGACCGCCTTCGCCACGCTGGAGATCAAGCAGGGGCAGGGGGCCGACGTACGGGCCCACCTGGACGGGGTGCCCGAGGTACTGGAGCTGCACACCACCACCGGGCACGGGGACATGCTGTGCCGGCTGGTGGCCCGGTCCAACGCCGACCTGCAGCGGGTGATCGACCGCGTCGTCGGGTTCGAGGGGATCGTCCGGGCGTCGACGGCGATCGTGATGGAGAACCCCGTGCCCCTGCGGATCATCCCGCTGGTCGAGCAGGCGGCCGAGGACGACACCCGCCCCTGACCCCACGAAGGAGGAGTTGCAAAGAAATCCTTGCAGAGATTTCTTTGCAACTCTATCGTCGAGCCATGCCCGAGAACCCCGCAGCGCCCAACGTTCGTACGCTCGACGCGCGTTCACTGCGCGGCCTCGCCCATCCCCTGCGCATCCGGCTCCTGGGCGCCCTGCGCCACGACGGCCCCGCGACCGCCTCCCAACTGGCCGAGCGACTGGGGGAGTCGAGCGGCGCCACCAGCTACCACCTGCGCCAGCTCGCGGCGCACGGGTTCGTCGAGGACGCGCCCGAGCACGGCAAGGGCCGCGAACGCTGGTGGCGGGCCGCGTACGACAGCACGGCCTTCGACGAGAGGCTGACGCTCGACGAGGACCCGGCCGTGCGCGGCGCGGCGGACCTCTTCCTGCACGAGATCGCGACGATCCACACGCAGGAGCTGAGCACCTGGCTCGGCAACGCCCACAACTGGCCCCGGGAGTGGCGGCGCGGCGCGGACATGAGCGACTTCACCCTGCGCCTGACCCCCGCACAGAGCCACGAACTGATCCTCAAGATGCACGAGCTGATCAACGGTTATCGCGATCTCCCGGCCTCGGAGGGCACGAAGGCGGTCCGCTTCCACACGCACGCCTTCCCGCGCGAGACGCCCGGGGAACGGCCCCGCCGGGCCGAGTAGCGGCCCCGCCACATCCGCCGCCCGGCCGCACCCGCCGCCCCCTCCCCCACTCAGCCCAGGAGTCCTGCTGTGCACGCCCCACTCCCCGACGAGCCGCCGTGCGCGGAGCGCCGCACGGACAAGCGCCCACTGGCCGCCGTACTGGCCGCCAACACCATCTCCATAGCGGGAAGTTCACTCACCCTCATCGGCGTCCCGTGGTTCGTGCTGCAGACCACCGGCAGCGCCGGCCGGGCCGGGGTCGTCGCCTTCTGCGCCACCCTGCCCGTCGTCGTGGCCGCCCTGGTCGGCGGCCCGGTCATCGACCGGATCGGCCGCCGCCGGGTCTCCGCCGCCTCCGACCTGATCAGCGGGCTGGCGGTCGGCGCGATCCCGCTGCTGCACCACGCGGGCGTGCTCGCGTTCTGGATGCTGTGCGCGCTGATGGCCCTCTGCGGCCTCGTGCACACCCCGGGCCTCACCGCCCGGGGCGTGCTCCTGCCGAACCTGGCCCAGCACGCCGGCACCACCGTCACCCGGGCGGCCGGCCTCTACGACGCGGTCTCGCGCGGAGCCCGGATGGTCGGGGCCGCCGTGGCCGGCGTACTGATCACGGCCTTCGGCGCCGAGACCGTACTGCTGCTGGACGCGGCGACCTTCGGGGCGTCGGCGCTGCTGGTCGCCGTGTTCGTGCGCGGGGTGCCGGCCGCCGAGCCGCAGCGGGCCGCCGGGAAGGTGTCCTTCGCGGCGTACCGTGCCGAACTGGCCGAGGGCTGGGCCTTCCTGACCCGCTCCCGGCTGCTGATGGGCATCACGGTGATGGTCATGATGACCAACGGCCTGGACCAGGGATGGTCCTCGGTGCTGCTGCCCGTGCACGGCCGGGACGCCCTCGGCGGCGCCACCGCGCTCGGCCTGATGATCTCCCTCTTCGGCGGCTTCGCGCTGCTGGGCGCCCTGCTCTACGGGATGTGGGGCGAGCGGTTCCCGCGCCGGGCGGTGTTCGCCGGGGCCTTCCTGCTCTCCGGGGCGACCCGGTACGTGGTGGCCGCCGTCACCGACACGCCGCTGCCGCTCGCGGTGACGATGGCCCTGGCCGGCCTGGGCGCGGGCGTGCTCAACCCGATCCTGACCACGGTCATGTTCGAGCGGGTGCCGGAGGAGCTGCGCAGCCGCGTCGCGGGGGTGACCACGGCCGGCTGTGAGCTGACGATGCCGCTGGGCGGGCTGGCGGCGGGTCTGCTGGTCGACGGGTTCGGGGTCGGCCGGGCGCTGCTGCTGTTCGGCGGGACCTACCTGCTGACGACGCTCGCCCCGCTGGTCTTCCCGGCCTGGCGCGGCCTGGACCGGGGGCCGGACGTCAGCAGGACGGAACGTCCTCTCCCCGCTTCAGCGCGCGCAGGGAGTTCACCGCGTCCGTGAGCGAACCGACGGGGATCAGCCGCAGTCCCTCGGGGAGTTCCGACCGCGCGTCCGCGCATTCGGCCTTCGGTACGAGGAACACGCTCGCCCCGTCGCGCCGCGCGGCCTGGGTCTTCAGGGCCACCCCGCCGACGGCGCCGACCGTGCCGTCGGCGGTGATGGTTCCCGTACCGGCGATGTTGCGTCCGCCGGTGAGGTCGCCGCCGCTGCCGTCGCCGTCGAGCTTGTCGACGACGCCGAGGGAGAAGAGGAGGCCGGCGCTGGGGCCGCCGACGTCGGCGAGGTTGAGGTCGACCCTGACGTCCTTGGGGTCCTTGTCGAGGTAGCCGAGCGCGGCCTCGGCGGCGGCCGACTGTGACTTGGCCATTTCCTCCAGGTTGTGCTTCTCGATCTCCTCGTCGCTTCCGCCCGAGGAGTAGACGGCCTCCTTGGGCATGACCGCCTGATCGGTCTTGAACCAGTGGTCGACGAGCTCGTGCAGCCGCATGGTCGAGGACGGCCCGGTGGCCCGGATGGTGGTCATCCGCAGCTGGCCCTCGGTCTCCCGGACGGGCGCCCCGGTGACGGTGATGACCGGCTTGCCCTTGTCGGAGCCGAGCACGTCGGCCGTGGGCCCGGGCACGGCGACCACGTAGGGCAACGGCGCGAAGGCCGCGGCGACGAACAACCCGGCCACGGGCACGGCACAAACGGCCAGGGCGACGGGACGCGACAGACGTGTGAGGGCTGAGAGCACCCGCCCAATCTATCCGCCCGCCCGCAGGTCCGGCCTCGCCGGCCAGTCCAGCCCGCCGCGCTCTTTCAGCCCCGCCGGCGTCTGAGGCGCGGGGTCCGGGGCGGAGCCCCGGCAACGGCGCCGCACCCGCACCCCACACCGCCCCCACCGAAAACCCAGTCGGACCGAGCGCCGAGCGTCAGCGCAGCGCGTCCGCCACCTCGCGCGCCGCGTCCACCACCCTCGGCCCCACCCGCTCCGGCACCGCGTCCGCCAGCATGACGACCCCGACGCTGCCCTCCAGCCCGGTGATCCCCACGAGCGGCGCGGCCGCGCCGCTCGCGCCCGCTTCGAGTTCGCCGTGCGTCAGCGTGTACCCGGGTTCGATGAGGGAGCCCTGACGGGCGGCCAGGATGGCCCGCCCGGCGGCCCCGCGGTCCAGCGGGTGGCGGAAGCCGGCCCGGTAGGCCACGTGGTAGTCCGTCCAGGTCGGCTCCACGACGGCGACGGCGAGCGCCTCGGTGCCGTCGACGAGGGTCAGGTGGGCGGTGGCCCCTATGTCCTCGGCGAGGGAGCGCAGCGCGGGCAGGGCGGCCTCGCGTACGAGGGGGTGCACCTGCCGGCCCAGCCGCAGTACGCCCAGACCGACGCGGGCCCGGCCGCCGAGGTCACGGCGGACCAGGGCGTGCTGTTCGAGCGTGGCGAGGAGCCGGTAGACCACGGTGCGGTTCACACCGAGGCGGTTGGAGAGCTCGGTGACGGTCAGACCGTGGTCGGTGTCGGCGAGCAGTTTGAGGACTCTGAGCCCTCTGTCGAGAGTCTGGGAGGTTTCCGCGGTCACGACGCCTCTCCCTCTTTCGGTGGGCGGCGGTGACTCTCGGGGTGGAACGCCGCCGGTCCCGCGGCGGCGCACGGAGAGGCCGCCGGTAGCGGCCATGGCACCGGCTGCGCTCCCGCGGCGGCGCTGCCACGGTGCGTTCGATGCGGGGACAGTAGCGAGCAGGTCCGCTCAGCGGAAGGGCTCGTCCAGAATCCGGGCGCGTGCTACCTGTTTATGCCGGTTCCTGATCGCTACCGGTGTCGATTCGTAACCTCAATGTGCACAGGAGCCCTTTACCGCCCCATTACTCTGATCATGTTCAAAAAGATGGTCCTACGGCTCTGGGGGGATGCGCGGATGCGCACCTGAGCCGTGAACAGGGGGAAAATCCGCATGAAGCTCAAGCGCATCGCCATGGTCGCCGCCGCCGCGGTGGTCGGCCCGACGGTCCTGATGGCCACGCCCGCGATGGCCGACGAGGTCCGCAACCCGGCGGTCACGACCCCGGACGCGGCGCCGGAGGACGACACCGCCCCGGCGACCGGCGAGACCCCGCCGGCACCGGACGCCCCGGGGGGCCCTGAGGCGTCGAAGCCCGAGGCCGGGCAGCAGCCGGCGGCCCCGCAGACCCAGCCGAAGCCGCAGCCGCAGCCCGCCGAGACGGTCACCTCCGGGGGCGCCGGAAAGACCGACGAGACGCCCGCCGCCCCGGCCCCGAAGCTGACCCTGGACGGCCTCCCGAAGGAGTTCAAGTCCGGCGCCGGCTGGAGCGAGTTCTCCCTGCACGTGGACAACTCGGGCCGCCCGGGCGTCGACGACTACTCCCTCGAACTGGTCCTGTGGACCCTCGACACCTTCGGGTGGGAGGCCGGCGACATCCAGACCCAGGTCTACGCGCCCGACTCCAAGGGCGCCTGGGGCTGGCACACCATCGCGGCGGAAGGGTCCGAGGAGGTCTACAGCCTCAGCCTGGCCGACGTCGACATCGAAAAGAACGAGGTCTTCGACCTCAAGCTTCGTATGAAGTTCGGCAAGGACACGCCGCCCTCCCGCTTCTCCCTGTCCACGACCGCCGAGGGCGGCACCGCGGACCGCGTCCGGTACGAGTCCAAGGTGACCTCGCCCGACGACGAGCAGGAGCAGAACAACGGCCCGAAGATCGCCGTGCAGGGCCTGCCGGCCGGCGGCTTCACGGCGGGCGGCGCCTGGCAGCCGTTCTCGGTCGGCGTCGACAACTCCGGCAAGGAGAAGATCGACAAGTACGGCTTCGCGGTCTTCTTCGACAACAACAGCGAAACCCTCAAGTCGAAGCACCTCGCCATCGAGGTCTGGGACGGCGAGCGCTGGGTCGACGCCAAGAACGACACGTCGAGCCAGGTGGCCTGGACGAACATCGAGCGCGCGGTCGGCAAGGACGCGAAGTTCGACATCCGGCTGCGGGCCAAGTTCACCGAGGACGCCCCGGTCGGCCCGATCTTCATCGCCGTGCTCGCGGGCGACCACGGCGAGGACGGCATCACGTCCGACGTGGCCTTCGCCCACAGCGCGATCACCGCGCCGGGCACCGAGCCGGGCACCGAGCCCGGCACCGGTGACGGCGGCACCACCGGCAACCAGCCCAAGCCCGACGGCGGCTCCACCCCGGTCAAGGACACCACCCCGGTCACCACCGGCGGCCGGCTGGCCGAGACCGGCACCGACGCGGCCACCAGCTGGGCCCTCGGCGGGGCCGGCGTGGCGCTCGCCATGGGCGCGGCCCTGGTCGCGGGCACCGGCCGCCGTCGCCGCCCCACCGCGTAAGACCGCCGGACGGTCACAGGGGACGGGGTCCGTGCGATGTCCCGCACGGACCCCGTCCCCTGTTCTGTGTGAACTCACCGCATGCGGGTGGCCCACTCCTGCACCTTCTTGATCCGCTCGCGCAGCTGCCCCGCCGTGGCCTCCGCGCTCGGCGGCCCGCCGCACACCCGGCGCAGCTCCGTGTGGATCACGCCGTGCGGCTTGCCGCTCTGGTGGACGTACGCGCCGACCATCGTGTTCAGCGACTTCCGCAGTTCCAGCAGCTCCTTGTGCGAGACCACCGGCCGCCGCTCCGCCGGCAGCTCCAGCAGGTCCGCCTCGGAGTCCGGCTTGCGGCGGCTGTGCGCGATCTGCCGCGACTGCCGCTTCTGCAGCAGCATCTGCACCTGGTCCGGCTCCAGCAGTCCGGGGATGCCGAGGTAGTCCTGCTCCTCCTCGCTGCCCGGGTGCGCCTGCATGCCGAACTCGGCGCCGTCGTAGAGCACCCGGTCGAAGACCGCGTCGGACTCCAGCGCCTCGAAGGACATCTGCTCGTCCTCGCCGGTGTCCTCGTCCTCCTGCTTGTTCGCCTCGTCCATTTCCTTCTCGGACTCGGCGTACGGGTCTTCCTCGCCCTGCTTCTTCGGCTTGTCGAGGACGTGGTCGCGCTCGACCTCCATCTCGTGGGCGAAGCCGAGGAGATAGGGAATGGTCGGCAGGAACACGGACGCGGTCTCGCCGCGCCGGCGCGAGCGCACGAAGCGCCCGACGGCCTGGGCGAAGAACAGCGGGGTCGAGATCGTCGTCGCGTACACGCCGACCGCGAGGCGCGGCACGTCGACGCCCTCGGACACCATCCGGACCGCGACCATCCAGCGGCTGCCGTCCTCGCTGAACTCGTCGATCCGCTTCGACGCGCCGGTGTCGTCGGAGAGCACCACGGTCGCCTTGCTGCCCGTGATCTCCCGCAGCAACTTGGCGTAGGCGCGCGCCGAGTCCTGGTCGGAGGCGATGACGAGGCCGCCCGCGTCGGGGATGCCCTTCCTGACCTCCGTCAGCCGCTGGTCGGCGGCGCGCAGCACGTTCGGCATCCAGTCGCCGCGCGGGTCCAGCGCGGTGCGCCAGGCCTGAGAGATGGCGTCCTTCGTCATCGGCTCGCCGAGCTTGGCGGCGATCTCGTCGCCCGCCTTGGTGCGCCAGCGCATGTTGCCGCTGTAGGAGAGGAAGATGACGGGCCGGACGACGCCGTCGCCGAGCGCGTTCCCGTATCCGTAGGTGTAGTCGGCGGACGACCGGCGGATCCCGTCGTTCCCCTCCTCGTACGCGACGAAGGGGATCGGGTTCGTGTCGGACCGGAAGGGCGTGCCGGTCAGGGCGAGGCGCCGGGTGGCCGGGTCGAAGGCCTCCAGGCAGGCCTCGCCCCAGGACTTCGAGTCACCGGCGTGGTGGATCTCGTCGAGGATGACGAGGGTCTTGCGCTGCTCGCAGCGGTTGCGGTGCAGCATCGGGCGCACGCCGACACCGGCGTAGGTGACGGCGACCCCGTGGTAGTCCTTGCTGAGCGGTCCGGCGGAGTACTCGGGATCCAGCCGGATGCCTATCCGCGCAGCGGCTTCCGCCCACTGCTTCTTCAGGTGTTCGGTCGGCGCGACCACGGTCACCTGCTGGACCACGTGGTGGTGCAGCAGCCAGGAGGCGAGGGTCAGCGCGAAGGTGGTCTTGCCTGCGCCCGGGGTCGCGACCGCGAGGAAGTCCCGCGGCTGCTTCTCGATGTACCGGTCCAGCGCTCCCTGCTGCCAGGCGCGCAGTTTGCCCGCCGTACCCCAAGGGGCGCGGCCGGGGAAGGCGGGTGAGAGGTGGTGGGAGGCGGTAGTAGTCACGGTCTCCGGTTCGTCGCTCTCGGCAGTCGTACGTAGGACAACCGGGCCACCTTACCGGGACGGGCCCGCCCCTCGCGGAGGGACAGGCCCGTGACCTCGCGCGGTGCGGCGAGCGTCACACCGGAGGGCGGAGCAGCGCCCTCAGCCGGCCGGCGACGTGTGCGACGTCCGTCTCGTGGCCGGCCGCCACGTCGATGACCAGCGCGTACGCGGCCTCCTGGTCGACGTCGCCCGGGTCGGCCCCGTTCACGGCGAGGAAGGTGGCCGCGGCGAGCCAGGCAGTGCGCTTGTTCCCGTCGACCAGCGGGTGGTTCGTCGCGATGCCGTGAAGCAGCGCGGCGGCCTGCTCGTACGGGTCCTCGTAGGCCGGGGTCCCGAACATGCGGGCCCGCGGCCGGTGCACCGCCGACTCCAGCAACCCGGGGGCGCGCAGTTCGACGGGCTGGTCCTGGGCCAGGCAGGCGTGCCGGGCCAGGTCGAGGACCTCGGCGAGGGTGAGGTGGCGCACCGGGGCGGCGGCGGTGGCGGTCATGCGCCGAGCCGCTTCAGCAGGGGCGCGTGCCGCTGCGCGAGGCGCAGCGCCTCGGCCCCGACACGGTCCCGCTCGGCCCGCAGCCGCGCCCGTACGGCGTCGAGCGCGAGCTCCTCGGGCGACTGGCCGGTGGCGTCGGCAAGGTCGGCGCACTCCGCGCGCTCGGCGTCGGACAGCCGGATGATCAGCTCGTTCATGGCCGCAACGCTAATGCGGCCGCCGGCCGTGACGCAGCCGAATTCCCCGGCGCACACGCCTCGGCGTTCTCCGGCGCTCACGCGTCGGCGTTCTGCGGCCCTCACTCGGCGTTCTGCGGCGCTCACGCGTCGGCCTTGCCCGGCGCTCACGCGTCGGCGGGCTCCAGCCGGGTCGCGACCCACGCCCCCACCAGGGCCACGCAGGCCATCGGCAGGAACACCACCACGAAGGCGGCGGGGTGCGAGGCCGACCCCCCGTCCGCCAGGGCGTGGGAGGCACCGACGGCTCCGCCGCCCAGCGCGGCGAAGGCGGCGCCGCCGCCCGCCAGCAGCACCACGTTCGCCAGCGCGTCCGAGATCTGCAGCGCGGCGGAGTTCGCGCCCGCCTCCTCCGGCGCCGACAGCTTCAGCAGCAGCACGCTCGTGGAACCGATCACCAGCCCCATGCCCAGGCAGCCGACCGCCCAGGCCAGCGCCAGCGTCCACACCGGCACGGACTCGATGAGCACGGCGGGCGCCGCGGCGATGGCCAGGGCGACCATCACCATGCCGGTCACCATCAGCCGTGCCCGGTACGGGGCCATCCGCCCCTTCGACTGCACCCACGAGCCGCCCGCCCAGGTCACTCCGCCCAGCGCGAGCGAGAACCCGGCCAGCGTCGGGCTCAGCCCCCGCTGGGTGACCAGCATCAGCGGTACGAAGCTCTCCGCCGCGACGAACGAGCCCGCGGCCACCCCGCGCAGCAGCACCACGGACGGCAGTCCGCGCCGCGCCAGGTACGTCCCGCGCGGCAGCAGCCCGAGCACGGCGGGCACCAGCAGGGCCGCGCCGGCGATGCCCGGCAGCAGCGACAGCCACCGCAGGTCCTGGGCGGCGTACTGGAGCAGCCCCGCGCCCAGCGAGATCCTGAGGGCCAGCCGGATCCGCCGCCGGTCGAAGGCCACGGGCGGCGCGTCCGGGTCGACGGGCCCGGACGCGGTCCGGCGTATCGCCGGCAGGGCCAGCACCAGCGGCACGACGACGAGGGCCGGGATCCCGAGGAACACCCACCGCCACCCGAGGTGCTCGGTGACCGTCCCCGAGGCCAGCGGCCCGACGATGGAGGGCACCACCCAGCTCGCGGCGAAGGCGGCCATGATGGCGGGGCGCAGCCGCTCCTCGTAGGCCCGGCTGACCACCACGTACAGGGCGACGATGACCAGCCCGCCGCCGAAGCCCTGCACGGCCCGGCCGAGCACGAACACCCACATGGCCCCGGCGGTCCCGGACACCACGAGCCCGGAGGCGAACGAGGCGATGCCGACGGTCAGCGGCCGCAGCGGCCCCTGCCGGTCGGCCCACTGCCCGGACAGGACCATGCCGAAGAGGCTGGTCGTGAAGTAGGCGGAGAAGGCGAAGGCGTAGAGCCCGATCCCCTCCAGCTCGCGCGCGGCGACGGGCATGGCCGTCCCCACGGCGGTGGCCTCGAAGGCGATCAGGAAGACGACGGAGATGATCCCGATGCTGAGCGTCCGGTACGTGGGCCCGAGGACCCCGCCCTGCTGCAGGGGCGGGATCGGCACGGTTCGCTGGGGCACGCGGGGCTCAAGGGCACTCATCGCCCCAGCGTAAGGTGCGTAGCCGTGTATCGACCCTGTCCATTCGGCGGATCCCGCCTCCTCCCGGAGACCTAGGCCCCCGGGTCACTGTGAACGCGGCATGGCAGTCGTGTTGCACCCGCCGCGAAACCCTTCCCGCTCCCCCGCGGCCCTCGTACGGTCGTGCACATCACCACCTCACAGCCGTGTGCCCGAGTGGTTGAGGGACTCGCCTGCAAAGCGAGTTACGCCGGTTCGATTCCGGTCACGGCTTCGCGGCGAGCCGCTCGGGGGCAGGCGCACCCCCGAGCGGCTTTCGCCTTGCCAGACCGGCCCGCCTCAGACGCCGCACTGGGTCTGCTGCTTCGCGTGGTCGGCGTACTTCTTCATCAGCTCTACGAGCACTCGCCTCGTCTCATCGGGTTTGCCGTCGACGGATCCGCTCAGCCACAACTCCAGCTCGAAGGAGTCCGTAGCGCCCTTGCAGGAGAGCAGGGCGGCGGCCCCGGTGTTCCACACCTTGCCGTTCTCCACCGAGGGGATCGGCTCGGGGTTCACCTTCTCCAGCGGCCAGTGCACCCCCTGGCCGAGTGGCTGGCGTTCTGCAGTGGCGAGCAGTCCGCTCTTGCCGTCGACGTAGATGTTGCAGGTCACTCCGCGGCGTTGTGCGTTCAGTTCGAGGTCGTAGGGGGAGTCGACCGTGACCTCGTCCCCCCTGCCCAGCAGGGGTGCCAGCTCGTCCGGCGTGAAGACCCCGAAGCACGTCTCGGGTCGCACCTTCGTGGCCGCCGACGGCTTCTCCTCTGCGGCGCAGCCGGAGAGCACGAAGAGCCCAGCGAGGACGCCGGCGACGGTGCGGACGGTAGCGGGCCGGGCCATTCAGGAGCCTCCGTTGGACGTCGCGACCTGGTCCCGGCCCACCGCGTGCGCATTGGCCGTCTCGGTCGAGGCCACGCCCATGAGGTCCCTGATGTCCTGCTCGCTCAGACCCGATCCCTCGGCGGCCATTCTCACCGAGGCCGCTGCGGATTTCCCGGCCGCCTTCTGCGCTTCCGTGTAGTCGTAGGCCGCCTTCTGGTTTCCCTCGTCGACCTTCTCCGCCTGGTCCTTCTTCGCGCCTTCGACCACGCTTTCCGTAATGTCTTCCTGGAGCCATTCCACGACGTCTCCGGCGAGCGGCACCATCTCCAGGTACTTGCCGCCTGCCGCGGTGATGACGCGGTTGACCCACTTGGCGTTGTCCTCGACGCCCTTGACGTACTCCTCCTGCTTGTGCGCGTTCTCGGCGAACGCGCCCTCGGCCCTGGCCTCGGACAGGATGCCCGCGATCTGGCCCCCAGGGTGCACTGCCACCTTGATCGCCGCGTCAAGTTCGCTATGTTCGCTTCGATGCGTGATCACGTCATTGACGAGCGTGGTGGTGAACGCCCTCTGGGCGTTGGTGATCGCACCGTAGGCGTCCGGGTCCTGCGCCACCGCCCCGATGAAGTTCGCCATGTCGGACTTCCGGAGCTCGGCCATCACACCGTTGGCCTTGATCTGGCCACCCTCGTTGTCCGCCGACGCCTGGATGTCCGGCATGTACTCCGCCGCCATCTGGCCGAAGTGCCCGGACAGCCCGTTCAAAGGACCCTCCGGGTCCCCCGGCTTCGCGTCGACCAGTTCCGGCTTGTCGCCGATCTTTTCGACGACCCGTTCCATGACGGCCGCCATCTCCTTGGTGTGTGCGACGGGCGGGGAGTCCTCGTCGCCCGGGCTGCGGTGGGAGACCGCCGCCATCAGGGCGTCGCCGAGCGCCTGCTGGGCCGGGTGGAGTTCGCCGGTCCTCGTGATGTCGAAGCTGTCCATGTACGGCTTCTTGTCGAGCATGTAGTCGACCATGCCCCGGTCCTTGCCGTGCTGGCCGCCGACCGGCTTGTCGTCCTTCGTGACGATGCCGTCCTTGTTGCTGTCCTCGCGGACCGGCTCGTTGAAGAAGGCCGTCGCTGCGTCCGGGTTGTTGCCCAACGCCTCCATGAGCCCGGTCAGCGGGTAGAAGCCGCGCCCGTCCCCGCCCTGACTGAGGACCGGCTCCATGCCGTACGGGGTGTGGAACTCCCAGGCCTTCGGGTCCTTGCGGTCCATGGCGACCATGTCGCGGCCGACCGAGGTCAGGAACTCCGTGTCGTACTTTCCCTCGCGGAGCAGCGCGCCGAGTGCCTGGTAGCCGTAGATCTGCCGGACGCCGCCGAAGACGTCCATCTCCTTGCGGCCCGCCTTCATCAGCTGGGTCGTCCAGGCGGCGTCGAGGTGGTGCGGGACGTCCTTGTGCGTGGCGAGGCCGAGCATGGCACCCATGTCGCTCTGGATGTTCGCGACCATCAGCGCCCGGTCCTTGCCCGCCGGCCCGAGGCTCGTCGCGTCGAGGGAGAGCTTGGAGTACAGCTCCAGCGTGCCCTCGGCGCCGATCGTCCGGTAGAAGCCCGTGGAGAACTCAGGGTCCTCGCGGTTGTCGTCGAGCAGTTCCTCCAGCTCGCGCAGCGCCTCGACGTTGCGCGCCGTGCCGCCCTCGCCGGTGACCTTCTTCATCAGATCGGCGGCCCGGGCCGCCTGTTCGGCGTCGAGAGTCTCGAACTTCGGCCCGCTGAAGTCGTGTTCGTCGGCTACGTTCGCCTGGAGGGCGCGGACCAGGGACTCGTCGGCGTCCTGGGCGTCCTCCACCGCACGGTTGACGCGGGACTGCCAGGCGTTGCGGTTCGTGTTCAGGGTCTGCTGGTAGTCCGGGTCGTGCCGGGCCGCGTTCCGGTCCGCCTCGGTGGGCAGGGGGATCGCGGAGACCCGCCCGGTGGCATCGATCCGGAAACCGGCCGCCGGGGCCTCCGCGGCGAGCTTCTTCAGTTCGTCCTGGACGGCCTTGAAGGTCGCGTGCGCGTCGGCGAGCACCCGGTGCATGCCCTTGGCGGCCTTGGCCGCGTCCTCGAACTCCTTGGCCGTCTTGTCGACGAACCCCCGCGCCACCCCTGCGGTGACCCCGCTCCAGTCGGCCTTGTCGGCCTTCGCCTTCATGCCCGTGCGAGCGGCCTCGGCCATCTCATCCAGCTTGCCGGCCATCGCGGTCCAGTCGGTGACCGCCGTCTGAAGCTTGTCCAGCGGTGCGTTCATCACGTTCTCGTACGTCAGCATGCAGGCGACCCGTCCACTTCTACTTCAGGTACTTGTCGATCGCGGACGCGGTGAAGTCTGCGTGGAGCTGCTGCTCGTCCTTGGCGTGGGAGGCGACCGAGTAGTTCAGGCCGTTGGAGATGTTCGCGCAGGCGGCCACGAGGGTCTTGACCTGGCTCTCCCAGAGCCCGTGGGCCTTGAGCAGCGCCGCCCCGCTCGCGAAGCCCTCCTTCGTGAGGGCCCCGGCGGCCTCGGAGGTGGCGGTGGCGGCGTGCTTGCCGTCCGACTGGAGGCGGGTGTGCAGCTTGTACGCGTCGGAGCCGACGGCGCCGATGTGGTCCTGATTGAGTTCGAGGTCACCGCCACCGCCACCGCCGCCGCCTGGATCGGCGGGCGCCTGGTTGAGCCGCATGGACACGTTGGCGGTGGCCGTGGCGCGAGCCGCCGACCATTCCTTGTCGAACGACATCGCGCGAACTCCCGAGTCAGAGCCGGTAGATCAGGGTCAGGTCACGTCGAAACAAAGCTCAGCGGTTGCGGCGCACGAGAACCACGGTCACGGCGCCACCGATGAGCACGCAGGCCCCCAGGCCGAGCGCGATCCAGGGCAGCGAGCTGCCGCTCTTCTTCTCCTCGGCCTTCGCCGGCGGCTTGGACGCGGCGACGTCGGGGGCCTTGCCGTCTGCGGAGGGCGCGGGGGACTTGCCCGCGTTCGCCGCAGACGCCAGGTCGGGCAGCGGGTAGACGTCGGCCGGGCCGGGGTCGCCGGGGGTGGGAACCGCGATCCGGGGGCGGACAATGCCGTAGCCGATGTAGTCGTTGCGCTCGACGCCGTCGGTGGGCTTGCCTGCGGTGTTCAGGAGGACGCGCAGGACCTGGTTGTTGGTCCAGTCTGGGTGTGCGGACCAGAGGAGGGCGGCGGAGGCGGAGGCGAGGGCGGAGGCGTCGCTGGTGCCGTGGTTCTTGCAGATCCCCGTCTTACCCGAGCACGCCGTGACAATGTCCACGCCGGGTGCAGCCAGCTCCACCTGAGGACCATGCTGCGATTCCTTGGTCGGCTCACCACCGGCATCTACCGCGCCAACTCCGACCACCCCAGGGGTCGCACCCGGGTATTCGACCCAATTGGTCGAATTGCCAGTGTTTCCGACAGCCGCGAAGATCAGCTTGCCCTTCGCAAGGGCATACTTCACCGCTTCGGCCCGCGCCTGATCATCTTCCGGCGTGCCGCTCCTTCCCAGGGACATATTGATGATCTTGGCGTCCGAGTCGGCTGCGTACCGAATTGCCGCAACCCATGACGGCGTTGCCTTTTCAGTGTCCGCAACCAGGATCGGGAGAATCTTGGCGCCGGGGGCAAGGCCGTAGCCGCCGTCGCCGGTCGGGTGCTTTCCTGTTCCGGCGATCAAAGCGGCCATGGTTGTGCCATGACCGCCCTGGTCAGTGGGTCCGTCGGCGCCGTCCGGGGTGAATCGCTTGCCGGGGACAAGCTGGCCTTCCAGTTCGGGAATCTCCCTGACCCCATCGTCGATTACCGCGACGGTGACGCCCTTCCCTGTACTGATCTTCCAGATCTCGTCCGCCTTCATGGCGTCGAGATGCCATTGCTGCGATCGAATCGTGGCCGCGTGGGCCGGGGTCGCGGCGACCCCGGCCAGCAGCAGACCCACCAGGGCCGAGGTCGCCTTACGCATGCGCATCCCGTACAACGTCCGTTCTGCTCAGTCGATCACCGGCGGAGCAACACGACGGTTGCCCTGCCAGGTCTCTTCGTCTTCGACCAAGTAGTCGGGGCGTTCGCCCCGCTGGTCGTCCCGCCGCTTACCTGGGCTCTGCGCCCGTGCACCCGCGTGCCCCATGGCACCCGCGCCGTTTCGCACGAGGCCCGAGCCACCCTGGGTGAACGGCTGACCGCCCGCGATCGGGCGAGCGCCCGTACCGGGCTTCCCTCCGACGATGCCTCCCGGCTCCGAGGCGAGTCGACGACCTGCCGCGAAGCCGTTCTGCCCGCCTCCGTGGCCGCCGCCGGGACCCATCCCGCCGCCCATGCCACGGCCGGCGTGAGTGCCTTCGCCGATGACGTTGCCGCGCGGGATGCCCGAACTGGGGCCGGTGGACGTCACAGGCCGCCCGCCCGTGATGCCGCTGTCACGCGGGGGCAGGCCCGGCGTGCCGACGACCTTGCCACCGGGAGGAGTGCCAGGACCGCCCAGACCTGGGTACGGGCCGATACCCGGGCCGGTGAGGCTGGGCAGCTTCGTACCGCCGACCTGCGGAAAGCCGATGGGCGGGAGGACGGGGACGGGGGTGGGGCTGACGGGACCCGTGGGCAGCGGGCCGGGGGTGGTCGTCACCGGCGGCACAGTCCGGTCCGGAAGGGTCGCGACGCTGTCGAGGTCCACGTCCACCTCGCGGTCCGGAACCGACGGCACCGAGACCGACGGAACCATTTTGTCCGGCTGCGGCGACCGTCCGGCCACCGATCCGGGGTCACCCGAGGACGTACTGTGCGACGACCCCTGCGTCGTGTACGAGGAGCCTGCCGAGCCGACTCCATCGCCAGTTCCTCCGCTAGACCTCGCCATGTCGTACTGGCCATCGCGAGCCGGCGGCACCAGCTCATCCGGCGGCGGCGGGAACGTCGGGATCGTCGCCTTGTCCATCTCCGTGGACGACAGCTGGTACGACTGCGCCAGGTTGGTCATCAGCCGCACCGCCTCGCGGTGGTCCGCGTCCAGAATCGTCTGCGCCTCCGCGCGGACCGTCGCCGAGTCCGGGTCGTTGTGGTGCTTGAGGGCCGCTGCGAGGTTCTTGGTCGCGGTCGCGTCGACGGCAGTCATCTTCGTGGCCTCGGTCATCGTCTGGACGACCTTGCCCATCCACTCCCCGCCCTTGGAGCTGTACTCGCTCAGGCGCAGCGTCGCGTTGCCCGCGCGGCCCACCCACTCCTGGAAGGCGTCGGCTCCTTCGCCCTCCCAGCCGGACACGACGTGGCGCTTGAGCGCCTCGCCGATCGTCTTGATCTTCGCGGCGGCCGCCGCCAGTTGGTCGGCCCGCGCCTGGACCGAGGCAGGGTCCAGCGAAGCGATCATGTCCCGCATCTGCTGGTGCGTGAAGCCTTCAAAATCCGTCATCAGTGGTTACCTCCCGACTTGCTGGGCGACGGGGTCGGAGTCGTGGACGTCGGCGGCTGGTTGGACGCCGCCAGGCGGCGCTGTTCCTCCAGCCACGGGTCGCGATCCTCGACGTACTGGTCATGGGCCTGCTTGGCGAGGAGGGCCATGCGCCGCTTCGTCTCCTCGTCCACGCCGCCGTAGCCCTTGCCCGCCGACAGGACCGCGATGCCCAGGGCCTCGATCTGCCCCGCCAGCCCCTTCGAGAGCTTCTGCAGCTCCGTGATGACCGTGTCGTACGACTTGAACAGCGCGTTGACCTCCGGGAAGCCCTTACCGAGCTTGTCCGCCGGCAGCTTGCCGTCCGCCAACTTCTTGTGGTCCGCGTCGGAGCCGGTGAGGTCGTCCAACAAGGTGTCCACCATGCGCTTGTACTCGCTCAGCGAGTCGAACTCGACCCGCAGCGCCGCAGCGGCTGCCCCGTAGGCCGCCCCTGCGACTGCACCCAGCGGACCCCCCAGCCCCAGCGCGAGGGCCGCTGATACCTGGCCCACCCCGTTGTCGTCTGCCACGTTGGCCTCCCCGTCTCCCCGTGGGCGCGGCGCCAGCGCCGCCCCCCGTCCCCGTTCGCACCCGTGTGCACGCGCACGTGCACACGCGTACCGATCACTCTAGCGACAGGCAACGACAGCCCCAAGTCCGGGGTTGCACGTGCAATGTGGGTCACACGGTCACGAGTTGGGCGCGGCCACCGCCGCCGATGGCCTGATCGGGAGCCTGTTGACCGGACGGCCCGTGGCCGCCCGTACCGCCGAGGCGATCGCCGCCGGGGTCGTGACCACCGGGATCGCGCTCGCCGCCTTGGCGCCGAACGGGGCCACCACGTCGCGTTCCTCGACCAGTTTGACGATGCGTACGGCCGGGGCGTCCAGCGACGTCGGCAGTGCGTAGCCCGTCAGGTCGGGGTGGCGGACCAGGCCGGCGACCGTGCGGAGGTTCTCCGTCAGGGCCGCGCCGACGCCCTGCGTGACGCCCGCTTCGATACGGGCTTCCAGCTGGCGGGGGTTGAGGATGCGGCCGACGTCCTGGGCGACCGCGAGTTCCACGACCCGTACCGAGCCGAGTTCGATGTCCACGTCCACCACCGCGCGGATCGCGCAGAAGGCGAGGCCCACGAAGGCGTCGCCCTGGCCGTCCGCGTCCAGGGGTTCCGTCGGGTGGGGGCGGCACTGGGCCGTCGCCCAGAGTTCCTTGCCCTCCATCGCCTCCGTGACGCTCATCGAGAAGGCACCGTCGTACGACGTGATCCGGCCGTCCGCGATCTGCAGGAGCTCCGTCGACATGCCCAGCTTGTGGGCCATGGGCTGCAGGAGTTGGGTGCGGACCATCTTGGCCGCGCGCTCCACCGCGCCGCCCGACACCCACGTGTGGCGGCCGTGCGCCGACGGGCCCGCCGGCGGCTGGTCGGTGTCCACCGGGGCGACCGCGACCTCGTCGACGCCCAGCACCTCCTGGACGATCTGGCGGGCCAGCGTGCCGAAGCCCTGGCCGGTGTCGACCGCCGCGCAGATGACGGTGGCCACGCCGTTGACGACCTTGACGGTGGCCGTCGAGACCTCGTCCGTGCCTTCCGCGCCGAGCATGTGCACCATGCCGACGCCGTAGCCGACGCCGCGGCGCACCGCGCCCGGCTCGCCCGCGCCCTCCGGGCCGCCCGGCAGCAGCCACTCGTCCTCGGGGGTGTCCTTCGGGAGGCCGGGCAGCTCGAAGTCACGGACCGCGCGCAGCAGTTCCGCCACCGGGGCCGGGCAGGTCACCGTCTGGCCGGTGGGGAGGAGGTCTCCCGTCGCCAGGACGTTGCGCATGCGCAGTTCCGCGCCGTCCATGCCGAGCGCGGCCGCGAGCTTGTCCATCTGGCCCTCGTACGCGGCGCACACCTGCATGGCGCCCTCGCCGCGGACGTGGCCCGAGGGGGGGTTGTTGGTGCGGACCGCCCAGCCTTCCACGAAGGCGTGCGGGACGACGTACGGGCCGCAGGCGAAGGCCACCGCCGCCGCCAGGGATTCCGCGGAGGCGTCGGCGTATGCGCCCGCGTCCATCAGGATCTGCGCCTCGACCTTGACCAGGCGGCCCTCCGCGTCCGCGTGGTGGCGGTAGCGCAGCAGGGTCGGGTGCCGGTGGGTGTGGCCGAGGAAGGACTCCTCGCGGGTGGCGGCCAGTTTCACCGGGCAGCCGGTGCGCAGGGCGAGCAGGCCGAGCGGGAGCTGGAAGGCGGCGTCCTCGCGGTCCGCCGTGGCGCCCGGCACGCCGGTGACGACGACCCGTACGCGGTCCGGTTCCAGCCCGAAGCAGGCGGCGGCCAGCTCGCGGTCGCTGTGCGGGTCGGTGGAGGCGGTGTAGAGCTCCACGCCGCCGTCGGGCCGCGGCACGGCCAGTCCGGCCTCGGCGCCGATGGGGGCGGGGTCCTGGCGGCCGATCCGGTAGAGGCCCTCGACGACCACGTCGCCGGTCACCTCCGGGTCGCCGTAGCGCAGCGGGATGTGCCGGATCAGGTTGCCGTCGGGGTGCAGGGCGGGCGCGCCGAAGGACTGCTCTGGGTCGGTCACCGGGTCGAGGAGTTCGTACTCGACGGCGATCGCGGCCGCGGCGAGCCGCGCGGTGTCCGGGTGGTCGGCGGCGACGGCGGCGATGGGCTCGCCGTGGTGGCGTACGACGTCGTGCGCGAACACCGGCCGGTCGGCGATGCGGCGGCCGTGCGTGGTGGCGCCGGGGACGTCGGCGTGGGTGACGACGGCGCGCACGCCGGGCATCTCGGCGGCGGCCGTGGTGTCGATGGACAGGATGCGGGCGTGGGCGTGCGGGGAGCGCAGCACGGCGGCCCACAGGAGGCCCTCGGCCCACAGGTCGGCGGCGTAGGGGAAGGTGCCCTCGGTCTTGGCGCGGGCGTCGGTGGCGGGCACGGAGGCGCCGATGCCGCGTGGCACCTGCTGCTCCGAGGCCTCCGCCGACGGGGCGGCCAGGGCCGTCACCGTGGTGTTCACCGTTGTCGTCGCGGTCGCCGCGTCCTGCCCGCTCACGCCGTGCCTCCGTGGTGGATGCCGCCCTCGCCGGGCGCTGCCTGGTGCGGGATGCGCGCTTCCGGAGCCTGGCCGTGGCCGTGGCCGTGGCCGTGGTCCGGAGCATGGCCCTGGGCCGTGGGCTCCGCGGCGGCCGCCTCGCGCTCGGCCACGACCTCGCGCACGGCGTCGACGACCCCCGAGTAGCCGGAGCAGCGGCAGAGGTTGCCGCACAGGGCCTGCCGGGTCTCCAGCTCGCTGGGGGCGTGGTTGCCCTCCAGCAGGTCATGGATGGTCATGGCCATGCCGGGTACGCAGAACCCGCACTGCACCGCACCCGACCTGCACAACGCCTGCTGCACGTCCGAGAGTTCCCCGTTCGTCGCGAGCCCCTCGACGGTGCGCACCTCGCTGCCGGCGGCCGTCGCGGCCGGGACCAGGCAGGACGCGACCAGCCGGCCGTCGACCTGCACGGCGCAGGCGCCGCACTCGCCCTGCGAGCAGCCGTCCTTGGCGCCGGCGAGGCCGAGGCGCTCGCGCAGCACGTAGAGCAGGGACTCGCCGATCCAGGCGCCGGTGACGGGCCGGTCGGCGCCGTTGACGCGCAGCACGTACGAGGCCTGCGGGTGTTCGTGATGGGCGACGGCCTCGTCGGCCGTTCCTTCTTCGTACGTCGCCACCTCGGCCGGGATCCCCTGGCCGGTCCCCGCGTCCGGGAGTGCCACGGCGCTGTCGGCGGTGTCCGCACCCGGCGTGTGGCCGGCCGGGGTCTCCGCCGCGGCCGGCTCCTCCCGGGACCCGGCGTCGGCAGCCGCGGGGCCGGGCTCCGGCAGGCCGGGCTCCGCCCCGGGCACGGCGTCGTGCGCGACGGCCTCGGCCCCCGGCTCCGGCTCCGGCCCGGGCTCCGGCGCCGCATGGCCGAAGGCCGCGAAGCCGTGCCCGTCGGTGCCCCCGGGCTGCGCCGGCTCGACCGACTGCACGGGCGCGGGCGAGTGCACGGGCTCGGACGGCTGCGCGGGCTCGGCGTCGCCGGCCGTCTCCTCGGCCCGTACTCCGCCGAAGAGGTCCAGGCCGCCGGAGGCCACCGGCTGCGCGGCCGCGGGCTCGGTGGCCCCGGCCGGCTCCGGCGCCTCGCCGAAGGCGGTGAATCCGCGCCCGTCGGTGCCCGCGTGCGGCGCCTGCCCGACGTGCCCGGCGTATGCGCCGTGCCCGGTGTGCCCGCCGTGCCCGGTGTGCTCGCCCGGCTCCGCGTGCTCGGCCTGCCCCGCGTACCCGAGGTGTTCCACGTGCTCGCCGTGCCCGGCCTGGCCCGCGTACCCAACCGGCTCCGCGTGGTCCGCGTGCTCGACGGTCCGGGAGCCCTCGGCCTGCTCCGCCGCCGGGCCGTGGGCGGCGTCGATGTCGTGCGGGGCCGGGTGCACCGGCTCGCCGTCCGGGAGCGGGGTGCCCACGCCCGGGCCGCCCAGCACGCGCGGCCCGCGCCCGGCCGCGCCCACTCCGGGCCCGCCGAGCAGCCGCCCGGCGCCGTGCGCCGTCGCGGTAGCGGCTGCGGCCGAAGCCGTGGCTGCCTCGTCCGTGCCCGGCAGGACGCCGGGCGGCAGGCCCGCGCCCAGGCTCCCGTCAGGGTCCCCGGCCGGCTGCTGCGTCAGGTACGCCCACGGCGCCGCGGCGCCGCCCGGCAGCGTCGCCGGGGCCTGGCTCCAGTCGGCGTCCAGTCCGCCCTGCCGGAAGTCACCCTGCTGTGCGGGGAATTCGGAGAACTCGGGGACGGCCCACTGGCCGGTCGCCGAAGCCGCGGCCTCGGGCTCCTGCGCCGCCTGCGGGAACCGCCACTCCGCCGTCGCACCCGGATCCGTCTGCTGCTCCGGCTCCGCCTCGGCGAACGCCGCGGCGACCGACGCAGGAATCGGGATCGACGCGGGAATCGGCCCGCCCACCGACCCGGACCCGGCCCCCGGGCCCGACCCGGCCGCGGGCGCCGGCCCGGCCGGAGCCGAACCCCCCGCCTCCGGCCACCGCACCGGGATCGTCCACGTACCCGTGGCCGCCGGATCGGTGGTGGCCGAGCCGAGCGGCACGATCATCGGCGGCGGCACGTAGCCGTGCCCGGGCGCCGCGAGGGGCTCCCCGGTGCCGAGCGCGTCCAGCATGTCCTGCGGCAGTTTCACGAAGGCCGTGGCGTCCGAGTCGTACTCGCCGCCCTGCGGGACCGGTTCCCAGCCCCAGCCCGCCGTGCCGTTCCCCTGGGTCACGTTCTCGTTCTCGTTCTCGTTCTCGCTCATGAGGTCAGTGCCCTCCCCAGGGCCCTGCGTGCCAGCACGGCCACCGTCCGCCGCAGATGCAGTACACCGGGAGCCACCGGCTCCCCCTGGTCGGGCACACAGGCGGCCGCGACGTACTCGCCGAAGGCCTCCAGGGCCTCGGGGGCCAGGCTCCGCTCGCCGTCCCAGTCGATCAGCGAGGCCACCCACTGCTCGGCCTCCAGCGGCCGCAGCGGCATCGGGGCCACCGCACCGATCGCACAGCGCACACCACGGCGCGCGGGATCCAGTACGAGACCCACGGACGCCACCGCACGCCCCGGCCCGGTACGACCCGTGGCCTTCAGGAACACCTGCGGCGCGTGCAGCAGCGGCACCCGGACGAAACCGATCAGCTCGCCCGGCCGCAGCATCTCGCGGCCGGCCAGCAGGTGCGACACCGGGATCTCCCGCTGCCCGTGCGGGCCGACGATGACGAGGACGGCCTCCAGCGCGGCCAGCACGGGCAGTGCGTCACCCGTGGGCGCGGCGGTGGCGATGTTCCCGCCGAGGGTGCCCGCGTTGCGGATCTGCGGGGGGCCGGCGGCGCGCGCCGCGGCGGCCAGCGCCGGGATCAGAGCGGCGAAATCCGGCCGTCCCATCCGCGCGTGGGTGAGGCCCGCGCCGAGGAGCGCGTGGCCGTCCTGGTACTGCCAGCCGCGGATCTCGTTGATCCGGCCCAGGCCCACCAGAGCGGCGGGCCGCAGCAGCCCCGCGTTGACGGCGGCCATGAGGTCGGTGCCACCCGCGACGGGCACGGCCGCGGGCATGGCGGTGAGCGCCGCCACGGCCTCGTCGAGCGAGGCCGGCAGTGTCACGGACTGCGCCACCTGGGGCCCCTGGGGGCCCTGAGGTGAATCCGGTGCGTGCAGTGCGTGCGGTGCGTGCGTGGTCAACCCAGCTGCCCCTTCCCGATGTCCCGGTCCCGGCGCTCACGCCTGTCCGCCGTACGGTACGTGCTCACCGCCGGGACGTGGCAACTCTGGCACATCTTCCGGGCCGCTCGGCGCGAGGGTCCACCCGCTACCCCCGCCCCCGTGCGACCTCCCGTCCGCCCCCGCGGCCGGCTCCCGCACGCCCTGCGCCCCGCGGCGGCCCGGCCCGGGCCCGGCCGGTGCCCGACGCCCCGTACGCCCGCCGTGCCGCCTTCGCCGGACCTCCTACCCGAACGTCCGATTTTCCCCGTATAGCGGGAAATCCAGTCAGAGTTCCGGACCCGTTCCCTTTCCGTTCAGGTCCGCCGCTCCGCGCCCGTGTCACACGTTCGGGGGCGCGCCCTCGATCGGGCGTCCCGGCACTCCGGGCCGCCGCTGCCACGGCAACGGCCCGCCCGGTGGCCGGTAACCGACCCCGAGCACGTCCAGCCGCGCGCAGTGCCCCGCGATCCGCGCCTCGAAGTCCGGGTAGTCCCGCTCCTGCGGCTCCGGCAACCGCGACCACACCACCTCCGCGAAGGCGGCCAGCCGCGGGAACGCCTGGTAGTCGACGCGGTCCTGGTTCTCCATCACCTCGGTCCACACGTTGGCCTGAGCGCCCAGCACGTGGGCGGCCGCCTCCGGCGACAGCTTCGGCGGCACCGGCTCGAAGCGGTACACGTCCTCCAGCGAGCGCACGTACCCGATGGGCATCGGCTCGTCCCCGCCGCCCGCCTGACGGTGG
This sequence comes from Streptomyces sp. NPDC029164, assembly GCF_055563995.1. Classification (NCBI taxonomy): domain Bacteria; kingdom Bacillati; phylum Actinomycetota; class Actinomycetes; order Kitasatosporales; family Streptomycetaceae; genus Streptomyces; species Streptomyces sp. NPDC029164. The sequence goes on along the minus strand of NZ_JBVHWW010000038.1, from coordinate 10,141 downwards.
TCCAGGTACACCTGCTGCTCGGGGCACATGACCACGTCGTGCCCGGCCTCGGCGGCGGCGATGCCGCCCGCGTAGCCGCGCCACGAGGAGACGGCCGCCCCCGGCGCGAGCCCGCCCTCCAGGATCTCGTCCCAGCCGATCAGCCGCCGCCCGCGCTCCGCGAGCCAGCCGTCGAAGTGCCGGACGAACCAGGACTGCAGGCCGTCCTCGCCGTCCACCCCCAGGTCGCGGATCCGCTCCTGCGCGGCGCCGGAGGCCTTCCACTGGGCCTTCGGGCACTCGTCGCCGCCCACGTGCACGAAGGGCGAGACCTCCGCCGGGAACAGCTCCAGCAGCTCCTCGAAGACCCCCTCGTAGAACCGCAGCACGGCCTCGGTCGGCGCGAGCACGTTCTCGCTGATCCCCCAGTCGTCCCACACCCGCAGTGCCGCCGTGTCGACCACGTCGGTGTTGCCCAGCTCCGGGTACGCGGCGATCGCGGCCTGCGAATGCCCCGGCACGTCGATCTCCGGGACCACCCGCACGTGCCGCTCGGCGGCGTACGCGACGATCTCGCGGATGTCGTCCTGCGTGTAGAAGCCGCCGTGCGGGGTCTCGTTCCACAACGGCGAGGCCCGGTGGCCCCACCGGCTGCGCGCCCGCCATCCGCCGACCTCGGTGAGGCGCGGGTAGCGCTTGATCTCGACCCGCCAGCCCTGGTCGTCCGTCAGGTGCAGGTGCAGCACGTTGAGCTTGTGGGCGGCGAGCAGGTCGACGTACCGCAGCACCCCGTCCTTGGGCGTGAAGTGCCGGGCCACGTCCAGCATCATCCCGCGCCACCCGAAACGGGGGCCGTCCACGACCGTGCCGTGCGGCAGGCTCCACGCCCGCCCCGGCCCGATCGGCGGCGCCTTCCGGTAGGCGTCGGGACCGAGGAGCTGACGCAGCGTCTGGGCGGCCCAGAACAGCCCGGTGGCCGTCGCGCCCGTCAGCTCGGCGCCGTCCGGGCCGATCTCGACGCGGTACGCCTCCGGCCCGGCGTCCCCCGCGCCGCCGGGGTCGACGCGCAGCCGCAGCTCGGCGCCCCGGCCGGCCCCGGCGGCGGGGAGCTCCCAGCCGGTGGCCGCCCCGAGCTCCCGCCGCAGCCACCGCGCGACCGCCGCCGCCCCCGGCCCGGCGTCGAGGAGCGGCTCGGGCCCGAAGGTGAAGCGGCGCCCGTCCGGGGGGAGGTCGGCGACCCGGGGTGCGGGGATGAGGTCCGTGCGGAGCAGGTCCATGCGTCGGCCCTTCGCGTCAGCGTGTTGCGCCCTGCGCAACGCACGTTCCGCAGAGTGCTCGTGGCGCCGACCCTAACGCGCCCCACGGGCACGGCAAAGGCCCCCGGACGCGCGGTGGCGCACCGGGGGCCTCGGTCCCGCGAAAGAGGGAGGGAGAGGGGTCGGACTACTTGTCCTTGCCGCCCTTGTCCTTGTCCCCGCCGGGGCCCATGGACTCGTAGATCTCCTTGCACATGGGGCAGACCGGATACTTCTTCGGGTCCCGGCCCGGTACCCAGACCTTGCCGCAGAGCGCGACGACGGGGGTGCCGTCGAGCGCGCTCGCCATGATCTTGTCCTTCTGGACGTAGTGGGCGAAGCGCTCGTGGTCGCCGTCACCGTGCGACACCTGCGGCGTCGGCTCTACGAGGGTCCCCGTGCCAGTCCCGCGCTCGGGCTCAAGAGTGCTCATGCCACCAGGGTACTTAACCCCGCGCCCGTCAGTTGAGCGACGGGTCGTCCGGATAGGTGGCGACCATCGCGAGTTCGCTGCGCTGGCGGCGCAGCACGGCCCGCCACAGCTGTTCGGGGTCGGGGAAGGACACGTCACCGGGCTCCGACTCCACCACGTACCAGGCGCCGTCGCCGAGCTCCTCCTCCAGCTGCCCCGGGCCCCAGCCGGAGTAGCCGGCGAAGATCCGCAGGCCGCCGAGGGCCGCGGCCAGCAACTCCGGCGGCGCCTCCAGGTCGACGAGCCCGATCGCCCCGTGCACCCGGCGCCAGCCGAGCGGCCCCTCCTCGCCCGGGATGACCGCCAGCCCGAGGGCCGAGTCCAGCGCCACGGGGCCGCCCTGGAAGACCACGCCGGGGGTGCCGGCCAGGGGCGCCCAGGCCAGCAGGACGTCGCCGACGCCGACGGGCGTGGGCCGGTTGAGGACAACGCCGAGGGAGCCCTGCTCGTCGTGGTCGAGCAGCAGCACCACCGCGCGGTCGAAATTCGGGTCCGCGAGGGCGGGGGTGGCCACGAGCAGCCGCCCTGTGAGGGAGGACACCTCGGTCATGCCGCCATGATCCCGCACATTCGCGCTTTGCGGAGCCCCGGCGGGGAGATCGGATCGTACGCAGCTCAGGGCGCACCGCAGCAGTGAGGAGCGCGCACGGACGGAGCAGCCGGAACGCAACACTCCGCCATGTGGTGGATACGCTGGGTGTTGTACCGAATTCATGACAGTCCTACGGCCACGTCGGCCTTACGAACAAGGGGGTGGTGGCCCTTACCCTTTCCCCTGGCCCCCCTGCCCACCCTCCCCCTGGCTCCGCTGGGGGGACCCCCTTCGGAACGCGAGATTCATGACCGTCACCGACGATGTCCTGCTTGTCCACGGCGGCACCCCGCTTGAGGGCGAGATCCGTGTCCGCGGCGCGAAGAACCTCGTGCCCAAGGCCATGGTCGCCGCGCTGCTCGGCAGCGAACCCAGCCGGCTGCGCAACGTTCCCGACATCCGTGACGTGCGTGTCGTACGCGGGCTGCTCCAGCTGCACGGGGTGACGGTCCGCCCCGGCGAGGAGCCGGGCGAGCTGGTGCTCGACCCCACCCACGTCGAGAGCGCCAACGTCGCCGACATCGACGCCCACGCGGGTTCGTCGCGCATCCCGATCCTGTTCTGCGGCCCCCTGCTGCACCGCCTCGGCCACGCCTTCATCCCGGGCCTCGGCGGCTGCGACATCGGCGGCCGGCCGATCGACTTCCACTTCGACGTGCTCCGCCAGTTCGGCGCGACCATCGAGAAGCGCGAAGGCGGCCAGTACCTGGAAGCCCCGCAGCGCCTGCGCGGCTGCAAGATCCGCCTCCCCTACCCGTCCGTCGGCTCGACCGAGCAGGTGCTGCTGACGGCCGTCCTGGCCGAGGGCGTCACCGAGCTCAGCAACGCCGCGGTCGAGCCGGAGATCGAGGACCTCATCTGCGTCCTGCAGAAGATGGGCGCGATCATCTCCGTCGACACCGACCGGACCATCCGCATCACGGGTGTCGACCGGCTCGGCGGCTACAACCACAAGGCCCTGCCGGACCGTCTGGAGGCCGCGTCCTGGGCTTCCGCGGCCCTGGCGACCGGCGGCAACATCTACGTGCGCGGCGCCCAGCAGCGTTCGATGATGACCTTCCTGAACACCTTCCGCCGGGTCGGCGGGGCGTTCGAGATCGACGACGACGGCATCCGCTTCTGGCACCCGGGCGGCCCGCTCAAGGCCATCGCGCTGGAGACGGACGTCCACCCCGGTTTCCAGACCGACTGGCAGCAGCCGCTCGTCGTGGCCCTCACCCAGGCCTCCGGCCTGTCGATCGTCCACGAGACGGTCTACGAGTCCCGCCTCGGCTTCACCTCGGCGCTCAACCAGATGGGTGCTCACATCCAGCTGTACCGCGAGTGCCTGGGCGGCTCGGCCTGCCGCTTCGGCCAGCGCAACTTCCTGCACTCGGCGGTCGTCTCCGGCCCGACCAAGCTGCAGGGCGCCGACCTGGTCATCCCCGACCTGCGCGGCGGGTTCTCGTACCTCATCGCGGCGCTGGCCGCCGAGGGCACCTCGCGCGTGCACGGCATCGACCTGATCAACCGGGGCTACGAGAACTTCATGGAGAAGCTCGTGGAGCTCGGCGCGAAGGTCGAGCTGCCGGGCGGCGACCTCGTCTGAGCCGTACCCGCGTACGCGAAAGCCCCCCTGGCCCCGTTCGAGGGCCCGGGGGGCTTTCGCGTGGCCTCGCGCGGCCGGGTGGGGCATGCCACGGGCATACCGGGGCCCGCCAAGGGCCCTGACGGGCCCTCACAGGGCCTGCCGGGCGGCCCCGGACCACCCGGGCCGGGCCGGGTCGGGCGCGGCTCCCCCGGACCCCGCGCCATGTCCGCCCGCGTCCGCCCGCGTCTGTACCCGTCCGCCCAATTCCGCCCCCGTCCGCCCGACTCCGTCCCGGTCCGTCCGGCCCCGTCCGGCACGTCCGTCCGGCCCCGGACAGGCCGAAGGGCGGCCACCCCGCCCGGGGGTGACCGCCCATCGTCGTTCTGCGTACTACTGCCGTTCCAAAAGCCTGTGCGGCCCTCGGCGCCGGGGCAGGACCTACTTGCCCTTGGCGGCTTCCTTGAGCTTGGAGCCCGCGGAGACCTTCACGCTGTAGCCGGCCGGGATCTGGATGGGGTCGCCGGTCTGCGGGTTGCGCGCGGTGCGAGCGGCACGGTGGGTGCGCTCGAAGGTCAGGAAGCCGGGGATGGTGACCTTCTCGTCGCCCTTGGCGACAATCTCGCCAACGGTCTCGGCGAGCGCGGCCAGAACGGCGTCGGCGTCCTTGCGGGTCACCTCGGCGCGCTCGGACAGAGCGGCCACCAGCTCACTGCGGTTCATGTTGTACTCCCGTGTTCAACTTGCCTTAGAGGCGTGAGATCGAAGCCGATGCTGCCAGGGCCCTAGGACAGTCCCCGGACCCGGGTCTGAACGTCAGACCCTCTCGCCCGGTTACGCATCCTGCCCCCACCAGCGGCGGGAAAGCCAATCCGGCACCCGTCGGGGTCACACGAAAAGCGCCACAGTCACGCCGCGGTGACGCTCCGTCCATGCCTTCGCTCGCACGCCGCTGTGGACCGCGGACCCCGCGGGCATCCCCGCAACCCTAGAGGCGCCCCGCCGGGCCCGCATCTCGCGACGCGCCGGTAGCGGCCCGCCGTGAGGGCTCTCACAGCGGGCCTCAGGAGCCCGACGCCGCCTTGCGGACGGCGCCCGCGACCGCGCCGGCGACCTTGTCGTTGAAGACCGACGGGATGATGTAGTTCGCGTTCAGCTCGTCCTCGCCGACGACGTCCGCGAGCGCGCTCGCGGCGGCCAGCATCATCTCCGTGTTCACGGTGCGGGACTGGGCGTCCAGCAGACCGCGGAACACACCCGGGAAGACCAGCACGTTGTTGATCTGGTTCGGGAAGTCGGAGCGGCCGGTGGCGACGACGGCGGCGGTCTGGCGGGCGACGGCCGGGTCCACCTCGGGGTCCGGGTTCGCGAGCGCGAACACGATGGCGCCTTCCGCCATGGCGGCGACGTCCTCGCCGGACAGCACGTTCGGGGCCGAGACGCCGATGAAGACGTCGGCGCCGACCACGGCCTCCTTCAGAGTGCCCGTGTAGCCCTCGGGGTTGGTGTTGTCGGCGATCCAGCGCAGCGGGGAGTCGGGGGCCGCGTCGACGAGGTCGGGGCGGCCCGCGTGCACGACGCCGTGGATGTCGGCGCTCACCGCGTTCTTGACGCCCGCCGCGAGGAGCAGCTTGAGGATGGCCGTGCCGGCCGCGCCGGCGCCCGACATGACGACCTTGACGTCGCCAACTGCCTTGCCCACCACGCGCAGTGCGTTGGTGAGGGCGGCGAGCACCACGATGGCGGTGCCGTGCTGGTCGTCGTGGAAGACGGGGATGTCGAGGGCCTCGCGCAGCCGGGCCTCGATCTCGAAGCAGCGCGGCGCGGAGATGTCCTCCAGGTTGATGCCCGCGAAGCCGGGGGCGATGGCCTTGACGGCGGCCACGATCTCGTCGGGGTCCTGGGTGTCCAGGCAGATCGGCCAGGCGTCGATGTCCGCGAAGCGCTTGAAGAGGGCCGCCTTGCCCTCCATGACCGGCATGGCGGCCATCGGGCCGATGTTGCCCAGGCCCAGCACGGCGGAGCCGTCCGTCACGACTGCGACGGTGTTGCGCTTGATGGTGAGGCGGCGCGCGTCCTCGGGGTTCTCGGCGATCGCCATGCACACGCGGGCCACGCCCGGGGTGTAGATCATGGAGAGGTCGTCACGGTTGCGGATGGGGTGCTTGGACGCCATCTCGATCTTGCCGCCGAGGTGCATCAGGAAGGTTCGGTCGGAGACCTTGCCGAGGCTGACGCCCTCGATCCCGCGCAGCTTCTCGACGATCTCGTCCGCGTGGGCGGTGGAGGTCGCGGCGATGGTGACGTCGATCCGGAGCTTCTCGTGGCCGGAGGCGGTCACGTCGAGGCCGGTGACCGAACCGCCGGAGGACTCCACGGCGGTGGTGAGCTGGGAGACCGCGGTTCCGCTCGCGGGCACTTCCAGGCGGACCGTCATCGAATACGAGACGCTGGGCGCCGTTGCCATGGCCGTGTTTCCTCTTCTGTCCCTGGTTCGCTTAACACAGGGCCCCGCGCTGCACCGGCCGAGAACATGGCAGGTTCGGCAGGGGACCTGTTGTCCGATCGTCCCACCTACCAGCCAGTACAAGGTAACCAGCTACAAATTTCGGAAAGACTCTTCCACCATACGAGATAGCAGGAGGTGTTCGGAAGGGTGGGTCCATACAAAACAGGTCCGGGCCCCCCCCCGGTGGAGGGGGCGGACCTGGTGATTCGTACGTCTATGACACCGACCCGCCATGCTCGCCTCGCGGCAAGTGGTCGCTCTAAGCGACGAAGGTTGGGCCCGGGGGCTTGGATCGAGTCGGTGCCGTACCCAGGCTAACAAAGGATCGCCGAATGTGATCCCCCTGCTCGCGGTCGGTTCGCGCCACCACGCTCCTGGCCGCGGACCATACGGATGTACGAGGCCCTGAGCAGGGCCGGAGCCACGCCGTGAACCGCCCCCGCGGGGCGGCCCGCTACGGCAGCAGCAGTTCCGGCACCCCGTCCGCGTCCGGCTTGTCCCGGTCGGCCGAGACCACCGTCAGCTGCTGCGTCGCACGCGTCAGCGCCACGTACAGCACGCGCAGGCCCGCCGGGGACTCGTCCGCGATCTCCGCCGGGGAGACGACCACCGTGGCGTCGTACTCCAGGCCCTTGGCCTCCAGGCTGCCGAGCGCCACCGCCCGCGCGCCCAGGTCGGCGAGCCAGCCCGCGGCCTCCGCGCGCCGGTCCATCGCCACGACCACGCCGACGGTCCCGTCCACCTGTTCCAGCAGCCGCCGGGTCTCCTCGCGGACCGCGGCCCCCAGGTCGCCCGCCGCGGCCGTGAACCGGGGCTGGAGGCCCGTGGAGCGCACCGCCGACGGCGGCTCCATGCCGGGCATCGCCAGCCGCAGTACGCGGGAGGCCACCTCGGCGACCTCCGCCGGGTTGCGGTAGTTGACCGTCAGCGTGAACCGGCGGCGCGGCCGGCTGCCCAGCGCCTCGTCGCGCGCCGCGGCCGCCTCCTCCGGATCGGTCCAGGAGGACTGCGCCGGGTCGCCGACCACCGTCCAGGTGCCCATCCGGCCGCGGCGGCCCACCATCCGCCACTGCATCGGCGTCAGGTCCTGCGCCTCGTCCACGATCACGTGCGCGTACTCGGTGCGCTCCGCCGCGAGCCGCTCGGCCCGCTCCCACTGGGTCTCCTCGCGGATCGGCATCAGCTCCTCCAGCCCGCTGAGCTGGTCGAGGGGGTCCATCTCCCGCCTGCGCTTGGGCCGCGCCGGGGCGCCGAGCAGCTGCTGGAGCTCGTCGAGGAGGGCCACGTCGTGCACCGACAGGGGGCCCTTGCCGTCCGGGCCCACCCGGCGCAGCGAACGGGCCAGCTGGCGGGTCTCGCGCGGGTTCAGGTCCCGCCGCGACCAGCGGCCCAGGTGGCGCTCGTCGGCCAGCGCGGCGAGCACCGTGCGCGGGGTCAGCTCGGGCCACCAGGCGTTGAGGAAGCCGATGAAGGCGTCCTCGGTGGAGATGTCCTCGTCGAAGGCCGAGCGCAGCTCGGCGGCCAGCTCCGGGTCGCTGTGCCGGCCGGCGCCGCCGGACTTCGCGTACAGGGCGTCGAGCAGCAGCTTGCGGGCGCGCGGGCGCAGCAGGTTGACCGGGGCGGTGCCGCTGAGCACGTTCTGCCGGATCCGGTTCAGCTCGTCGGCCTCCAGCTCCTGGCGGCGGCCGAAGGCCACCACGCGCAGCCGGTCGGGGGCGCCGCCGAGTTCGAGTACGCCCCGTACGGCCTTGCGGAGCACCTTCAGCATCCGGGAGGAGCCCTTGACGCGGGCCACGGCCGGGGAGTCGTAGGTGGTGGCCTCCGCGCCGTCGACGAGGGAGCCGAGCGCGCGGATGGCGACTTGGCCCTCCTCGCCGAGGGAGGGCAGCACGCCCTCGGTGTACGCGACGAGCAGCGGGGTCGGCGAGACGATCAGGATGCCGCCGGAGTAGCGGCGCCGGTCCTGGTAGAGCAGGTAGGCGGCGCGGTGCAGGGCGACGGCGGTCTTGCCGGTGCCGGGTCCGCCCGCGACCTCGGCGACGGACGCGGCGGGCGCCCGGATGACCAGGTCCTGCTCGGCCTGGATGGAGGAGACGATGTCCCGCATCGAGTGCGTGCGGGCCCGCCCGAGGGCGGCCATCAGGGCGCCGTCGCCGATGGCGGGGAGCTCCCGGCCGTCGAGGAAGGCGGTGACCTCGGGGCGCATCAGGTCGTCCTCGACGCCCAGCACCTTGCGGCCCTTGGAGCGGATGACGCGGCGGCGCACGACGCGGCCGGGGTCCTTGGGCGTGGAGCGGTAGAACGGCGCGGCGGCCGGTGCGCGCCAGTCGATGACCAGCGGCGAGTAGTCGGAGTCCAGGACTCCGATGCGGCCGATGTGCAGGGTCTCGGCGACGTCGGCCGTGAGGTCCTCGCGGATCGCGTCGTCGGCGGGCTCGACGGAGGTGTACGCGCCGTCCGGGCCGCGCTCCCCGTCCTTGCCGAGCACCAGGTCGATGCGGCCGAAGAGGAAGTCCTCGAACTCGTTGTTGAGCCGGTTCAGGTGGATGCCCGCCCGGAAGACCTGCGCGTCGCGCTCGGCGAGTGCGCCGGGCGTCCCCACTTGGCCGCGCTTGGCGGCGTCGTTCATGAGGAACTCCGCCTCGTGGATCTTCTCCTCGAGGCGTCGGTACACGTGGTCGAGATGCGTCTGCTCGACCGCGATCTCCCGATCGCGGACGGAATCCGCCGTGCTGTCGACAGCGGCATTCTGCGCGGCCACCAAGGCCCCCTTCTGACGTGCATGGGCGACCGTCAACCGTACGCGACCCGGCGGCCTGTCCGCACGCCCGTTCCGGAACGGGTCTCGCTGGGTGATACGCCCGCTACCGGGATCCGGACGACAGGACCCGGCGGCGGTGCCGGGCGACGCGCTCGCGGTTGCCGCACAGCTCGCTGGAACACCAGCGGCGCCGGTGGCCGCGGGAGGTGTCCAGGTAGACGCGGGTGCAGCCGTCGCCCTCGCAGGCCCGCAGCAGCGCCAGGTCGCCGGGGTCGGTCAGCAGCTCGACGGCGTCCCGGGCGACGGCCGCGAGCAGCGCGCCGCATTCCACGCCGCCGCACAACTCCCGGACCAAGTGCCCCTCTTGGTCCCGAACGGCACACAGGCCCGGGGGTGGTCCGGCGGCCAGCGCGTTGACCCGGGCGAGGGCGTTCGCCGTGCCCGCGGACGGGGCCGCGGCGCCGGCGAGCTCCGCCCGTACGAGGGTTTCCACGTCGCCGCGCAGGGCCCGGAAGGCGGCCGCCCAGTCGGGCCCCACCCGGGCCAGCGGTGTGCGGTGGGGCACCAGCCCGGCCCCGGCGAGCCACACCCGCAGCTCGTCACCGTCCGGGATCCCCTCGTGCGGGGTGAAGGTGGCCACCAGGTCCAGACAGACGCGCCCGGAATCGAACCGCATGCCGTCAGCCTCCCGTCGTGGGGGTGCCGTACCAGATTGCCCGTCCGCCGCCTGCGGGGGAACCCCCCGAACCGGTACCTCCGGTGGCAGGGGCCGCGCAGATCCAGCCTCGCCGGCGTTTGAGGCGCGGGGTCTGGGGCGGAGCCCCGGCAGCGGCGCGGGCGCCGAACCGCTTCGTTCCGGGTGCGGCGCCGTTGCGGGGGGGGGGGGGGGGGGGGGGGGGGGGGGGGGGGGGGGGGGGGGGGGGGGGGGGGGGGGGGGGGGGGGGGGGGGGGGGGGGGGGGGGGGGG